>JAFGLD010000311.1 GCA_016928235.1 Anaerolineae bacterium | reverse complement strand
CCTGCTTCCCTACCTCAGTCACGAATGGACAATATGGGAGCCGGCGCGAGGTGACGGCCAGCTGGTCGAGACTCTCCTTGATGCCGGCTATGGTGGTTACACGGGCAACAATGTCGTTTCCAGCAGCATCCAGGATGGACAGAACTTCTTCCACTACGAGCCGCCGGCATGGGACTGCCTGGTAACCAACCCGCCCTACAGCATCAAATACCCCTGGCTGAAGCGCTGCTATGAGCTAAATAAGCCGTTTGCTCTTCTTCTGCCGGTAATGACCCTGGGCGCAGCGCAGGCGCAAGAGCTATTCATGCGATATGGCGTGCAAATCATTTTTATGTCGCCTCGCGTAGATTTCAAGATGCCCAGCCTGGGCTACGAGGGCAACGGCGCACAATTCCCAACCGCTTGGTTTACGTGGCAACTCTCGCTTCCGTGCGACATGTTGTTCATCAGTATCAAGGAAGCGAAGAAAGCATTTGTCGATAGCCTGGAGGCCAAGTGACGGGCCGCACATACGACTTCCAAACCCAGCTCGCCATCGGCCAAGCCGCCGAGCAGCTGCTCGATGCTGAGCTGCGCAAGCGCGGATACACCGTGTGGTCGGCCACCCGCGACGATCAGCGGCGTGGTATCGACCGCTGGATTGCCCGTCCGCCGTCCGAGCGACAGTGGTCTATCGAGTACAAAGATGACCTCCGGGCGCAGCACACCGGCAATGCCTTCGTCGAGGTGCTGTCGGTCGATACGGTGGGTCGTTTAGGTTGGGCCTACACGTCACAGGCTGACTACCTGCTGTACTACGTTCACGGCGACGAGCTGGTGTATGTGCTGAAGATGCAGGCCGTGAAGGAGACCGTGCCGGCGTGGGAGAGACTCTATCGGACAGTGAAGGTCATGAACGACGGATACAACACGCATGGCGTTCTGGTACCACTTCACGAGCTTGAAGCCCTGGCGGAAGCGGTTTGGAACTTATAATCACCCCCCGCCCGACTCGACCGCAAGACGGCGAAACGCACCTTAACAACAACATAGCATTACCGAAATTCTGGGCGGATATCTGACGTATCGGCGATGTCCCAAACGCTCGTATACAAGAAGTTCTCCCAGTTGATTTTATCGATGGTTTGAGCGGAGTAGCTCGCGTACACGACGGTATCTTCTGTCACGTTACCGAAGTCATCGACAAGCGCAAAGGTGCCGTGGATAGACAGGAGATTGTACTGCAGGCCAGAGCTGTCAACCTTTTCGATGATGTCAACTGCATCGGTTTGTGCCCCAACCTTGATGAAGTCCGTGGTTAGATTGTCGTTAATGGCCCACGTGACGGTTATTTGTCCGATATCCTCGTCGTGCTCGATAGACGTCACCCGGTCAACATCTCGATTGCTTGATCCGAGTGCCTCCGTGATCGCGGCAACAAGACTCTGATAAGGATCAGCGGGGATTGTTGGCTCCGCAATCGTCTCGGTCTGGGGCTGGGTAGACGTTGGCTGAGGCTGCACCGGCGCTTCCGTGTTCATCTCGACAGCAGCCTGTCCGGGAGTGTCCGAGCTGGGGTTGAGCGCACTGATGATCGCACCGATGATACAGCAACCGAGCAGCATAGCGGCGGCAGCGATGCCAACAATGAGCCAGGTCTTCGACTTCTTGGGTTGTTCAGACATTGCGGACCTCCCAGGGTAATGGGGTGGATAGTTGGTAACCAGTATAGACGAGACGCCAAAAAGAGCAAATCGCGTATTTTCGTATAACCACCGCATGGGATCTGTCAAAAACTATCAAGCGTGGAAAGGAGCGTTTTATGCTCACACTTTGCAGACAGGAGCAGGCAACCTATAATGAGGTTATGCCTAGAGGATACATCACTACGACCCAAGCCGCCGAACGATTAGGGATCACTCGCCATGCAGTGATTGCTCTTATCAAGCGCGGTAGTCTTCCGGCTGATAAGTTCGGAACGGCCTGGATTATTCGAGAGAAAGACCTGGAAAAAGTACGAAATCGTAAGGTGGGAAGGCCGAGAAAAGACTTGACGAAATAGTTACCCTGGTATACAATATGTACAGTTAGATAAACGAATTCCCGGCGGTGCGCAAACACCCCGGGGATGGTCACAGGAGAATGGTTCCAAATGACAACCCCAGTATATCACAATTCCACCGACTCATACCAACGAAATAATCGCCGCATCGTCGAGGGCCACGACTTCGATACCGCTACCTACTGGTATCGCATCGACGGCGGCCCCGTGCGCGAATTCTCAAGCCGCCTGGCGATGGAGAAGGCGCTCGACCTGGAGCTGACACCGGCTCCCATGGCCAACCTCGACCTGCCCCAACTGCCGGCCCGCTGCCCAGACACCAGCAACTATGACGCTCTGATCGCCAAAAGGCTTCGCCGCAACCGGATCGCCTTCCAGAGTAAGCACGGCAAGCGATACCCTACCCGCGGCGTTATCGCCCTCCCGGCCAGCACGACCCCAGAGCAGCCCAAGCCGGCCCCCAAGACAGAGCCCCAGCACACCCCAGCCCAGTCCAAGGCCATCGCCGACTTCCTGAACGAGACCGAAACCTACTTCAAGCTGTTCTCCCAGGCCGTGAACGGAAATCGGAAGCAGTTCGACCTCCAGCGCGGCCAGTGGAAGCTGCGCAATGCTGAACTGGCGGCCGGCCAGGCGGCGAGCAGGTATGCGCAGTTTGTTGGGATGGGTATCTGATGACCACCCTCGCCGAGGACGCCTACCGCACCGCTGACGACCTGCCCGATGATGGCCTGGTCGAGCTGCTGGCGTTTGCCATCGGGCTGCTGGCGGATCGGGGCCTGGCGACAGCAAGCGACTTGAGATTGCTACACACGCTAGAGGATCATTCCGAGCACATGCACGAAATGGTTGGTTCACAAAGGACAGATATGGACACAACAATCCAAATGTTCAAGTTCGAGAATAAGCAGGAGATCAGAGTGGTCGAAGGTGGTGATGGGGAACCCTGGTTCATAGGCAAAGACGTTTGTGAAGCGCTAGGCCTGAACAATGTTGGCCAGGCTCTTTCTCGTCTTGATGATGATGAAAAGAATTCCATCATTTTGAATGATGGAACCCCAGGAACACCCGTCCGGGCAATCATTTCCGAATCAGGCATGTATTCTCTCATCTCCAGAAGCGACAAGCCGGAAGCCAAGCGCTTTAAGCGATGGGTAAACCACGACGTTCTTCCATCGCTTCGCAAGCATGGCTCTTATGTGGTTCCTGGCCGCCCGGGCGACAGCCTGGCCCATCAGGCGCTGGCTATGGCCCAGGCGCTTGTCGACCACGAAGAACGCCTGCGGCGCCTGGAGGAAGCAGGTCGGGCTCATCTGCTCCCAGTCCGGGCTGGCGTCGACAGCACAGAATACTACAGCATCGCAGCCTATGCTCACATTCGCGGCATTCGGATCAGCGGCGACACGGCGAACAAGTACGGCCGTCTGGCTGCCCAGTGGAGCAAGGAGCACGGCTACTCCATCGGCCAGGCGCCAGATCCCCGCTGGGGCAGGGTCAACACGTATCATGTCGAAGCCCTTGAATGGGTCTTCGATGTAGCAGGGTAATCGATGCAGAGTATCGGAATTCACGAGGCTAACGTAACAGGAGATACGACATGGACGCGGTAGAAATCAACAGAGCACAGTACAACAGCAGAGACCATCGTTTCGACTTCGATTTATCTCCCAGGTATCGGTTCGAAATCGAACTGACTCTTGACGACCGCGACGAGCCGGCTTATGAGATCACGGTTTCACGCAAAGAGAACGGGACACTGATCGGAAAGCAGCTGGCATACTCGCTGGATGACGCTCACGGGTTGGTATCTGAGTGGTGGGCACAACTCAGCTCGTCAAGCCGACCGCTTGATATGGGAGCCAACCGATGAAGTGTGAACACTGCGGATGCTCGCTGAGGGATGACGGCACGCAGTTCGATGCCCTGGCGAAGAAGGCATGGACGTTGGGAACCTGCACTAACCAGGCTTGTAGGGCGTTCCTCAGTACGTTCTTCATGGCGCCACGCCCCATGACAGAGGAAGAAATGGGGCGATACAAAACGTTTCTGGAAGGCAAAAAAGACAGGGGATGACTATGTATAGGCGATACGAAGTTGTCACGGAAGAGCAGGTGCTTGGGTACGTTGATTCTCTGAGAGAAGCTATCGGTATGATAGCGAGTGAGACTGACGCGGTCATCGTCGACCGCCTGGCGCGACCCGGGCAAACACGAAAGTACACGTTCAAGAATGGAGCGGTCACACAGGCCACTCGCAGGCCGCTACAAAACAACCCAGGTGAAGGATTGTACAGATGACAGGAGAAACATGCAAATGCGCCGTGATCGGTTGTGGCGAGGTTGGTCTCTATCGCGTCGTTGACCTGCCGGGCCGTGTCTACTGCCTGGCACACTTCAAGGGAACGGCCAAAAAACTGGCGATGATCCGCCGCGCCGAACGCGCTATCGCTCGTCGCAACGAGGCGGAAGACAATAGCCCGGCACGGCAACCAGCTGGATATTAGAGGAGTAGAGACTATGGAACACTCAGAGAGTATAGCGAACCTAGCGACAGCATTATCTAACTTCCAGACCAATGTACCAAGCGTGCCAGTTGACGCGACCAACAAATTCCTGGGCAACCGTTACGCCAGCCTTGGGGCGATGATCGAGACCGCCCGCCCGGTATTGGCAGAGAATGGTTTGTCAGTCTCACAAATCGTTGTGAGTTACGATGGCCAGATCGGCGTCGAAACCGTACTGATGCACAATTCCGGTGAGTGGATCTCAAATACAGCAATCCTTCCAGCGGGTGAGGAAAAAGGAAAGAGTGGCGCCCAGGTGGCAGGTAGCACGATTACCTACCTTCGCCGTTACAGCTATGCAGCGATTTTGGGCCTGTACGCCGATGAGGATACCGACGGTAACGCGCCACAGCAAAACAGCAAACAGGGCAGCCCAAAGCCGCCACCTGCGCAAAGACCGGCGAGGCAAGAACAGACAGCCGGAGCGGAAGAGGGAACAGTAACACACATTCCTGGTAGTGCAAGACTGTGTGACTTAGACGGTGCGCAGCTTTATGCTATTCAAAAAGGAGGCCCAGATAAGTTTAGCCTTCACCCCAAGCACTTCGAGAATCGCTGGAAAAAGCGCTTTAGCGTGCGCAGCCTGAAGGATATACAAGCAACATTAGATGAGTTCATGGCCAAGATGGCTGAAGAGGACTTACTCGACGAAGCGTTCCCCCGTGACGAGCACGGGAATCCAGTCGAGGATGTGGCATGAGCGACAATGGACTATATGAGGTGCTGGTGGAGGCAATCTCCGCCAGCATCTCTGATGAGGATAGCGCCCGCCTGATGCAAGGCGAGGCCGCAGCGCTCATCCAAGAGCACTATGGTCACGGTGGGCTGGTGGAAGCTGCCAAGATGAGCCATAGCGAGTATAAGACTATCGCTGAGCGAGCGCGGGTTATTCGCTACTATCAGCAACTTTCTGCCGGGCAGAATTTGGTACTCGGAGAGAGTATCGCTCGCGACCTGATAGACGAATTCCCGACTCTGCGGTGGACACACCTGCGGGTGGCAAAGGGTCTATCCAGCAACCCCTGGGAGGCTCTTACGGCACTCAGAGATGGCCAGGACATGACACCTGTGGAGTTCAAGCGCCATGTGGCTAGGTTGCGCCGCCAGAACGGTCACAAGCCGATTCGGATGGTCATCGATGGCCGGGCGGGATATCGTCTCACGATTGCGAGGGACTGATGAGCAAATACGGCAATCGCAAAACGCGACTTTACGAGATTGTGTTTGACAGTGCAGCCGAGGCACAGCGTTACCTGGTGCTTAAAGACATGGCCGAGAGCGGAGAGATCGCCGACTTGGTGTTGCAACCCGAGTTTGAGATCCTGCCATCCTTCAACTGTCAGGGTAAGAGCTACAAAACAACCCGGTACATCGCTGACTTCGGATATACCCAGGATGGGCAGCAGGTGGTTGAGGATGTCAAAGGCTATGCAACTGAGGCTTTCAAGATCAAAGCCAAGCTGTTTCGCTATCGCTACCCCGATATCGAGCTGAAAGTGATCAAGGCATGAAGACCATTGACTTTGACTCTATCAAACAGCGCTACGACCTAGCCAGGATGATTGAGACTGAGATCGGGCAACCTGTGCGCTACGGCAAGAACATCAACTGCCCGTTTCATGCCGACAGCACGCCAAGCATGACCGTGTACCAAGACGGGCACTTCTTCTGTCATGGATGCAAGGCCCAGGGCGACCTATTCGATTTTCTGGCGCTGCTGTGGGGCTGCGACTTGCGCACGGTCGTCGACAGACTGAACGAGCCGGGGTTTGTTGCCACAGTGCGCCACATTCCCCAGCAGGCCAGGCCGGAGACGACACTACGGCCAACCCTTGACCCTGCGCTGGTCGACAAGTTCGAGCAGCAACTAGACGCCCGTGGTAGACATGTTTATTGGAACCAGCAAGGCATCTCAGATCATGTACTGTACCAGCTGCGCGTCGGGTGGACTGGGCAGCGCTACACGTTTCCCTGGTTCTATCGGGGAATTCTGACTGCTATCAAGCTGCGTCGAGACGATGAGCTGTTTCCCGACCTGGAGCCCAAGTACATTAGCGCCAAAGGGTCGCGGTTCATGGCACCCTACAACATCGACGCGGTAGTCGACGCCAACCCTGACACGGTGCTTATTGTCGAGGATGAAAAGAGTGTCATGGCGGCGCTTCGCTACAAACTGGTGGCCGTCGCAGCTCCGGCTAACGCCTGGAAAGCCGACTGGTGTGGCCTGCTCTACGATGTACCGCGCATCGTCATTGTCGCTGACAACGATGATAACCAAGCGGGTCAAGAGTCCGCTCGGAAGATCCAGGGCATGATGCCACGAGCGAGCATCTCAATCGCCCCGGTTGGCAAGGACCTATACGACTATCACCTATACCTGCATGACCGCATTGGTGATGCAGGTGTGGTCGGGCAGGCCATCAGAGATTGGATGGAACTATGAGCATAAGAGTGATGTCGAAGGTATGGGATGAATCAAAAAGCAAAGGGACTGACCTTCTCTTGTTGTTGGCTGTTGCGGATAATGCCAATGATAACGGGTTCGCATTTCCTGGTCTTGAAACACTTATGAGAAAGACCAGGCTATCGAGGCCGGCGGTTCAGTTGCACATTGACAACCTGGTTGTGCAGGGAGAGTTATACATTCATGCCGCTCCGGGACGTGTTCATCAATACATTGTACTAGTTGGAAAATCTCAGGATCAGATCGCTGAACAAATCAAGGCGATAGAAGATAAGCGCGGTGGTGTATCTGAGTACAGACCGGGAAAGACGTATTTACGGGTAAAGACGCCTTTACGGGAGGGGGAAAGACGGGTTTACGGGGGTGGTAAAGATGGGTTTACCCGATCCGTTAATAACCGTCATTTAACCAGTAGCAGCGACCGCCCAAACATTTTCACGATCTATGAGCAGAACATAGGACCACTTACCCCTATGTTGGGTGATCAGTTAAAAGACATAGACGCAACGTATCCACAGTCTTGGTTTATAGACGCCGTTTCCATTGCAGTCGAGAACAACAAGCGCAACCTCCGTTACATCCTAGCGATCTTGCGCCGGTGGCAGGTTGAAGGCAAGGATAGCGGCCGCAAGAATGGCAAAACGACAGACAAGACTGCTCTGCGCTATGAGGCTGTGCGAGCGCTGGCCGGGACGAATTACACCGAAGCAGATATCGAAGAGATGATCAAGGCACTCCAGGGGGTCGCATGAACAACGACAAGCCGACGACCGAGCGGCAGTACCAGGGCTGGGCTATCAGCGCAGCTCTCAAGAAGCCTGCCTATCGCTTGCATTTACTCAAGCGCTGCAGGTCCGAAGATTTCGCCGGCCAGGACCGGGTGCTCTACGAGGGCCTGGCCGGCCAGGACACTCATGGCAAGTTTGACATCCTCGCCTTTCTGAAGGCTATCGGCGAGGCCGGCCAAAAGCGCATGGCGGAAATCGATGGCGAGTTCCTGATGATGCCCAGCGATGAGACGATCTTCGAGGGCTGGGTTGACACCATCCTAGAGAATTCGCAGAAGCGAAACGCCGCGGCCAGGCTACAGCACGCGATTGATCGCATCAAGCAGGGCAACTCGGTCGAGGCGGTATATGGAGAGCTGGCGCTGTCGATGTACGAGGATCGCCAGAGGATAAGCTCAGACGTTGTGCCCATCAGCTCGGGCGTCGACCGGGCGCTGGCGACATTGAAGGTATGGGAAGCGGGTGACCCCTACGTTGACTGTGTACCCACCGGGTTCGCCAAGATAGATCGCAAACTTGGCGGGTTGATGCGTAAGAACCTGACGACAGTAGGGGCCCGGCCGGGAGCTGGCAAAACACAGTGGGTTATTCAGGTCGCCCGGAACGTCGCCCTGTGGGCAAGGAGTCGCAAGCGTGACAGCGTGGTAGTCATCTTCTCAGCAGAGATGAGCCTCGAACAACTCACCATGAGGCTGGCCAGTTGCGCAAGTGGTGTGCCTACTGACGCGCTGAAAGAAAACACGGCCACGCCAGAGCAAAAAGCACAGTTTCGCGCGGCGCTGGAGTTCATGCGTGACTTGCCCATCGTGGTCGATGAGACGCCATCGCCCACCACTGCGCAGATGTTCATCCGCGTCGCGGTCGAATCGATGCTCCACAAGGATGGCGTCGACCTGGTCATCTTCGATTATCTGGAGCTGGCAGGGGATAAGGGGCGCGACAGCGAAGACTCGCGTCTCGGGGAAATCATGCGGGGTTTGAAAGTGATAGCCAAGTGCTTCAACTGCCCGGTTATCCCGATCTCCCAGCTTAACCGCGAGGTAGAAAAACGCGAGAGCCGGACGCCAGACCTGGCCGACCTGCGCGGGAGCGGGTGGATAGAGGCGCTCAGCCAGGCCGTTATTTTCATCATGCGCCCGGAATATTACGGGGACAAGCAAGAGGATGGAACTATCTCCTATGCAAATAACGCGCTCCAGAGGATGGCTGACACCCTGGGGCCTATGGCGGCGAGGTTTGAGATTGCCAAGAACCGGGACGGCAGCACGGGAATCGTGGTTATGCGCTTTGATGCCCCAATCACACGGTTCTACGAAGATGGCGACAGCCTCACAGTAGCGCGGAAGCGTATTGAGGCAAAGGAACGCAAGCAGAAACAAGACGCAGACGACCTGATTGACATGGAGGCAGCATGATGACGACCGACAACAAGGCGCGAATCGATCATTCGCGGCTGCTGATCACGGCCAGCCTGGATCTGGATCGTCTTCCCCTTGGCTGTGATAGATGCGAATTGCGGCCTCAGTGTTCCAAGTTGCCGGCTGACGTGCCGGTTCTTTGCGAACTGGACGATGATCTCGCAGGCGTCGACTGGGCCAGGCCAGACGGGAAGGTTATTGGCAACAAGCTGATCCGAAAGGCGGCTTAAATGAGAAAGATAACATCGCCGCCGGTGCGGTATCCGGGCGGGAAGTGGCGGATCGCCTCCTGGATAATCGGGAAATACCCCCCCCATACGTGCTACGTCGAGCCATTCTGCGGAGGAGCTGCGGTGTTGTTCGCTAAGCAACCATCGACCTATGAGGTGATCAACGACATCGATGGCGACGTGGTCAACTTCTTCCAGGTCTTGCGCGAGCAGCCTGACAAGCTCGTCCGGCAGCTGGAGCTTACGCCATTTGCCCGAGCGGAATACGAACTGTCGCATGAGCCATGCGCCGAACCTCTGGAGAGAGCCCGGCGGTTCTACGTGAAGTGCCGGCAGGGCCGGGGATACCTTGGCGGCAAAAGCGGATGGCGGTTCCAGAAGACCCTGGCCCGCGGGAAGCGCCTGCAGGATGAGTGGAACTACCTGGACGTCCTCTACGAAGCCGCTAAGCGTCTGAAGAATGTGTTTATCGAGTGTGACGACGCATTCAAGATTATTGCTCGCTACGACGCACCTGGTACGCTGTTCTACGTCGATCCGCCATACGTGTGGACATCCCGCAGCCGGCAGAACCATTATGTTCACGAGATGGATGATGCCAGCCACCGGAGGCTAGCAGAGGTCCTCAATCAGGTGCAGGGCATGGTCATACTGTCGGGGTATCCCAGCTCACTCTATGACAAACTCTACGCCGGCTGGGGGACGGATGAAACCAGCGTACAGACAAACGGCAAGGGACAACGCATCGAGAAGTTGTGGATATCGCCTCGGGCGCTGGATCTTGAGCGCCTACCACTTTTTCAGGAGACGAACGGATGAATTTCGACCGATGGGTAATAGCCGGCGCGAGCTGCGCCGAAAGGAGATAACAACATGCCGTATGTAAGGTGTACCGGATGTGACAAAATCATCGAAGTCGCACCTGAGTTTGTCCACGACGGCGACGAAATCAGCGCAGATGGTGAGATCCTCAATGATGGCTCATGGTTCTATCTGTGTGATAGCTGCGAAATGGATAGCAGTATAGAGTGTTCAGAGTGTGGGGAGATGTCACCTTGTTTTGAAGTGACGGCAGTCGGTGGAAAACTACTGTGTTCCGGATGCTACAACCTGATGGAATACCAGAGGTGGTGGGTGGAGAACGAGTCTTTGGATGATGATGAGGAGAGTGAGTGATGGGCGAGAACACCGGTATAAGCTGGACGGACCATACCTTCAACCCATGGTGGGGCTGCCAAAAAGTCAGCGAGGGCTGCAAGAACTGCTACGCTGAGCATTTGGCAAACCATCGCCTACACATGTCGGTATTTGGCCCAGTAGCAACCACCCGACGCAAGGGGATGAGTGAAAACTATTGGGAGCAACCTTTCAAATGGAACAAGGCTGCACCGGCTGGCCTGGGCGTCATCCGGAAGCGAGTGTTCTGCGCATCGATGGCCGATGTGTTTGAGGATCACCCTCAGGTCGAGGAATGGCGCGAAAGGCTCTGGGCAGTTATTGAGGTGACGCCTAACCTCGATTGGCTATTGTTGACGAAGCGTCCAGAGAATATCGAGGCGATGCTACCCGATCGCTGGATCTTCGGGAGCGGCACGCCAAAAAATATCTGGTTAGGGGCGTCTGCCGAAAACCAAGACCACCTCGATTCTCGCTGGCCTGTTCTCCAGAGCATTGGCAGGACATGGGGCATTCGGTACTTGTTCCTGTCTCTGGAGCCCTTGCTCGGCCCTATAAATCTCGAGGTAGCCTATGAATATCACGAGCACGACGAGGATGGGCACAATTGGCGGTGCGGCGTAGATTGGGTGATTGTCGGAGGCGAATCGGGGTTCAATGCAAGGCCGATGAACCTGGGCTGGGCTCGCGCCGTTCGCGATCAATGCGTTGAGAACGAAATCCCGTTCTTCTTCAAGCAAGTTGGAGGGAAAGACAAAAAGAAGGGCGGCGATGTACTTGACGGGCAGGTGTGGCACCAGTTCCCGTGGAAGGTTACAGAACCGCAGACGACAACAACGCAGCTTGAGATGCTGCTATAACAAGGAGAGAAGAACGCAATGCGCAAGTTCATAGTTATCATAACGGAGGTGCTCACCTGGATACTCTTCGCAGTCGCAACATTCCTGCTGGCCAGGCAGACCTATTTTGCTATGCTGGGCCAGCTGCCGGACTACAGCAGCTCGGAGGGCGCCCTGATCGTTGCCGGCATCGTCACCCTGACCTGGCTGGCCATGCTGGGCCGGATTGTGCTCCACCTGGATAAGACGATGGTCGACTGGTTCATCTCGCTCTCGCTGCTGATCTCCGGTATTGCTGTCGACGTGGCCGTGGCGCTCTCGTTCGTGTTCGAGTGGAAGTTCCCCACACACCTGGCGCTGCTGGTGATTGTCGCTCATGTGGTGGCGCACGTTGCACAGTGGGTGGTGAGCGCCTGGCAGCAGAGCTGGTTACGGTGGAGCGGGCAATACAAGTCACCAGAGGATCGTGTAGTAGAGCTGGAGCTTGCTCTAGCACGTTCTGAGGATGCTCGAGTAAGCTCACAGGATGCTCTGAGCAAGCTCGAAGATGCTATGAAGCCGGTATCATGGAGCTGTCCTGATTGCGGAGCGACCTTCGAGCATCGTAGCAAGGACAGCTTGGAACGCGCCAAGCGCACCCACCTCAATCAGAGGTGCCCGAAGCGTGCTATCATCGGAGGAAATCATCGCAAGACGGAAGAAAAGGAACGGGAGATATGACCAAACCCTGGTTTGCAAATGTGTCGCCAACGCACCAAGCAGACAGTGCGGTGTCTGATGTTCCTCTCGATGTGATGGAGATCCAAAGAGGAATCGCTGGTGTCTACTTTTTGCAAGCATCCAACGGTCTCATCAAAATAGGCCAAAGCGCAGATATTAAGCAAATGGCAAACAGCATCGATATGGGCTCGCCCTTGCCAATTATGCTCGTCGGTTTTATAGCGGAGACTCCAGGCGATCTGGATCGCCAATCGCTAGAATCGAAGCTACATACCTATTTTGGTAATGAGCGCGTGCGATACGAATGGTTTGTGCCAACAATCAGGCTGACTGATTTTGTCTGGCGGATCAATCAAAACTGGAACAGACTACCAGCGGGTTTTGACTTACAGCCCGCACATCGCTTTGTTCTGACTTTTGCGAAGGAAGACAAATGAACGATACTCTCATCATCTCGCTAGCCAGTCTCAAAGAGCAGGCCGATCTCTTTCTGGCTGACAATCCAACCATGACCATCGAAGAAGCCTATGGAAAGGCATTGGCTCGCATGGCGGCTACCCAGGCTGAGCTGTTCGCCTTCGATGACCCATTCAAAGGCCTCATTATTGCCAAGCTCGAAGCAATGGGAGCCCGGAGACGGCCAGTGCGAACGGCGATGCTGTCGGTAGAGCTGAACGGCACCGATACGTGGAAACTCTGGTACCACCTCCGGGCATTGCGTGAAATGGGCCTGGTGCGCAATCTGGGAAAGTCGGGCTGGGTTCTGGCCGCCTAGCTCTTGACTGGACGGCCCGGCTTTCTCTCGGTCGCCTTGAACTGGTCGAGCTCGTTCTGCGTGAAGACCAGCGAGTGACCGACTTTTTGCCCCTTCAGCCGCTTCGATTTGTGAATGTGATACTTCATCAACGGCATCTTGAGCCCCAGGTATTCGGCAGCCTTCTCCGTGCTGAATAGCCGCGGAGATGTCGATGAAGATACCTCTTGCTCAGACGGCCCGACCTCGTGTTGATACCATTCCAGCGCCAGGCGGATCTCCGTGAGCGTTACCTCGGGCAGTTGCTGCCCAGCGTAGTAGAACTGGCCGTCCTCATTGACGGCCAGGCCAGGAGCGCAGCGCGAAACGGCATCGCCGAAAGCGTATAGGTTCCAGCCGGTACGCTCGAATACATGCAGCGATCGCATGGTTCGCTCGTAGGCATCTCCGGACGGCTGGGAGATCATACCGATCAGCTCCTTGAGCCTGTCGGCGACCTGCTGGGTATTGTCGAACTGGTCATACATGTTTCACCTCGCTATTGAATGGGCGGGGGAGATTGCTCTCCCCCACGTGGTGACCGGGGATCAACCCGGACTCGTTTCCGGTTTGGGCTGGCGGCAGGACTGGCAGAACGACTTGCCACGAATGACAATGGCGTTCCTGTTTCGGACATCCTCCCCGCACTTGTTGCAGATGCTGTACTCACGGGTATAGCACCAATCGCACACATCATGCCCGTTTACGTACCGGACTTCATCAGCCCAGTAGACTTCCCCGCAAATATCGCAGGATGAGCAGTGATCGCAGTAGCAGCTCTCGCAGAAGGTCAGGTCGCCGGGCCCGTAGTAAACCTCGTCATCGTAGAGCATCTGGCCACAGTGATGGCAGGAGTCGGCGTGCTCATCTTCCCATCCGAAATCGTAGAAGTTGATACTGGCTATCTGGTCAGGCTGGCCGAGTACATATCCGATCCCGCTGTTGATGTACAGGGTGCCGGTGGTCGAGCCATAGTTGGCCAGGCCGATCTGTTTGTAGCTCAGCCCCAGGAAGCTGGAGATCGTGCGGGCGATGGTCAGGGTCGGATCGCCAGGGAAGCCGTAGCCGTTGAAAACGATGTACTTCTCATCGACCGGCACGAACCAGGCGCGGGCGATTCCGCGATCTTGCTCATCGAAGAAACACACGGCCAGGGCGTCATTGCTCGCCAGCATCAGGCGGGCGCCGGACCGGCCACCCCAGTAGCAAGAGCCGCTATCGCCGAAATCGCCCGCTTCCCAATCGAAGCTATCGACAAACTGAAACCGGTAAGTCACACGCTCTGAGCTGTGACGGCGGGCCAGGTTGCCCAGTTCCTGAAGGAAGGTCTGTGGACAGCGGATAGCGTGCATCTTGTGGTAGTAACGGGCAACACGGCGCGGGAATGTCCCAGTCAGCTCGCCGCGCTCGATAACCCAAACCCATTCCCAGGCTGTGGGCAGAACCGGCAGATAGCGGCGGTTGCTCTTCTTGTCGAGCGCCAGCCAATCGGGGTCTTGTAGGCGCTGGCTGGCGATGAAGCTGTTGATGATGGAGATCCCAGCGAGGGAAATCTGGCCGTCCGGGGCGGTGTAGGTCTGGCTCTTGTACAGCTCGATGTTTTCCATGTTTCGTGTGTCTCCTCTGTTGTCAACTTACAATAATATTATACTATGTAGTATAGGATTATGCAATAGGAAAAAACCCGTTTTATGCCTACCAATATCTCCAATATCTAGTCCAATTTAATTGACCTAGATTCTGCTAGTCTGTAGGTGCACGAGGCAGGTCTTTTTTCGCGATCAGTTAGTGGACGAAGCAGCTTATCGATAAATGGCGAATCGCACAAAGTTCACAGAAGAAAAAAAGGAGACGTTCCTGGACGCGCTGCGACTGGGATCGTCTGTTACGTTTGCCGCGCGCGAGATCGGGATGTCTCGAAGAGCCGTCTATAACATTCGCGAAAAGAACAAGAAGTTTCGTATAGAGTGGGACTCGGCCGTCGAAGAAGGAACCGACACCCTGGAGGATGAGGTCAAGCGCCGAGCCTACGAAGGCGTCGATCACCCCGTGACGTACCAGGGCAAAATCACGGCAACGTACAAGGATTATTCCGATACGCTGCTGATATTCCTCCTCAAGGCGAGACGGCCGGATAAGTATCGCGAGCGCCAAGAAGTGAGTGGCCCAGACGGCGGTCCGATATCGATATCGATCCACGATTGGAAGAAGCAAGCGCAGCAGCAGATGGACCAGGTCGCCGGCCTAGAGGAAGACGGGGGCGACATAGAGGCGGCTTGATGTGCAGCTACGGACGCTCAAGGCACGATTTGCGGTAGAGAACATCGACCTCCCGTCGGCGGCGGGCATTGATACTGCCGTCTGGGAGACATTTCAAGTAGGGCTCCTTAATAACGACACCCGCTTTGGCGTAGACACCAAGGCGCGGCAGATAGCCTGGTCGTTCACGGCAGCGATGGACAGCGTGGCGGATGGATGTCTGAACCCCGGCAATCCTCACATCTTCGTTTCCATCAACCTGGAGGAGGCCAAGGAGAAGATCCGCTACACGCGGGCCATCATCGAGGCTGTTCATCCCAGCTTCCGGCCCCGGCTGGTGCGGGACAGCCAGACCGAGCTGGAGACGGCCGACGGCACCCGGTGGATCAGCCATCCATGCCGGCCCCCCAGAGGCAAGCCAGGCGCCAGGGTTTACCTGGACGAGTTCGCTCATTATCCTGAGGGCCTTGACCGCGAAATCTACGTGGCAGGCCTGCCGTCGACGACCAAACATGGCGGATACATGCGGATCGGCTCCTCGCCGTTGGGTGGGCGGGGAATGCACTGGGAAATCCAGACCGAGACGCTCCGGAAGTTCCCTGGTTATGACGGCCACCGGCGGCTCATCCCATGGTGGCAGGTGCGGGCGCTGTGCCAGGACGTGCCGTCGGCTCGCCAGTTGGCGCCGGCCATGAGCACGGATGAACGTGTCTATGCCTTTGGTCGTGAACCAATCATCGACATCTTCGAGAACATGTTCCTCGAAGATTTCCAGCAGGAGTACGAGTGTGCCTGGGTCGACGAAAAGACCGCCTGGATCGACTGGCACCTTATCAAGCGCAACCAGCCGAAAGACGGCAATGACCTGGTGTACTTCCATGCTAAGAACGTCGACCAGGCGCTGGGGATGATACCAGACATCAAAGCGGCGATGCGGGCGGGAACTGTCGAGACGGCATTGTGCGCAGGGGTTGACATAGGACGCAAGCGGCACCTGACCGAGTTCGTGGCCCTTGGTCGCAGCACGACGGGGCAGTTGCCGGTGCGGTTCATGGTGAGCCTGGATCGGGTCGAGTACGACGACCAGCAGCGGTGCTTCGCGGAGCTGCTCCGGCTGCTGCCAATCACCCAGTGCCTGATTGACCAGAACGGCATTGGGGCGCAGCTGGCGGAGAACCTTGAGCGGCTCTACCCAGGCCGTGCGCAAGGCGTGGAGTTTACCAACCCATCGAAGGAGCTGTGGGCCGTCGAGGCCAGGATACAGGCGGAGCGCGGCAACGTCCCGCTGCCGCTCGATAGAGACCTGGCTTATCAAATCCACAGCATTAAGAAAAAGGTGACGGCAGCGAAGAACGCCGTCTTTGACACGGAAGGCAACGAGAAGCATCACGCGGATAAGTTTTGGGGATGGGCGCTGGCCATCTGGGCCGGCACCAACCACGACGCAGCAGACAACAGGTTCTATGCGGTGGGATGATGACTGATGGGACTTCTGAACAATGTGTCCAACTGGGCTCGCGATATCGTATGGGGCTGGCTCAACGACGGGAGGTCGACGATGCTGCTGACGGCTGAGGAAAAGCAGAAGCAATCGCTGATCGTCCTGGCACGGCGCTACTACGACGGCGATCATGATGCCAAGCTCACCGAGCGCCAGAAAGAGTGGCTCCAGCAGCACGGCAGCACGGTCAATTTTTCCGCCGATCAGTGCGCGGTGGTTGTCGACACGGTGGTCGAGCGCGAGAAGGTAATCGGCTTCGAGGTATCCGGTGAGCAGGCTGACGATGAAAACTCGCTGTCGAAGCAAGCCTGGAAGTGGTGGGATGCCAACCGCATGGATGCCAACCAGACCGAGGTTCACCGCCGGGCAGAACGCGACGGCGAGACCTTTGTACTGATCGACTGGGACGCCACGGAAAAGCGGCCTGACTTCGTCCCCCACCAGCGCTACGTCGACAAAAGCGCCGGCGGCGATAGCTACGGCATGTGGATCGAGTATCCGAACGACGATCACCTCCAGAAACCGACGAGGGCGGTGAAGCAGTGGGAAGAGAAAACCGACGACGGGAAGATTATCCGCCGGCGGACAGTCTACTACCCGGACCGCGTCGAGCGATTTGTCGAGAAAGAGGGCAAGTGGGCGGAATTCAAAGAGAACGAGACTGATGTCTGGCCAACCCCATGGAAGGCGCAGGATGGCTCGCCCCTGGGTATTCCCGTGATGTGCTTCCGAACCCCCAACCGGAAGTCGGCGCTGGCTAAAGTCATCCCGCTCCAGGATGCGCTCGACAAGACCTGGCTGGATATGCTGGCCGCCGGCGACACATCGGCATTCCAGACCTTGCTGTTTTGGGGCGTAACTCCGACAACCGACGGCAAAGAGCCGAAAGACGACGGATCCAACCTGCTCAGGTTTGCACCTGGTCAGGTATGGTCGACCAGAACAAATCCGGCAGACGGAAAGGCGGACGTAATTCCTGCCGCCTCATTGGCCGGCCTGCTGGAGATGGAAGATCGGATCGTTATCCGGATCGCCAGCATCAGCAGCACACCGCTCTCCAGGTTCTTGAGCAGCAAGCAGATAGCTGCCGAGGGAACGCTAAAACAGCAAGAAGCGCCGCTGCTGGGGAAGGTTGATGAGCGCCAGACGCTGCATGGCAACTCATGGGAAGACATGATCCGGATGGGCGCGAAGCTGTCAAACGCTTTTGGCGGGACGGCTTTCGATACGGAAGCGCAGATCAGCACTATTTGGAAGAGCGCGGAGTTGCGGAATGACCTGGCGCACCTCCAGGAAGAGCAAATCAAGTCGGAGCTGGGGGTGACGGACGAACAGATCTGGACCGAGATGGGCTACAAGAAAGACCAGATCGAGGACTTTACCAAGGAACGCGACAAGAAACAGGCTGATGGGCTGCGAGCTGCTGCCAAGGCGGCAGCTGCTAATCAGCAGAACGCAGGCGCCGGCTCCGGAGGGGCAAACCCCGGGCCCGGAACCAACGGCAAGGTGACAGATGCCAGACAAGCCGCCTGAGACCGGCGCCGGCCAGGCCGATGAGAAGCCAGACTTCGGTGAGCCGGTCGACCTGAAACGGCTGCTGGCACTGGCAAAGCTGACAGAGCGTGACGTCGACGGCGCCGTCAGCTGGTTCGACGAGAACGTGAGTGAGGACTGGCAGGGGGCGCTTGGATGAGCCTGACGGATGTCTTCACCAGGTACCTTTACAACACTGGATCGCATAGATGGCTCGATGCTGGCAGCCGGCGCTTTGTCTCGAAGAACAACATCACCGGCGAGCTTGACAGGCTGAAGGCGGCCTCGATCCGGACGCTGGAGCAGATGACGAGACAGCTATACTCCGGCGCCATCGACCTCCAACAGTGGCAGCTGGCCGTCGCCGCTGAGCTAAAAGACGCCCACCTGGCCAATGCGATGTTTGCCAGGGGCGGCAAATCGGCGATGAACAGCCAGGCGCTTGGACGTGTAGGTGGAAACCTGGCCGATGAGTTCCGTTGGTTACAGCAGTTCGCGGAAGGCATCGCCGGCGGCAGGGTGAGCGAGGCTCAGGCAATCTACCGGATTGGAAACTACGGACGGGCCTGCGAGCAGGCCTACACCCGAGAATGGGCGTTGCAGAGGCGCCGTCCTGAGTGGAGAAGTCTTCCGGCACTCAACCAGGTGCCCAGAGACGGCAAGACGACGTGTTATGGCAAGTGCAACTGTGAGCTGGTCGAGCACGAGGATGGCATCCATTGGAAGCTGAATCCCGGCGAGAGTTGCGATGATTGCAAATCACTCGCTGCAGGCGGGCCGTATCAGCCCGGAAGAGTTTAATCGAGACGTCACGGCGACGGTATAAGCCGGAAAGGATAAGAGTATGTTGATGGGTATGTCTTTCAATCCATGGTTGTTTGGCTTGTGCTTCGATGCGCCAACGGACAGCGGATCAGGTGGCAGCGGTGACGTTCCTCCTGCCGGCGGCGATGGTGGTGCAGGCGACGCAGACGGCGGCGGTCAACCCGGAGACGGGGGCAAACAGCCGGACAAGAGCCAGGACGAAGACGCGAAGCTCCAGGAAAAGCTAAACAAGCTTATCCCAGAGCGCGCCAAGCAGTACATGCGCTCGGAGCTACTCGGTCCGCTGGGCTTCAAGAGTGAGAAGGAGCTAAAAGACGCTCTGTCCGATCTCAAGAAGCGCCAGGATGCCGAGAAGTCAGATCTGGACAAGGCGACCGAACGAACGACCGAGCTGGAGACGGCCGTCAACCAGCGGGACGCGGAGATACGCAGCTTGCGGATCGGACACGACGTAGAGCGAGCAGCACGCGCTCTGAAGTTCCGCGATCCTGAGGATGCGATCATCCACCTAAAGAACGAGCTGGATAACGCCGAGTTCGACGAGAGCGGCAAGGTCAAAGGCCTGGACGAGATGCTCAAACGCCTGGCCAAAACAAAGTCTTATCTGATCGATAACGGCGATAAGCCAGACATCGACAGCCGGACCAACGCGGACAAGAGCAAGCAGGTCGACGAGGATAGCATCAAGCGACGCTTTGGCATCTAGTCCGTACTTGACAGACTACTAGCAGCCCCAGAGCGGGGCAAGGAGTAACTACTATGGCAGATGTAGCTTTTACTGGCGCCGATATCCGGGTTCTTCCCGGTGTTCAGCCTTTTCGAATAAAGGCCGGTGCAGCTATTCCGGTTGGGCATGCTGTATACGTCGCTGCTGACGGCGACGTCGAGCAGGGCGATGCTGATGCTGCGGCTTCGGCTCAGGTTGTTGGCATTGTCGTCTCGGCTCCCAACGGGGTGACGACCTGCGCCGATCAGGACATGCTGGACATCGCCGGCCCCGGCTGTCGGGTCACCGGCTTTTCGGGCATGACACCCGGAACGCTGGTCTACGCGAGCGTCACCGCTGGTCGTATCGCGGACACTCGCCCGGCGGGTGCTTCGGGTGACTTTGCCTGGATCGTTGGTGTGGCGCTCAATGCGACCACCATTCTCGTGATGCCGTTCACCGACATCTTCACCGCCCTCTAATCGGGGCCCAAGTCTATAGAGAGACAGGAGCAACAATATCATGGCTACTTTAGGACCTGCTGATCTCAAAGACCTGGCGCTGCCGAGTCTGTGGGATTTGACCGAAATCAAGAAGGTGGCACTGGCCGACGGCGCAACGTTTGACCAAATCGTTGCTGATGTTCAGTCCGGTTTGAGCGTTCTGAACAACAGTCTGGTCACCGGAGCGCATTACTCCGGCCTAGTCGCCGTCCAGGACAGCGTCGAAGTAGAGTACCCCGTCGGCGTTAGCAACGGGGTCGAGGAAGCAACAGAGTACAGCGTTCCCACTCCTAAGCGGGGCGCGACGACCGGCCATAGCCTCCCCATTCGTCCCTACGATCGGGCGCTTGGCTGGACGATGATGTATCTGCGCAAGGCACGCCGGGCCAAGCTGGATACCGATGTGCGCTCTGCTGTTAGCGATATGCGCAACCACTTTCAGCAAATGGCGCTGCGGCGCTTCTTCCTGATGGCAGGCGAGTCGGTAGGATCGACGGCTAATGCCTCTGTGCCCCTGGCGGACGGCGGCGCGACCGATGCTAACTACGTTCCCCCGCAATCGCCAGAGGGTGAGACGTTCTTGTATACCCATGACCACTTCCTCCGGATCGCTGCCGTCACGGCTGCTGATCTGGAGACCCATGTGGAGCATCTTCAGGAACACGGCCACCAGGCGCCGTATGAGCTGATCATCCCGCGCGCTGACATCGCGACCTGGACCAACACCACCACGTTCCCGAAGTTCAAGGCTCCCGAGTGGGCTGGCGTGGTATACGGGACGGGCTCTGATCGCGCGGCTATGCAGGGAATTAACGAATACATGGGTGCCATTGAGACCGGCTATGGCATCTGCAGGCTTTGGGCGACGCCCCGGCTGCCGACTGCCTACTATGGGTTGTACAAGAGCTACGGCCTTCTGGATCCGCGCAACCCTGTCCGGATGCGCATCGATCCCAAGGTTGGCTTCGGCTGGCAGCTCGTGCCTGGCAACTGGATCAACGCGCCTCAGCTGATGGCCGTCATGTATGCCGAGTACGGCTTTGGCGTAGGAGAGGATCGCTCCAACGGTGTGTGTGTGTACGTCGCCGGAGCCGGCGACTATGTGAGCCCAACCATCAGCTAAATCTGATTGTAGAGTTCCGGCAGGGGGATATGAATGATTGTCCCCCTGCCATAGATAGAGAGGACGGCATGACGAAGACGACACGAGGACTACCGAATACATGCTCGCAGTGTGGAACGCCCGTCAAGAAGGAAGATTGGTGGTTCGCCAATAACGAGGACGAGGCTCGATCTGGCCAGGGTTTATGCGAGAAGTGCGCAACGACTAACGATGCGCCAGTCGAGCAGGAGAAGCCGGTCGATAACCAGCAGCCAGAACAGGAAGCGGCGGGAGACGATGTGGACCAGGAAGAACAGGGTGACGTAGGCAATGCGCCAATCGAGCAGCGCAAGAAAAGAGGCTAAGCTGTGACCTTCACTTACGATCTCGCGAGTTCAGACGCTCAGGTTGCCCTTATCAGCCGTGTTCGCCTGGAAATCGGCGATACCGTCGAAAACGATGGCGTTACTCCGAGCGGCAGCAATCTGTCCGACGAGGAGATTACCATCTTCCTTGACCGCGAGAGCGATGACGAGCTGAGAGCCGCCGCCGCAGCCTGCGAGGCTCTGGCCAGACAGTGGGCGCGGGTGGCTAATATTGCCGTCGGGCCGCGCCGGGAAGACCTGGGTAAAGTTGCCGCCGAATGGCGGGCGAGCGCCGCTGAGCTGCGCAGGCAGTACGGCTATGGCGAGGGTGGGATGATCAGCGCCGGCGTGATGCGTGTCGACGGGTACTCTGACGATGTTGCCTCCGACGATGTCGAAACGGGAGGGGTAAACTGATGACGACGTTAATCGACGGTCTGGTTGCTCATTGGTCGCTGGAGGAAGATGGTGCAAGTGGCCGTGTTGACTCTCATAGGACAAATGACCTCACTGCATACAACACACCGGCTGCTGTGACGGGCGTGATTGGCAACGCTTGTCAGTTCGTACGGGCGAGTAGCCAGTGCTTGTATATTGCTACAAACTCAGATCTAACTACTGGTGATATAGACTTTACATTCTCGTGTTGGGTGAAGTTGACATCAAAGCCTGCGCGGATGACGATCGCCGCGAAAGATGTTGCTGGTTTTCGTGAGTGGTGTTTGATGTGGAACACGACGGACAGATTCGACTTTGGGATAATCACGAATGCCGATGCGGCCGTGGCTGTGTTGTCAGATGCACTTGGAGCACCGGCCTTAGATACCTGGTACCACATCGTTGTGTGGCACGATGCAGCCGGAAACGAGATTGGTATCCGAGTAAACGACATGTACGAAAATACCATGGCGACAGGAAGTACTGTTCCGGGTGGTACCTCGGCAACTTTTGTGATCGGTGCTCGTGAATATGTTGGTGCGGAAGATTACCTTGATGGGGCAGTTGACGCGCCTAGCTTCTGGAAGCGATTGCTGACATCTGGCGAGAAAACAGCACTTTACCAAGTTGGACTAGAGGGCATCAGCTATCCATGGAGGATCGACATTCGTGATGGATTGGTTGGGGCTTGGTTGTTTGATCGTGAAGACGGAAGAGACGGTGTAAGCGGAAACGATCTTACTGCATGGAATGCTCCAGGCTTTGAGACACAGCCCAACTTTCGTGGTAACGCATTGGTATGCGACGCTGCAAAGGCGATGTATCATGCAAGCAACGATATCTTGAAAGTTGGCGACGAACCATTCACATTCTCGTGCTGGGTAAAACTAACGTCAAAGCCGGCGTATTATCAGGGAATTGTCAGCAAGCATTTGACTGCTTCCGGAACCGACGACTACCTATTATATTACGACAACAGTGCAGACAGGTTTGTGTGGGATCCGGGTAGTCGCTACGCCGCTGTGGCAAACGCACTTGGCTCGCCGGCGCTGGACACGTGGTATCACATCTGTGCCTGGCACGATCCGTATATCGGTGAGGCTGGTATTCTAATTGACAACACATATCTTGACGTTGATTCGAGTGGAACCTCACCGATAGCTACGAGTGATGAGTTCGACATAGGTACGATGGATGGTAGAAACAGCACGACAGTTGGGTTGAGGGGAAGTATTGATGAGGTGTATTTCTGGAAGCGGTTGTTGACCACAGACGAGAAGTCCAGAATATCTCAAACCGTTGAGCGTCCAGGACTGTTTCCGTTTGGTGCCGTGAACAATAGAACCCGTCGCGGTATCGCGAGAGGCGTAGGGAGAGGTACGTAAATGGAAATAGTTCGACCGAAGGGAGTTGAAGCCGTCGTTATCTTTCCGCTCATTGAGCGGGGGTCAATTGACTTTGCAACAGGGCTGTCTTTTGCCTCTGGTGACGTGGTTGTTAGCAAGGATGGTGGATCCGTCGCGAATACGACCAATCTACCAACGGAGATCGGAAACGGTCTCTACAAGCTGACATTGACTGCAACGGAGATGAGCGCCGATTTGGTATCCGTTGTACTTGTTGACCAGACCACAGTGAAGACATGGGAAGACCAGGCCCTCTTGCTTGCCACCTACGATGACACCTACCAGGCCAAGGTCTGGTACATCGATGATGAGACGGCTGGCGAAGACCGCTACGTGGCTGCGTTCTTCAAGAACGGCAACGTCCTTGATGCAGCATCGGTTACATCGCCAGAGATACAGGTCTACCAGGTTGCTGACGGCGCCGACCTGGTGGCGGCGACTGGTATGACACAGGTCGGTAGCACCGATAGTTTCCGATATACAGAAGGCTCTAACCGGATCGTCGACGGCGCGGCCTATGTCATCAAGGTGACGGCCACTATCGACAGCGCGACCAGGCAGTGGCTGCAACCGATTGGGCGCGATTTGTAACACTATCTTGGAGGATATGCATGGCAACACTAACTGTTCAAGCTATCTCGCGTTCCGGGCTGAACCCGTCGTTTCAGGCAGCTGCTGGCGGTGGAGATCAGTTTGCTAACGCAGGCAACGTGTTCCACGTCGTCAAAAACGGGGATGCCGGCCCGCATGTGGTTACCTACGTTACTCAGAAGACGGAGGACGGCCTGGCGGTAACTGACAGGACCGTTACCGTCCCCGCCGGCGAAGAGCGGTGGACGGGGCCGTTTCCGAAAGAGACGTACAACGACGCAACAGGGAACTCCCAGGTCACCTATGATGGCGTGACCAGCGTGACCGTCGCGGCCGTCTCGTTGACGCCGGTGAGCTGATGACCAGTGTCGCCTTCCGCCGGATGGCCGTCCTGACATGCTCTGTCAAGCGCCTATCGCCGATTGGCATTGACGGCAAGCGCACCGAGGCCACGATGCACCTGACCGGGCTGCCGTGCTTCCCGCTCGACCCGGTATCGGAGGAGATCCGGCAGGAGCTGGAGCTGAGCAAGCCGTTCCAGGCACTGCAAACATTTCTGGATGGCGACCTCGATATCCGCGAGAAGGACATCCTGGTAGTGGATGGTGTGGACTATGTGGTTCGAGCTGCCGGCAGTTGGCGGTGGGACAGCACGCATGATGTGCTGAGGCTGATCGTCGAAGACACGATGGTGATCTGATGGCTGCGAAGTATCGCGAGGTCGATGGGCTTGAGGAGCTGCAAGCGTACAACCAGCGGGTGATCGCCGGCTTGCGCGGTCCGTATCTCAATACAGCCGTGCGAGACACGACGTTGGCTGCTCAACGTTATGCCATATCGATAACCCACGAAGACACCGGCGCTTTGCGGGCCTCGCATCGGGTAGAGCTGGTATCGGCCCGTCAGGAGGGCATCATCAGCCTGGACACCTCGGCCAGGAACCCACGGAGCAATGCGCTGACGTCAGAATATGGCGTTTACGAACATGACCGGGGCGGCGACCATGCCTTCTATAAGCGGACGATCGACGAGCGTGGCGAATGGGCAGGCAATCTCGGCCTGGATGTGCTGGTGGAGAGTGTGAGAAATGGCAGATAGCCCGAACAGAGAAGAAATCAGAGATGCACTGGCGGCATTGATAGATATCGACATGAGCGGCACGGTGGTGAAGGTCTACAACTACAGCACGGTCGATATCGAGAACCAGTCGCCGGTGATCCTGGTCTTCTCGGACGGCACCAACCGGCCCAGGCGGCAGGGTTTCGGCGCAGAGAGCAAGTTCGACACCTTCGTGCGCTTGCGAGTGCAGGCCTACGTGGCGCTGCCCGGGCCAAACGACGTGAGCTACACCCAGCAGAACGCCGAGGACCTGCTAGATCTGATCGACAAGAAGATCGCCGACGTGGTGACCGAGCACAACAGCTATACCAGCTTCTGGCGCTCGTTGAACTATGAGGAAGGGTTTTCCCGCCCGGAAGACGTTCTGATGAGCGGAAGCCCTTACATCCGTGAAGAGTGGGCGCTCGTTGCCGGGTTGCCCTATTAAGGAGGCATCATGCCAAAACAGTACATAGCGCAAGAGCGCGTCCGGCATTCGGTTACGCGCCAGTATTACGAGCCAGGGCAGGTGATCCCGGTCGACCACGTGTCACCGGCTGACCTGGCCGCGCTGGTTGACCGCGGAGTGCTGCGCGAGGTTGAGGTAGCTGAGGTAGCCGAGCCGGTAAAGGTCGAGCCGGTTGGGCCTATCACACCAGCAATCACTCAGCCCCGCGCCAGCAAGAAAGAAGAGGTAAAGGACAATGTCTAACACGCCTGCTATTTCGCACAACGTCCAGGTAGAGCTGGACGACGAGCTGGGGGCGCAGGTCGACATCTCTGGTAACGCCAACGACGTCAGTATCACCCCCTCGTTTCGCGCTGGAACATACCAGGTCTTCAAGGACCCCTGGGACAGAAAAAATGACGGCGGCAAGGGCTGGAAGGCCAACGTCGACATTTTCTATTCGGTGGCTGCAGCCGAGGCCTTCCGCGACATCCTGACCAACTGGATGGAAACCAGAGGGAACAGAACGCTGACCGTATCTATCCCTGACGCCAACACCGGCTCGGATGAGTGGTCCGGTGAGGCTATTCTCGAAGGCGACATCGAAATTCAAGCCGACCGCACCAGCAACGACCCGATGAAAGTCAGCATCCCGATGGGCGGGGACGGGGCGCTCACCCGTATCACCATCGTTTAGGAGGGTTTATGCCACAGAGACAAGCAGTCCAGACTGTTACGATCAGAACGCCGGAAGCTATGGGCGATGACAGTTGGGTCACATTCCGCAAATCGTCACAGCTGGCCGGTAAGCACAACAAGGTCCGGCAATTGCTGGAAGAGCAGGGCTGTACTTTTGATATTGCCGGCAGGCCCTACGGCGGCGAGTTTACGCCTGCCGAGATGGAAACCATTGCCATGATCAGGTTGGCTGAGAGCCTGGTCGACTGGAACTGGGTTGACAATGACGGCAATCCGTTACCAAAGCCCACTCCAGACGATCCGGAAGCGAGCATCCAAATGCTTCTGGGGAACCTGCGGCATGACGAAATTGATTATCTTTCCGAAAAGCTGGCCGAGTTTCTGGAGAGACCGGGAAACTCAAGGAGGTCAAAGCATTCATCAAGGCGGTAGAGCAGTCGGCACATTCCGGCGGCAACGAGGCGGTGGCCGAGCTGTACCTGGAGAGCGTGCCGGACGACCTGGCGAATGCTTTGACCCTGGAGCTGATGCTCTTTCGAGCGACCCAGATGTACCACTGCACACGGCACGAGGCAATTGTCGAGCTGGGGGCCGGTGACCTGGTCGCAGATCCCGACCCCTGGGCGGTGAAGATCCACTTCGAGTTCGTTTCCATGGTCGAGCGATTGAGGAACAGGAAGGCGTAAGATGCCTGCAAGACAGTTTGACCTCAGAATACGAGTGAAGGCCAAAGACGAGGCGTCGGGAGTTCTCGGCGCTATCGGCGGTGGCCTGCAAAAGCTCGGAACAATCGCCATTGCCGGCATTGGTGCCGTTGGCGCTGGCGTGGCATACATTGCCAGTCAGGCTATCCCCGCGGCGTCTGACCTCAATGAATCGCTGAATGCCTCATCCGTTGTGTTTGGCGAAGCTGCCGGCATTATCCAGGACTTCGGCAAAACGTCAGCGGAAGCCGTAGGTATGAGCGAGTCAGCCTTCAACCAGCTCGCGGCACAGACCGGCTCCATGCTCCAGAACTATGGCCTGGATGCGAACGAAGCGGCCAATGCGACCATCGATCTGGGCAAGCGTGCCGCCGACATGGCCTCGATCTTCAACACCGATGTCAGCGATGCGATGACGGCGATCAACGCCGCCATGCGAGGGGAGGCTGACCCGATTGAGCGCTTCGGCGTATCGATGAGCATGGCAAAGGTCGAGGCCCAGGCGCTGGCGATGGGGTTCGAGAAGGTCGATGGGCAATTCGAACAGGCGGCGCTAACGCAGGCCCGGCTTGCCTTGCTGATGGATCAGACCTCGACCATTGCCGGCGACTTCTCCAATACTTCGGACCAGCTTGCTAACGCGACGCGTATCAATGAAGCAAGATGGGCGAACTTCATGGGAACGCTCGGAAAGCTCGGGCTGCCCATCATGACGACTATGCAGGGCATTTTGATGGATGTTGGAGACTGGGCGCTCCCGCTTGTCGAGGGTGCCATAGACGATCTGCTCCCCAAAGTCGAGAGTATCGCCGGCGGAATTAGCACCTTTGTGGGCGCACTGCTTTCCGGCCAACCGCCGATAGATGCCTTCACGACTATGCTGAGCGACATCGGCCTTGATGGCCTGGCATCGACCATAGAAAGCATTATGCCTGGCATTGATGCATTCATTGCCAAGGCCGGGGAAATACTGGGACCGATAATTGGCTGGGTGCAGAACAATGTATCGCTGAACGACATCCTGGTCGGCCTGGGGGTTGCCATCGGCACGGTGGTCATTCCGGCCATCATCTCGGTCATCTCTACCATCGCCCCTATCATCGCCATCTTTGCCGCCGTGGTGCTGGCGGTATCTCTTTTGAGAAACGCCTGGGAAAACGATTTTCTCGGATTGCGGACTATCTTCGAGAACGTCTGGAACAATGGCATAGTACCAGCGTTCGAGTATGTGAAGGCCGAGTTACTTCCGCGTGTTATGGAGGTATTCGACAGACTATCTGTGATATGGGAAAACAAGATACTTCCACAGTTGGCCAGGCTAGGAATAAATCTAGACGGCAGCTTGGGGCCGATTATTGAGCAAGTCTTGATCATTGGTATCGGCGAGGCAGTAAAGGCGCTTGAAATTCTAATCGATGCGATCGACTGGATGATTCCACTCGTTGATCGGTGGGCAAGCGGTATTAAAAGCATTGTCAATCTCTTCCTGTGGTGGAGAAACGGCATTCAGGATGTTGTTCGCGCCATTGCTAATCTCAAACTTCCGGTATGGTTGACGCCGGGTTCGCCCACGCCTTTCGAAACCGGGCTGTGGGGAATCAACGACGCCATGGACGAGATGGCCCGCAAACAGCTACCATCGCTGTCACGCGGCCTTGGCATAACCAACCCGCTCCAGCCCGCCGTGGCCGGTGCCGGAGCTGCCGGAGGTGCCGGTGGCGGCGAGATAATCCGCCTCGAGGTGCCGGTTATCCTCAATGGCCGCGAGGTCGGTTATGGCGCGGTCGAGGGCACGCTGGATGCCTTCCGACAGCGCGGCGTTACGCTCAATAGCGGAGTTGACTAACGATGCCGCGCTATATATGGGACATCAACACGCATCTGCTCTTTGATGACGAGCAGTTAGTACTCACCAACCCACACATCCCAACAATTCCACCTGGTCCCCAAGGCGCGAACCTCTATTGGGAGCTGTGGATCGACCTGCAGGGAGACGGCAAGTTTGCCGGCCCAAATGACCGGATACCGCTCGAAGACGTAGTGATGCCGATGAGTTGGCAATTGGGTCTCGACCCGGAAGAGCAGATGGCCAGGCCCGCAACGGCCACCATCTTGCTCGACAACTCGACCGGCAAGTATTCACCTGAGCGCGATGGGGCGCTCGCGGGCTTCACTACCCACAGAGCCATCAAGTTAGTTAGCGGAGGTTACCCATTCGCCAAGACCGACGCTGAGGGCAATTTCACCGGCGAGACGTATAGCGTCGTCACAGAGCAGACGATGTTCCTGCTCAGGATAGATAGCATCGAGCCTGAGCCGAACCGGTACAGCGGCAAGCAAATAACGCGAATCAAGGCTGCTGATATGCTTCCGGAAGCGGGAATGTATTCGGTATCGGTGCCTCTCCAGCTCGATAAGTACGCATCTGAAATCTTGCGTGCTGCCGTCCGGGAGGACGGGCTGTATCCGCCCGGAACGGTATTTGGATGGATACTGGGCTATACGCCACTTGGCGAAACGAGACTAGGTATTATCAGCGACCCATTCAACTTCGATTTTGGTGCTTATCAGTATCCATACGCGATGGACAACAACGATATCAATGCGACTTTGTACGATGTTATCAGGTATGTTGTTGAAACTGAGAACGGTAGGTTCTTTACCAATCGCGCCGGGCAGCTTGAGTTCTGGGATCGTAACCATATGTCGCTGCATACAGATGTTGATTACACGATCGACAATGACATGATTGCTATGACCTATAAGTATGGCGCGGAAATAGCAAATATTGTTCGTGTGAGGTACCAGCGGCGAGAGATTACACTAACCGGCACACCGGTATTGGCCACAACGGTGGAGGACATCCAGATACCGGAAGGCGCGACGGTGGTGACGGTGATCGAATTCAGGGATGCATCGGGTAACCGCGTGTCGAGCAGTAACCCCATCAAACCTGTGCCAGGCACCGATTACTACGTGACAAGCAACTACGGATACGATTACACGTCACAGGTCGATCTTACCATGAAGGCAACTGCACAGTCTGCCGAGTTGACACTCAAGAACAACTTTGTTCCAGCGGTTGGTTTTTCAGGAGACCTGTTCATACCAGCGGGAATGACGATTCGGGGAACCGATCGTGTTATCGCTTATCCTAAAAACTCGGTGAAAGTCGAGGATGCCGACAGCATTTTTGAGTTTGGTCGGAGACCATACAAGAAGGTGGTAGACCTGAAGTTCGTAGATACCTACGCACTGGCCATGTCTATAGCACAGGAAATCCGGGACAAATATGCACAACCGCGAGGAAATGCTGTCAACGTGAAGTTCGCGATACACGACGCGGCGACCTGGACGCTGGCACTCAAGGGCGTGATTGGCTCCCGGATCATGATACTCGAAACGCAGACCGGACACTCGCAGGAATATTTCGTTGTCGGCGAAAGCCATTCGATCCGAGATGGCGGCGGCAGTGATTACACGCTCGCCCTGACGTTAGAGCCGGTAGGGAGTTTATAGATGACTGAATTCATAGCGCCGTCTTACCTGACTGACGGTCATGTCGTCGACGAGATAATTTGGAACGGGGTAATTGTCGACAATCTTAATGCTCTGAATGAGCGTTTGTACACCCATTATCCATATGCGATCGTCCAGAACACAACGACTGAGACAATCTTGCTCACGAAGACTATTCCGGGCAGCGCATTCGGGCCAAACGGTTTCTTGATGGTCGACGTTGGCGCGATTATCCGCAACAACAGCGGTTCAACCCGCTACCCAAGCGTCAGGCTGAAATTGGGTAGTTCGACAGTCGCCAATATCAGTCCGCCGATAGCGTCTGGCTCCAACAGGACATCGTTTAGCGCCAGATTCAGAGTTCAAAACGCCAATGATGAAGCGTTACAAATAGCAACATCCGAGATGCTGTATCTTGTGTCGCCGGGAACAGAAGGTTCGCAGAATGGTCTAACAACTACTGGTTGTTGGCATGATTCTACTGTCGATACGTCCGCAGCTCTCGATATCTCGTTGGCGGTCTTGTTAGACGCGGCACACACATCTTACATATTCGAGATGCTGTGCGCGACTGTAGTCGGTCCTATTTATCAGGAGTAAACGCGTCATCTGGAGCACGACTAGCGAAGCGGGATCTCGAGTACTTCAAAAAGGCTCGGATAGTTTGTCGTGAATGGTTGCACTATATAAGGTAGACAGGCATGGGATACAGGACGTTTGGAACGCTGGCTAAGAAGTATAAGTTGCTGGGGCAGATCGGCGTGGCGGGGGGCGGGGGGTATGTCGAGGATATTGATTTTACAGTTGCCGCGTCGGATAGCTTTGATCGTGATAACGGCGCGTTAGGCAATACGGACGGGGCAGGCATCGATGGGGTTTTGGGTGGCTTTTGGTGGAATAAAATGGAGGCAGACGCAGCCAGGCTGTAATTTATCTCAGCCTGATAAAACAAGGCGAAACATGGACGAATCATTGATCAAAACAGCACTAGAAGCCGGCGGCATGATACTGTTGGCCGTAATCGTGTGGCAGTTTATCGGAGTTTTGCGCCTGGCTATGAATAGCCAGAATACTGCCTATGAAAGTTTGCGTAGATGGTTCGAGTCGGAGTTGAAGCAACGCGACGCCGATCTCAGTATCGAAAAGGCAGAGCGGATGAAGCTAGAATCTCGATTTGACGAGCAGTGCGAAGAAACAGAGCGACTGAAGACCCGCATTATTGAGTTGGAAAAGCAGATAGAGGAAAAGGTCGCTGAGATAGAACGACTTAACAAGTCAATACAGCAGTTGAAGTCGAATGACGAAAAGAAGGAAGCACGCATTAAGGAACAAAACGAGCGTATTAAAGAACTGGAGCGAGAACTCCATGAAGTAAAAATACAGCGCGACGAATTAGTCGGACGGCTTGATGCTATCTTGTCAGCGAAGAAAAGTGGCAACGGTGGCGATAAGCAGGAATCCAAGATAGCAGAGCCGATGGATGAGCCCAAGAAATCATCCGTAAGAAAGAGCGACGATGAAAAGATATAGCGGTCTTGTCGCTGTACTGTTAATTGTTCTGTGCGGCTGCTCTCTCTCTGTGTCGCCCATAAGCACACCGTCAACAGGAGCAACGATGGCACCAACAACAATTACTGATCCTCCGACCATGACTAACACGCCAATAACTTCTTGGCCTCCGATTGCGTCCAACACGCCTGTTCCTGAAGATGTGGCCACGACTGTTCCATCGACCGAGCCTTCTCAGACACCGACGCCGACCGGTAGTATCATCGAAACTACACCGCTGGGTGGTGATCAGCCATCGCCAAGCGATCATTGGCAAGGGCTTCCTGACGGGACACTTTTCCGCACTTATGGCACTGTCAATGTCCGAGATTGTGCATCTACTGACTGCCCGGTTATCGACCGCTACGGACCTGGTAAGACGGTAGAAGTATCAGCAATACGTCACACCTATCTGATGTCAGAAAAATGGCTGTGCCTGGCTGACCTTCGACAGATAGACAAAGAAACGACTTGTCCGAAGGCAATTGCATGGATTTACAAGGATCAGTTCCTAGGCGAGTTGCTCTGGCCGGACTATTAAGGAGATGTTATGCCCGCAGTAAGTCGAAACAAAGTAAGCTTCATCTTAGGAGACACCGGCAAGGGTGTAAATATGCTGTTAGTATCTGGCGCCAGGCCGCCAGTCGTCAAGATACACAATAACATCAGCCACGCACAGGCGATCCACAACAAGCTTGGGGACGACACCGAGATCATAGTACGCATGACCGCACTCGAGGGCATCGTGACGCGGACAAAGAAAGCTTCCGCGTGCGCCGTAGAGTGGTGCGAGGCAATGGAGTCTTGTTTCAAGCAGGCTCCATACGTCAGTTGGGAGGCCGGACCACCACTACAAATTTGCGATCAGTGGTACAACGAGTTTTTAGTAGCTGCAATGAATTGGGCGTGGGCAAGGAAATATAAACTTTGTGTCATGACCGTAGGAGAGGGAACGCCAGAGGTGCCATCGGCCGGCATCGATGGTTGGTCGGTCATGTTGCCAACCGTGCAGCTCGCGGCGAGCTACGGATATATACTCGGCCCGCAAGCTTACTGGATCGATGGCAATATGGATATCAATGATGACTGGCATATGTTCAGGATATATCGAGCCTTTCGCGATTATCCTGGCAAGTTTCCGCCAGGTACACGTATCATGTTCTCGGAGACGGGAATAGATCTACGGAACGGGCTGGGTTGGCGTAATGCGCTAGGGAAGAACTGGAAACGCTATCGTGCTGGACTGAAGGCGCTCAGCGATGAATTAAATCGGCGATCTTGTCCGCCAGGTGTTAGCGTATTAGGAGCAACTGTTTTTGCTATACACGAGGTTGACAACGAGTGGCGCGACTTCAACTACCTCGATCATCTACCAGATCAGTTAGCCGATATCAAGGCAGAGCAAAAAGAAGAGGAAGAGCACATCATCGAAGTACCACCGGCACCGGTGACGGAATTGCCATTAAACACAGTTGCCGTGAAAACAATCAGCCGTACCGGACAGAATATTCGCGCACATCATAGTTTGATCGCTCCCATTGTGGGTGGTTTGGACTACGGCGATGTCGGATACATCAGTATAGATGAGGTCGACAGGCTCGGTGTTGGTAAGGCATGGTGCTACGTAAAGGCGCCATCCGGCGAGGGTTGGATGGGCGCGTGGTTATTAGATTCCGCATAAGGAGACATCATGGAGTTTTTACAATTTCTCACAGCAATTCTTGAATTAGTTCCCGTAGTCGCCGCAGCCGGTCTACTTGTAGCTGCTGCGACGAACCTGATCAAGCTGATCAACAAGCTCCGGTCAGGCACTATCGAGGACGGCACGGCAGGCCTGATATCGCTGATCATCAATGCAGCGGCCTGGGCGTTCTTGTGGTTCGCTGGGCCCAGGCTGGGAGAAGCCGAAGCTATTAACTTGCTTACAGAGTCTGGACAAATCGCTACATTGATAGTCATTTTGCTGACATCGCTGCTGACGTCGAAGGTTGGGCACCTGGTGTTCGGATGGCTGGGGCTGGCTGTCCATTTATCGGCACCCGAAGGCATAAATTATAGTATTACCTCGGATTACACGCCGTCCATCCAACAGATACTCGACGACATGGAAGTTGACACGAATTTGCGAGCAGCGTGAAACAAGTTTGTATATTTACAAATATACAAACTTACTCGTAGATATAAAAAGTACAAGTTTTACAAATATCGTATTAGTGAATATAGCTACTTACCGGCGATACTTGTAAAACTTGTACAAAATATGCAGGGGCGGGATCTGAATCATGGGCACGCCGGAGGCGATTCCGAGAGGCTTGTATATTTTTACAAGTCTCTCATATCTTCCAGTGCGTCAATGGCACGGTTAAACAGCTCGATGGCGATAGTGGTTGCCCGGCTGCCCAGCACTCCCAGACGGTCGTTGATCAGCACCAGGCCGGGGTGAACCGTATATTCTGCCGGCTTATGCTGTTTAGCTTCCAGGAGCCTGGCATAGATGGCTTCCTGGGTAGTGTTGGGGATGTGGCGGCTGAGCACGGCCGCCAGTCGATCGAGGGTGTAGTCCCAGGGGTTGGTTGTTTTGCCGCTCTCGATGAGAGAGATGTTGCTCTCGTCGACGCCGCTCTCTCGGGCCAGAATGCGCTGTGACAATCCAGCCCGGCGCCGGTAGTGCCTCAGCAGCTGCCCCAAGCGCGGCAGCTCGAAAAACTCATCCTCCGGCGAACCCGGGGCGATCTCGCCGTCGATATAATCCATCACGCCGCCTTTTCGAGACTGGAAGCCGCCGGCAGCTCGTCGAGCAAGGCTTTCAGATCCTGCACATCACCCAGAGTCGCCAGTCCCCGGCAAACCAGTAACCCAATACCAAAGATAACAAGCTCGATAAGCGTCTTGTCTGATAACTGTGTCGTCTTCGATGTCACCGCTCCTCCTAGAACAACAGACCTAAACGTCATTCTATCATAAAACAGGAACAGTGACGGTAACAAATATAGAACAAGGTGTGAATTTTCGGTTTGCGTTTTCAGCTTGCATCATCGCTTGACTGGTGTTTGTTGCTCAGGCGGATGGCCTCTGACAGTATGAGAGCCTGGTCTTCTTCCGGGAGTCTCGACAACACGTCCCATAATTTGGATAGCAGCCAGGTGCGGTTGACTTTGCCATCTGTGTACATGGGAGGGAGGATGCCGGCCATGCGGTAGACCTCGTCGACAGGGAGATGGAGATAGGCGGCGAACTTCTCGATCGTGGCGTGATCGAGCGACTGGCCGGACAGTGCGCGACGGACGGTGTTATCTGACATCCCTGCTTTACGCCCAATGGCGCGTGCACTGGTGCCGTTCTCTATCTCTATCTTGAGGCGTTCTGATAATTCTGTCATACGAAAATAGTATAGCAATTGATTGACGATCATGGAATAGTATGATACCATTAGTTATGCGCAACATGTAGCGCATAATTCTACAAGGATTAAGCATGGAACGCGAGTTAGTGAATACTTCTTTGATGCTACCAAGAGCAGTAAAAAAGGCGCTGGCGTTGGTGGCCGCCGACATGGGCTCATCGCCGAGTGAGCTGTTACGTATTGCGGCAACCGAGATCGTCTCCGGTTATCGCGGTGGCATTTTTTATCGTCACAGTGCGCTAGATATTGAGCATATCGCTACTGACGCGGGGCAGTAAAATGACCATCACGCCTCGCCACTCCCAGACCCGTTGTGCGTTGGCTCAGGCCGTCCGCCTGGCCGATCTCCTATGTCCGACAAACCAGAACCAGGCTGCTGCCCGGCAGCACATCATCAACGCCGCCCAGAGCGGAAATCTGTATGATGCCGTCAATGCGGTAACGGCAGCACGCAGCACCGGACGGCGTGGCCTTGCCACGATTGATTGGCGCTGCTGGGCAGACAGCTGGCTGGCCCGGGTCAACCGGATCATCCTGGCTGACATCGAGCAGGAGCGTGCGGCATGACAGTCAAGCGCAATCCAAATCCGGTAAAGCCGGAGAGAAGCGATCCGCGCCGGTCGGCCAGGCCGGAGCTGTGGAAGATGCCACAGGGGACACATCAGAAGTCCCGCCGGGAGGCTCGCCGGGATTGGAAGCAGGACAAGCGCAAGAAGCAGACAGCCGCAGCGAGTCGGAAGCGGAACCGGCGATAGAGGCATCTATGAGGCGGCATAGTCCCGCCCAAGATTGGGAGCTGGGCATCTCCGGCATAAAACTGCCCGCTCTAACAAACGATAACATTCGCTGATCCGGATGCTATGGAGCGCCACAAGCGTGTCCAGGCGCGTGGCAGCCCGCGCTTAGTGAAAGGCTTGCTAGAAGACAGCGGGTGGTACCGAGAAGCGAGAAACAGGCAGGGGAAAGACTGCCGTCCCCTGCCCTATTCGAAAGGAGATGAGTATGTCATCAGCGCATACGGGATACCAGCAAATCCATCGCAAGCGTACGAAGGAAGAACGTCTAGAGTTCGGCCATACCCACGCTCCAGCGGCTGTTAACCCGCCAAAAAACGTTTGCGACGTGTGCGGCAATGAGGTCGTGGCGGTTTTGATGCTCGATCCGACCAGGCCACATGTCTGCCAACCATGCATCGATGCCTACGTGCAGTGGAACGAGGTGAAGGCGCTGGTGCGAGACTGCGGAAGACCGAGCCAGTTCGTGAAATGTGATGGCTGTGGCGTTGATTACCACTACGAGGTGGTCCACATTCTCGATGGCAGCATTTTCTGCCACAAGTGCCATGACGCAGCCAAGGGCATCGGCTACGACCCGACCTGCGGAATGAAATCTGATGCCGAATTCCTGCTGGATATCTGGGAACAGTGGATGAAACTGGAAGTCGAGATGGTAGCCAATCTCGACTCCTGGACATGGGGTCATGCCAAGGCAGCGTTCGACAGAGAGCTAGGCACCGACTTCAAGCGCGGTTTCGAGTATATCGTTGACAACTTCCTAGCCTCGCACCACTGGCCACGACTATTGGCAAAAGACAACCTGCAGCACGTGATCGTCGCCGACGACATGTGGGGATGGTTCGTCATGAAGTCTCACGATTGGTTTGCCCGTCGCCGGTACCCCGCCAAGTTCACCGTCAATCGTCCCGCAGAGGCGAAACGACAGAAGCCTATGCCGTCATGGGTTGAAGAGCGTATCGACCAGATTAAAGCGATACGAGGCCCGGAAAGCCTGGCTGCCGAACAGAGATGGCATAACGCACAAAACGCCGCAATGGCACGACGCGGCGATGTCACGCCGGAGCGATATCGGAAACCTGTCATTCTTCCCCAACAACTACAGAGCAATTCTGAGGCCTTGGAGGCCATCGCCATGTCCAAGCTACCCGTCTCGCCGGCCAAAATCGACGAGTTGCTCGATGCCGTCCAGGTGGCCATCAAGGAATGGAATACCAACGCCGACGCGCGGATCCTGCCCGACGGGTACTACCTGTATGGTAAGCCAGAGTGCATGATCGTCCCGATCTATATATATCTGATACACCCCAGCCATCCCAACCGTGTTCTTGTTGGGGAAATGAGCATCATGACCGACAAAGATACCCATAGCGAGTTGGAGTTTGTGAGCAGCCGCGGCGAGATCCGCGAGTACATGCTCAAGGTTGCCGCCGGGATGAAAGAGAGCAACCCTCGGCTGCCCGGTGTATTGATGCAGGCACCATATCGTCATTGCCCAGGTGGGCCAAAGGATGCGGCATGAACCGGGATACCTACTCGATGCTTGGCACACTTGCTCGCGGATACGAAGTCAAGATCCGTCTTAACCGTCGTTGGTTTGTGTTGGTGCAGGACGGCAGCGCAATCATGGCGAGTACCAACGGCGAGCAGCACCGTTTTATCGGATGCACTGATATCAAAGTTCGTCCATATCTCAATTTATTCATGGATGGAAAGTGCAGAAGTTTTGGTTCTTGATCTTACTTACCATGTTTACATTTGTCTGTGGAGTGAACGAGTTCCTTGGACAGACGCGCCCTGGAGCTTATTCAGACCCCACTCTCGTTACACATGACATTTACCGGGTAAGCACTGTTGACTGCAATGGCGTGCTCTTCACCGTGGTGGCGGTCGAGGTTCCTTTCTCGGTTCATGGACAGCCGGGCGTATCGCGCTACGTCGTCTCAATTGACATAGATCTATGCAAGATTTGCCACCAGAACATTTTCTCTGAAACCAGTTCCGGGGAGCTGCCCATCATGGGCGATGGAAGGTAGTCATGAGCATTACGATAGCGACGCTACAACAGCATATCAAAGACCGCCGAGCCGTCATTCTTGATATCAAGCGTATTGACATTGGCCGCGGCTTTTACATCGAGGCAGTCAACCTGGATCTGTTCATTGGGCACGTCGACGGGCCAGACGACCGGGCCCGCTGTGGTCGCGTCGATGCCATGCATGATGGAAGCTGGCTATTAGACCGTGAGTGGCGCGTAGAGCTGTTGGCAACCTTCGGCACGCTGCCGGCGAATATGGCCATCGAGGGGGAAGAGGATGAGTGAGACTATCCGCACCCCCAAAAGTAGATCAGAAAGAGAGCCGGACAGATAGATATGGCAACACACAGCATGGATCCTCACTTTATCCGACCGAACCCCGACCTGGCTCCAGAGCTGCGACTACCCGATTTTGTTCATCTGGATGGTGTAACCGAGTACGAGGCAAGGGATAACTCTAGCATAGTGTTCTTCAAAATCTCGGCAGACCTATCTGGCTATTACGATGTACTTGTATGCACGCATGACTATAAGGGGGTGTTTGCTATCGGGCCGATTGCGGGCAGTCGGATTCCATATGCGCTCTATAAAAACCATCTTCTCGTAGAAGGGGCAATCTGGAAAATAGCGTCGTCATTCTCTGTCGAACGCACAAGCACATCGGTTGTGTATTTTATTCAGAGTAGTACTGGCGGGCTCATTAAAATTGGCACCGCTATCAATGCCAATCGCCGATTGGCCGAAATTCAAAATATGAGCCCGGTTCCCTTACGGATTCTTGCTGTTATCCCTGGCGATTGCCGGAAAGAGGCAGAGCTTCACAAAAGATTTGCGCACCTCCGCCGGCATGGCGAGTGGTTTGAGCCAACGATAGAGCTGCTCGATTTCATTCGGCAGGCGGAGGACAAATGACAGATATCACTTTTGTTACCAGCGAAGCCATTCAGCTGCGCGAGTACGAGACAGTCATCGAGCGCGGTCTGAGCACCTTCATGGATGTCGGCGAAGCTCTTCTGGCCATCCGCGACAAAAGGCTATACCGCAACACGCATTCAACGTTTGAGGAGTATTGCCAGGAACGATGGGGGATGAGCAGGAGCTATGCATACCGAACCATCGAGGCGGCCCAGGTTGCCAAGCGTTTGTTGCCCATGGGCAACATTCCAATGAGTGAGCGCCAGGCACGCCCCCTCACCGGGCTGGAGCCCGATGAACAGATTGAAGCCTGGCAGCGCGTGATCGGGACTACGCCGGCTGGGGATATCACGGCGCGTCATGTCCAGGAAGCAGTCGACCGCCTCACCGAAGAGAAGAATGGTGATAACGGACACGGCATTGCCGATGAATTGCTGGAAGACATCAACGAGGAAACCGGTGAGATACTGTCACCGTCAAACGGCAACGGTCGGCACTTGCCCCAGACCAACCGCGCCGGTGACATGGAGGAGCCGCAAGGTTTCGACGATTGCCAGACTCCTCCTTATGCGCTCGACCCCCTGCTTCCCTACCTCAGTCACGAATGGACAATATGGGAGCCGGCGCGAGGTGACGGCCAGCTGGTCGAGACTCTCCTTGATGCCGG
>JAFGLD010000310.1 GCA_016928235.1 Anaerolineae bacterium | reverse complement strand
TTATGGTGTTCAACTCTTGCTCATTTGTTCAAGTGTCCGGTAGCTAGATCGATGAAAAGAAATCGATAGTGATCGCCGTAAATCGTGTCTCGTTCACGGTACAAGAAGGCGAGATATTCGGCGTGCTTGGTCCGAATGGGGGTGGTAAGTCGACGCTGATCCGGCTGATATCGACGTTACTGTTGCCCGACGCCGGCGCCATCACTGTCTTCGACCATGACGTGGTGCGCCAACCCAGGCAGGTACAGTGGCTGATCAATCGTGTCTCGGTCGAGGCCAGCTTTTTCAAGAAGCTATCACCTATGGAGAATCTGCTCTATGGGGCAAGGTTGTATGGTATGGCCGGAGGCGATATCCGCAAGCAGGTGATCGAAATTCTCACCCGGTTAGGGTTGGATAAACGGGCCATTACCAACCCGATGGAGGAGATGTCACGGGGGATGCAGCAGAAGGTAGCAGTCGCCCGCGCGCTGCTCTCGCGACCACGCCTGCTGCTGCTCGATGAGCCAACCACTGGCCTCGATCCACGTTCTAAGCGTGAGGTACAGGCTGTCGTGCGCGAGCTACGCGAGCAACACGGGACAACTATCTTGCTAACTACCCACGACATGACCGAGGCCGAAATGTTGTGTGACCGGATCGCGATCATGGACCAGGGCGGTATCGTGGCCCTTGATACCCCAGATAAACTACGGGCCCTGGTTCCATCATCGAATGGTCATAAGCCAACGCTCGAAGATGTTTTCCTGGAGTTGACGGGCAAGGCATTGGTGTCAGAGGAGGCGCAAGAAGTAGCTTGAGGCATCGAAGGCTCTTCTACACCTGTCGTCAATTAGTAAGTAGTTATATGGTTTAATATCATGACTTACGGGATAGAGGAGGCTATTGCCGAAACCGGTGGACAAATCGACAAGCAATAGTCTCTCCACCTCACTATAAGCAAAAACGAGGAGTTTTCTACAATGGCTTTAGCGGTTCACCAACTACGTGCCACTTATGCGTTCGTCGAGCGCAATGCTAATATCGTCAAGCGCTACTGGTCTTGGGAGATGGTCTGGATGGTTTATTCGATTGCCAACAGCCTCTCCGTAAGCTTCATCGGCATGGGGTTCGAGCAAATGGGCGGAGGTAACGCAGAGGTCGACGGACGCTATCTGGTGCTCTATCTTGTGATCGGGACACTGGTATGGCGTTACCTCTCGACCATCTTCTATTGGATTACCGATGTGATTGGCATTGAGCGATGGGAGGGGACGATCGAGTACACATTGATGGCGCCGATCAGTCGTCTGACCCACATGGCGGGCCAGACCTTCTTTGCCGTCGTCTATAGTTTATTCTTTACAGCGATCGTGTTGATCGCCAATGTGATCGTTTTCAAGATCGATATGAGGCAGGCCAACTTGCTGGGCGGGACACTTGTATTGCTGGCAGGCAGCTTCTCATTCATCGGCGTGGGGATCATGGCATCGATCCTGCCGCTGCTGTTTCCGGAGCGCGGCTCGCAGATGACTCATGTCATCATTGCGCTGCTGCTGCTGGTCTCGGGTGTCTACTACCCGATCAATGTGCTGCCTAGCCCTCTCAAGGAAATGGCGACCTTCAGCCCCGCAACCTATGTGCTGGATGGCACTCGCCGGGCGCTCCTGGAAGGAGCGCCGACCAGTGAGATGTGGCCGTACATCTGGCCGGTGCTAATCATGGGTGCCCTATTGATCCCGGTAGGGTTGTGGGTCTTCCGGCAAGCTGAGCTATATGCCAAGCGTGCGGGGAAATTGCATCGAAATGGGTAATGAGAAGGGCGTCGGAATCTACATTCCGACGCCCTTGTAACGGATTAAGCCTTTTTCATCACTTGCCGGCAGGCTCTACCTCGAACAACATCCCGTCACCGCGACCATAGACCTCCGGGAAGTAGAACTCCCAGGCCACCGGCGGGATGACCCGAAACAGACCGGGGACAACCAGACGGATCTGGTAGACAAACTGGTAAGTGCCTGCCGGGAGGTGCTCGGCGTAGAAGACGGCTCTCTCGTCTCGCAGCTCGGCCTTGTCCAGGTACCACCAACCCCAGCCCCAGCCCAGCGGTTTGTCGGTGCGCACCAGTGACGGCCGCGCGCTCGATTCGCTTTCGGTGAGCAGTTTGGCATCAACTGCCTCTGCGCCGGCAGGGTAGTAATCCTCGATAGCGACGTAGTTGAGAGAACGCTCGGTGACCAGGGTTACCTCGACCCTCAGTGTGTCACCGGGTCGACCGCTGGTAACCGGCTCGCCGTCGGCATTCAGGTAACGGCGGTTGATGCTGATGCCCCGGTTGAGCGATTTGACCTGCTCGACGGGCAGATAGGCAGTCATGTGAGTGGTGTAGTACAAACGCCCTGGCCCTTCTGAGTGCTGGAATGCCAGCTTGTTGACACCGGAAGTCAACAAATCGGCAAAGTTGATGGTGAGCACCTGGGGGTCGGTCAGGGTTTGAGCATCGGCCTTGCCGGTGCCGATAGTATCGCCATTCAGCGCGAGCGTCCAATCGTAATCGGCTGTTAGCTCGCCGGACGCCTGCATGGTATCGGTCAATGCAATGATCGCCCAGGCAGTCTCCTGGGTTGTCTCCCAGTGATCGCCATCACGAGCAACCATGAGCCAGCGCGTGACATTGGGGATCAGGTCGTTGTCCGGCCACAATAACACAAATGTATCCAAGACCATTGCTGTTGTGCGGGTGTTGGTTGTCCAGGTGTGGTAATCGTAGGTATCTTCCCAGTGGGCTCCGGTTGCGCTGACAATTGCCTCATTGATGAGATCGGATTGCAACGTATCGAGGCGAGGATCATCCGGATCGTGCATCCAGATAGTCTGAGCCAGCAAAGCGCGTGACCAGTTGGACAGCCTCTTACGTGACTTGAACAGTTCATCGACTTCCTTCTCCGCGTAAGCATCGGCTTTGGCCAGCACGAACAAGAAGTAGGCCTGGCGGTTGAGGTAAGAGGTTCGCTCCAGCCCGTCCGCCGATCCTAACTTGCTATGGATGTAGCCGGTCGCTTTCTTTAGACTATAGTCATTGATTGCTATGCCTGCCTCTGAGACCTCCACCAGGGTGTGGACGGCATAGGCCGTGGTCATGGGATTGCCTGACCGATCATAGAACCACCCCCAACTACCGTCTGAATTCTGCCAACCGTTGATCCTTCCCAGCCCAATCTGTATCTGCTCCTCCAGAGCAGCTTCCAACACAGGCTTGCGCATATCGAGCTTGCGGAGCGCGTGAAGTGTCACTGCGTTGGGTAGCATCCGGCTAAGCGTTTGCTCGACACATTCGTGAGGATAGTGTTGTAGCCAGTCCAGGCCCTGAATGGTGGTGGCAGCCAGCGAAGGATCGATCTGTACCCGTATCTCACCTTCGGACGCTTCCATTGTTCGTGGCAGCAAAATACCTTCGATGCGCGAGCCTGGGGCGAACAGCTGGCCGGCGGTGCCGACTGTTTCCGGTACTTCATATGTATAGACCGGCAGTTGCTGTCCGTTGGCCGGATCGCCCACTGTGGGCTTGGAGGCGTCTCCCAGCCCGCCCGACTGGACGCTGAAGGTCAGATCAACCCACCTGGCGTCGGCGGCGATGGTGACCGGCCAGCTTACCTGTACTGTGCTGTTGGCCGGAATGGTAATACCCTGGACGGCCTCGCCGCGGAAAGTAAAGCCGGTACCTTCTGCCATGACGACAGCCTGAACCTCGTTTTGGGTATTGTTGTTGACAATCGCGCCCAGGGTAGCTTCATCGTGCGCGATGAAGAAGCGTGGCGTGACCGGGCGGATCAGCAGGGGTTTGGTGGCAATCACATCGACGGTTGTCTGCCCGACGCGCGTATCGAGTGTCACGGCCCGTGCGTCCAGCCGCCAGGTGGTCAGGTTATCGGGCAGAGGGATGGTCACTTCGGCCAGGCCGTCGGCATTGGTCCGGATCGATGCTCGCCAGTAAGCGGTGTCTTTGAATTCGCTGCGAATGTCATCGGGGGAAAGAGGAACGTGTGCGGGGCCGCCTTTGCCACCGCCACCACCTCGGCCTCCCATATCTTCCACTAATTCGACGAACTGCCGCTCGACCAACCCGACCAGTGAGACTGAGGTATAGACGCCTTCCGGCTGGTGTCGATAGAAAGCATCAAGAACAGAGGCATTCTTCAGATCCGCCAGTGCCAGGACAGCCTTGTCCACCAGCATCAGTGAGAGGTCGGCTTCGACGGGATTGCCGGCATAGTCCTTGACCTCGATCTGGTAGCGGATCTCCGTGCCCGGCTCGGCAAATTCCTGCAAGGGCGTGGCAGTGACCTGGAGCGTTTGCTCGATGGGAGAAACAGCCAGATCGACCAACCCCACGCGGAAGTCGGCGATCGGTTCAGCAGGTGCAACTGTTACGATCGAAACATAGATGTTCGGCGCATAGCTGGCGACAATCGGCAATGTGTAAGTGGATGTACCAGCCGGGAGGGTGATCACTTCGTGCTTGAGGATACTACCGCGCTCGATCGTTACCAGGGCTGCAGTTGGCTCTTCGAAGGGCGAGTTGACCAGGATAGCAGCCTGATCGCCAGGGGCATAGCTGTCCTGGTCAGCAGTCATCTCCATCTGGTTGGCCTCATCGAAGTCGGGCCAGGGAATCGGATCTTCTCCCCAGATCCACAACCTGCGTTGGCTGGAAGACTGGTTGCCTGCCGGATCGGTAACAGTGGCCCATACAGAGTAACACCCGCTGTAGGGTGGAACAATCGACAGCCTGACTATTCCATCTTCTCCACTGACACCGGTAATCGGGTCACCCACTGGCGTTTCCTGCACCGTCCAGCGGGTGCGAGTTTGTCCCAGATCATCTTGATAACTCTCACGTACCCACTCCCTTTCCATCATCTGAACACTAACGGGCTGACCCTCAACCGGCCGGCTGGACCAATCGACCACGATCAATTCGACAGGCATCTCCTGGCCCGCGGCGCCAAAGTACCGCTCGGTTTGGATGCCAACATAGTAGCGGGCCGGATGGGCGATCACGTTGGCCCGGTTGCTGACCGGCAGCCCAGCCACCTCTTCGATGGTTGCCTCGATCATGAATCGGCTGCTGTTGATATCATTTCCTAAATTGGCCGGGAAAGAAATTGCCAGCCGGCCGTCTTTGTCAGTCCGTCCGGAACCTTCAGCGTATACTGTCTCAGGGTAAAACTCGTCATCGAAGCCGTAGTAAAACCCATAATAGTCATAACCGATGCTGCCGCTGTAGAAGCTGTAGCGACCTGGCCCTTCGTACTTAAACGAACGCGGATACTCAAAGACCCGCCATGTGACATCGACGTCAACTGCCGGTCCGCCAAAATAGTAGGCCGTATCCACCGTAGCGTTCACGGTCTCGCCATTGAGCACTTCCGGCTGTGCCAAAGCAACAGATACCTCGATCTCCGGCTTGCGATATTCGGAGACGGTAAAGCTGGTTAACCCTTCGCGGTAGCCAAGACTGCCCTCGTAGTACCAATAGAAATAATCATCCGGCTGCTCGGCGTATTCGGCCGATAGGGTATAGGTGCCAAGATCGGCATCTTCTTTCAGGGTAAAGAAACCATCTACCGTACCAACTGCACTCACCTCCAGACGGTCTGAGTACACCGTTGTGTCTCCATTTCGGATGGTGACGAGTGTCTTGCCAGATGCAGGCAATGTGTAAGTCATGTCATCCTTGTCTCGCAGGATGGCCTTGAAGAACACCTCCTGGCCAGGGCGGTAGATTGGGCGATCTGTGTAGATATAGACACTGCTGGTTTGTGGGTTACTTATACTGATGTCAAAGCTGGATGGTGACACGCCAGCCGACCATCGTGTCGTTGTAACTGCATAGGTTGCGCCATCATTGACGATGGCAATTCCATCACCATAGTCTGACCATGAATACCAAGGCAACTGTGTATTCAGATCAGTGTCAATCATCGCCAGACCACTCTGATCGGTGACAACCTGACCGATCAGAGTAGGAGGATAATCAGTATTCCTCCAGTTGTAGAAATTCACCGTTTTGCCTTCGAGGGGTTGCCCACTTTGCATGCCGGTCAGCCAGGCCAATGTCTGGCGCGGGCCGGTCTTGAGGGTAATATTGGCCGAGGTGACAAACATGACTTCTGAGATATCGTTATCTCGCCCGTCATAATCCCCGAATCCCGGCGCATCGAGTACCAAAATGTATGTGCCGGGCGCCAATCGACCGAGAGATACGCGCTCAACTGAGATAGTCTCCAGCGTTTTATCGACAGGGATAGACCACTGGCGGATCAATTCACCGTTGGACCGCTTCGGCCATCCTGTTGTCAAGGCGTCTGGTGGAAGGCGGTAAAGCTCGAAGTCCAGACCGGGATATCCACGGTTCAGGACAGTTACCTGAACGGCACGACTGGCATCGTACAGCCCAAAGGGAGGCAGCTCCCAACTGTTGGAGTTCATCTGGAGAACCGGGGTGATCTCGCGTTCCGGGGCAGTGAAGCTGTAGCGATAGGGCTCGTCAATGGTGAGGCCGTCTGGATCGGCTGCACCGGGCAGCAAGGTGATCGTATACTCGGTCTTGTCCTGGAAATCACCAGAGATGAACAAGGCCGATCTGGCATCATCGTGCCAGATGCTCTCGGAATAATTCAGCCGGACGTTATCCGGCGGATCAGGCGATATTGTCACACGATCCGCGGTCAGCGTTGCTTCATCCATCAGGATATTGAAGTAAAGAACGGCTTCATTGCTCCATTTGGAATATTCTTGATCGATCACCTTTGGCAACGGCATCGTATTGAAAAACACTTTTTGTGATTGCTCCAGGCTGGCCTTGCGGTTAGATGTCATTGCTGATTTCGAGATGCTGACAACATAACGAGTCTCCCGTGCCAGTGGCGTTCCAGGGGTAAAGGTCATCACGGTGCTATCTTCATTCCACCCGAACAGACCACCCACCGATTGATGGCCAGATGGCACAGTTAACGAAAAGGCAGCCTGGGTACTCTCCTGATCCATGGGCTGCTCGAAGGTCACCGTCACCGGGGATGTGGCCACTACCTGTTCGGCATCCGGTTCCGGTTGGACACTCACGATCATGGGAGGCTTAACAGTGAACTCCCAGTGATAGTCTTTTTGCAGAGTCGCGCCACTTTGATCGGAGAGTCCGGACGGAATGGTGACTTTGTAGGTTTCCCCGCCAACCAATGGTTTCTCGGGTTTCCATTGGTAGATGCTGGTATTGATCCACTCACCCTTGCCGGGCGCTGATGGCTTGATAGTGATTGGATCGGGTAGATCACCCATTTCCTCGGCGATGACCAGCGGCGTCACCGGACGGTTGAAGAAGACCGTGATGGTTGTGTCGGCATCGATGCTGCCGGTGTCCGGCGCGGGCACGACTTCGCTGACTTCAAGATAGCCGGGAGTCTTAAACGCCAAAACGGCTGCCTCGGCCAGATATTGGGCATCTGTACTGTGCGCCTGTGTGCTGATTGAGACTTTGTAGGTTGTATCCCTCCGCAGCTTATCGGGTCGGGGTACGATACGCAGGCTGGCTTCATCGAGCCACTCCAGGTCAAAAGCCAGCGAGGGAGAGACGCGCAAGTTCTTCTCGACACTGGATTGTTCGACCGGCAGATTGAAGTAGACTTCGATGCTTCCGTCCAGCGGCAGCTCTTCGCCAGGATATGGACTCTGCGCTAGAACCCATAGTCCGGTGGAATGTTCGTCGGTCGGATTGGATGTCACGATGTCATTGCTGAGCAGCCAGGCTGACAGAATGCCTAGCATAGCAATCATCACGATACCACCGATAGTCAGTTTACGTTTGTTGAACATCATTGTTTACCTCCAGTAGCTACTGCCGGCAGAAATGCAGAACGGATAACAGGTTGTTCACTATGCTATGCATAACGTAGGAGGTATCCAAAAAGAGTCGCGGGATGCTCGATCAGGATCGCTCAAAAGCAGCGAGAGTTCCTTGACGATCAGCACAATGCGTGGTGATGCGTCATGAGGAATTCTGTCCTGATATCAGAAGATTCCTGCCAAGATAAAAACAAGGACACAGCAAGCTGTGTCCTTGTCGATGGTTTGTTTTTGACTTTCATATCCCGCCACGCCTCCTGGTAAACACCTGCTCTGATGGTACCGCAAGGTTATTTTTCGAGGCGGCGCCTTCGGGAAATTGGTTTGGCTGTTCACTATGCGTAATTTCGGGCGTCACTTGACACGCATTTGATCCACATTCTTCTACGCAAATAGAGCCAGCACAATACTGAGCGCATATAGGACCAGGAGCGGCGCGGCAACGATTCCCATATTGATGGGATCGGGCGTTGGCGTAATGAAAGCGGCCAGAATAGCGATTACAACAACTGCAATGCGCCAGTTCTGCGCCAACATACGGGCATTGACGATTTTTAGCTTAGCCAGGCCAAACACCACCAACGGCATTTCGAAACTGACACCTACCCACAACAACACAGTCGTGACAAATTTAATATAGTCTTCCAGAGTAGGTTGGGCCGTGAAATCCAGAAATGTTGTCAAGAAGGGAATAGCCACCGGCAACATGGCATAATAAGCAAATGCTACACCAGTCAAAAAGAGGATCATAGCAGCAGGAGAGAGAAGATAAAAAGCACGGCGTTCTGAAGGTTTTAGCCCGGTCATCACAAAAATCCACACCTGGGCCAGTACATACGGTGAGGCCAGAACAATCCCAACTGTCAACGCAACACGGAACCAAACACTCACAATTTCGGTCACACGGATGACTTGTATGTTAGCGACTCCGCCAATAGGTGCTGCCAGGGCTGCTATAACCTGATCGGTCAGCATGAACGATGCCACTGTTCCCAGGACAACTGCAATCAACGCCCGGACTATCCGATCACGCAGCTCCAAGATATGAGGCATAATTGCCTTTGGGTTCTCAAATATCATACCTATGTCGCCATCTTCATCGCCTGTCTGGTTGACAAGATGCCGGTTGCGGATCATCGCGATCGTAGCAGCCGTCAGACTGACCAGAAAGGCTGAGAGGATCAGCGCAACATCCGAACTAATAGGGAGTTGGGGCAGCCAGGCCAGGAAATCAAACATCGGCGGCCTCCCCTTGAGAATCAGCGGGTTCCGATTGTGGGATTTCCAAGTCAGGTGATTCTACCTCCTTAGCAATGTTATCTGGAGCAACATCAGATTCTGGCGCAGAATCACCCACCTTGGAATCAACAGCGGAAATATCATCAGCTAGTGATTCGAGATCATCTTTGACATCCGCTTGTTTTTCGCTACTTTTTGTTTGTCTACCAGATACAAACTTTCCGGGAAACGGCTCATCGAAACTCAACTGGGTCCCAGCCTCAATGTCTGTCATAGCCCGACGAATCTCCGCTTGAGCTTCTTCGATTTCAGACATTCGGATCAGGGTAGTAGGCAAGTCTTTTATGGCCTTCGACACCTGATTGAATTCATGCCACCACTCCGACGTCGTAGCCTGCCTTAAAAAGCGTCCTGCCTTTAAAGCTAAATCTTTTGAACGCTCTGGCCCAATCAAAACGAAACTAATCAATGCTATGACCAAAAGCTCGGGAAGACCCATACCGCAAAGTGTATCCACTGAATTACCTCGACAGGCTGGAGCGACGAATATCTCTTATGATGCGCTGGAATACAACGCCTCAATCGCTTTTACTTTCTCTAGACGTCGGACATATCGCTCTGTAGGAGAAAAGACTGCTTCCAGATAGACCTTGACCAGTTCTTTTGCCAATGCAACGCCGACCACACAAGCACCAAGCACCAGGATATTCATGTCGTCATGCTCAACGCCCTGATGAGCGGAATAAACATCGTGGCACACACCGGCACGAGCGCCAGGTACCTTATTGGCTGCAATACTGGCTCCAATGCCGCTGCCGCAAAGCAAAATACCACGCTCAACCCGGCCGCTTGTCACAGCCTCCGCGATAGCCTGCGCCGAGTCGGGATAATCGACTGGCTCAGTGCTGTTTGTTCCCAGATCAACAACGTCATTCCCCAACTCCGAGACATATACCTTGAGTATTTCCTTGAGATCGTAACCCGCGTGGTCCGCGCCGATTGCAATTCGCATGATGTTAAGCCCCCCTGCCAAGCACCATCTTGGCGCGAGCTACTACGTTTTCGACGGTGAAGCCAAACTCTTTCATCAGCACATCAATGGGGGCCGATGCGCCAAATCGATCCAGCGCAATGATATCCCCCTGATCTCCCACCCATCGATGCCATCCCATGGGAGAGGCCGCCTCGACTGCCAATCGGGCACGCACTTCCGGCGGAAAAACGGCATCACGGTAGGACTGCGGTTGGCGCTCGAACAATTCCCAACAAGGCATTGAGACGACACGGGCCTTGATGCCCTGAGCGGCAAGTTGATCAGCCGCATCCAATACCAACGGAACCTCGGAGCCCGTCCCGATCAAGATGACCTCGGGCGTGCCTGTGGTGTCTTTCAATATGTAGGCACCGTGTGACAGGCTGCCGGCCGGCGCCACCTTGCTGCGATCCAACACTGGAAGGTTTTGCCGAGTCAGCGCAATCACCGTCGGCCCATCGCTGCGCAGGATGGCTTGTCGCCAGGCCTCTGCTGTCTCGTTGGCATCAGCGGGGCGTATAACCCACAGGTTCGGGATCACGCGCAGCGTCGCCAGATGCTCGACCGGCTGGTGGGTAGGGCCATCCTCGCCCAATCCGATGCTGTCATGGGTAAAGACGAAGATCACGCGGGCATTGGCAATCGCTGCGAGACGTATCGGCGGCCGCATGTAATCGCTGAAGACCATGAATGTTGCTGTGTAGGGGATCACGCCACCGTGGCAAGCCATACCTACTGCAATGGAGCCCATCGCGTGCTCGCGAATGCCAAACTGGAGGTTTCGCCCACCCTTCTCCCAGCCAAAGCGTCCGGAGGCATCGATCCAGGTCTTGGTGCTCGGTGTCAGATCGGCTGAACCGCCCACCAGGTTTTCGAGGGTGCCTGCAATCCCGTTTATCACTTTGCCGCCGGCCACTCGTGTTGCAATCTTGGTGTCGGGAGAGAAAGTTGGTAGTCCCGCTTGCCAGTCCATGGGCAACTCACCGCGCATCAAGCGTTCAAATTCGACGGCCTTATCAGAATAAGCTGCCCGGTAAGCATCGAGTTTTCCACGCCACTCAGCCTCAAGCGAGCTCCCTCGCTCCACCGCGCCACGGAAGTTTTCCAAAACGTCATCGGGGATCAAAAACCTTTGATCTTGCGGCCAATTGAGGTTCTGCTTGGTCAGCGCGACCTCTTCCTCGCCAAGCGGCTCACCGTGCGAACTGGCAGTCCCGGCCTTGTTAGGACTACCATAGCCGATCACCGTCCGGCAGATGATGAGTGTTGGCCGCTCATTTTGTAATTTGGCTTCGGCGATGGCAGCGTCTACAGCATCAACACTCATGCCGTCGATTGGGCCAATCACGTTCCAATCGTAGGCACGGAAACGCGCCCCGACATCCTCGCGGAAGGTTACATCGGTATCACCCTCGATGCTGATATCGTTGTCGTCGTACAGGTAGATCAGCTTGCTGAGCCGCTGTGTGCCTGCGTAGGAAGCGGCCTCGGAAGCCACTCCCTCTTGCAGATCGCCATCGCTAACGATGGCATAGATGTAGTGATCGACAATCTTGTGATCCCCTGTATTGAATCGCTCTGCGAGGAATCGTTCCGCTACTGCCATACCAACACCATTGGCAAACCCCTGACCGAGCGGTCCGGTTGTCACCTCGACGCCTGGTGTCAGGTGGCTTTCCGGATGCCCCGGTGTAAGGCTTTCCCATTGCCGGAAACTGGCAAGTTCCTCCATCGGCAGATCGTAGCCGGTCAGATGTAGAAGGGAATAGAGAAGCGTCGAGCCATGCCCGGCGGAGAGAATAAAGCGGTCGCGATCGGGCCACTGAGGGTTGCGGGGATTAAACCGCAGGTGGCGCGTCCAGAGTGTGTAGGCCATGACGGCGGAGCCCATCGGCATACCAGGGTGACCTGATTTGGCCTTCTGGACAGCATCAACAGCCAGGAAGCGTATTGTGTTGATACTCTTCTCATCGAGCGTGGTAAAAGACATTGTGATCTCCCAATATCAAGATCACCCTGGCCTACCCAAGCATGTCTATACGACCAGGGTGAAGGATCAAAATAGCTTAACGCAAATCGGTGCTCTCAAGAGAGCCGCGGAGCTGTTTAAGAATGAGGATTTATTAACTTATCCAGAGTTTTTATTGCAGGTTCAACCAGGAAAATTATTAAATCGCCCATTCCTTAGGAGCAAAGAAACGACAGCTTTTTTGGCCTTAAGCATGCAAAGCAGCTAAGGGGAAATAGCTATTTATCCGCGTTCCGCAGGCTTGTAGTTCTCAGTCTACGGTAAAACCGTCTACTCGGTCACCGGGAACTCAAATAACGCAAAAAACAGGCTAAGCGTCTGTGCTCCCTGTGCTTTCCTCAGATCCAGGTGTTTCGTCGCCTTCCTTTAGCCCCTTGCGCATCTCGCTGATGGCAGAACCCAACTCTCTTCCGACTTTGCTGATCCGCCCAACACCAAACAGGAGCAAAATGATAGACAGAATGATCACCAACTCGAGTGGTCCAACTTGCTTAAACAACATTGTTTCCTCCAAAGAAAAATAGGATGTTGTACGTCAAAGGATTGCAGCGACGCGAGGCAGGACATATTGAATAACGTCGGCCTCATTTTTGATTTCAGGAACATTATCCAGCAAATGCCAATTCTCGACATGCTCAACCGTTTGATTGGGCTCAAGTTTGCAGACAGGGCCTAGTGTCTCGATCTCAAGGAACCGATCATTGGTAAACATTTCGGCATTGCAGCCCCGATCTTCATACGTTGCTTCCGGAGCTGCATCGAAGGTCTTTACCAGCAGATGCCCATGGTTAGCATAGGCGATCCAACCTTGTTCTACGTAAAGGCCGGTTTTCTGCGGCGAACTGAGTTGCGCATCCTGGCGCAAAAGAACACAATGTTCCCCCAGCACCCAGCGCGGATCGGCAAGGTTCGTGTAAGCCCACAAAGTCAGAGATGTCCTGGGAAGCAGATTGGCAGTGTGATCGCCTCCTTCAGGAAGCGGCACAATACCGACGCCTCCTACAGAGCACATCGTTATGGCCCAGGGCGCAAGCTCGACGGTCCACAACCCCAGATTAGTCAAACGATGGACGATACGCAGCGACGGCTCCCTCTCGGCCATCGTAATCTCTATCTGCTTCTGTATTCCCGTCGATGCTTCGATGGGTGCCGTTAAGCGTAACCCTTTCTCGATCTCATCGACCTTGACAGGCTGATTGTCCGGGCTATAAGTGCGCGGCATCACCTCTGGCGCGTGCCAGAGCCGGTGCCCCCCGTAAAAGCGATAGTGGTCCCCACCAGTACACCCTGTGTCATCTTCGATCACCAACAACTCATTGGGGCCGTCTGTCAAACTCAGGGAAACGATCCGGGGGCCGATATCAGCTGTTGCAATCAACGAGATAGTTGGATTGGCCACTTGATAGCAAGTAGGCCACCCATGGAACTCAACACGAGTAATATTAACCATGTGTTTAGCTAATCCTCTCTGAATGTTGCAGACTGTCTTCTCATTGTATATCGGTACTATTGTATCAGCCGCTTAAAAAAAATTACAGAATAGCTACTACAAAACATTTTGCTGCATTTTGCAAACGTTTGCAAGAGCATAAGCCACTTTTGCCGACCTGTCAAGAGGAACAACCCGCTGCCCGACCAGGCGATATGATAAGCCCTCCAAGCCTTCATATCACATTTGCAGCAACTTGCCAAAACTGCCTGATACCCGATGATCAAGCTTTTAACATAGATAGATGATCGGGTTGAGTAAATATGTAAAGGTATACTCATGAGCATCCGACTGTAAGGTGTTTTTACGTAGTACTGCAAAATTTGCTGTCTGCAAGCATAACCAGGTTGGCCATCGAGACCGAACCTATACGTCCTGATAGCAAGTTATGCGCCATTGCGTTTTTACGTATTTATGTTTCATGTTTTGCCGGTCACCTTGCCCATAGCACAAAAACTTGATCATCGAGTGATAGATGTTGGACGCCCCCTGGAGCATGATTCATCCTCAACGTTTCCATGCTGCCATCTTGCGGAACCTCTACTGTAATCTTATCGCATTTCTCTGTCAAAAGGCGATATCTCGTATTCATCCATCTAAAGTGTCCCCTTCGAGACCAAAAGGCAGGGTTTGAAGAAAGGGGTAAGAAAGTGGACAGGTGACTGAAAACGAGCGACAAAGAAATCGAACGAATGGAAGTGATGCAGGAGCTGGCAGACAAGCGAATGAAGCAAGGGGAGGATGCTCGGACGGAGAACGAAGAAGGCCCGGAATGATTATGGTCTTGACCTGACTTTTGACCCGAACCTTGTTAATCGCATAATTGGCACTGAAGGTGGCTACTCGCACAAGAATGGGATGAAGCCGCCTTTAGTTCGCTCAATCCGGCTTCCGTGCAAAAGTTGCATGCCTGCTTATATCGAACACACTTAGCATCCTTGCGAATTCTAGTTGTGTTATTGTTGAGACTCCGGTCAAAGGTCATGTTAACCTCATAGAATTCGACTGCAGGAAGCTAAACGGTGAGGGTCATCTTCCACTGTGGTTGCTGCTAAAGTGCTGTCAGATCGAGATATGCATGGTGTTATTCTCCCAGGGTCATTCTCTGCTTGACACGCCCACACCCACCGATCCGCGCCGCAGTGCGCGCCAACCGGTGCTGTTCCCAGTACGCTTTTACAGCGTCGATTGTACACGCTTGCACGCTCTCGTGGAAGAACGAGCAGGGCTTGACGCGCTTATCGCAGGTGACCGAGAGGAAATCGTCGCCCGCGCCGCAGTCATCGGTGGTGAAGAGGCGCGGCACGCCGGGCAGGCTGTCGCCCCAGCAGGCGTCCAGCTTGAGCGTCACTGATGCGCCCATCTGCTCGTATTTCTGGACGACAATGCGCTCCAACTGCTGGAGGTCGCCGGCCTCCAGCAGCAGCGAGGTATCATTGCCCTTGTAGCCGATCAGCAGAAAGTCCCTCACACCCAGATCGAGTAGCCGCCCGAATGTGGCATCGATGCCTGTCATCCAGGCCGGGGTGATTAGCCAGTTGACGCCAAAGCGTGCCTCACAGCGCGCTAATTTATCGACGGCTACCTCCCAGTTGTTATCCTCATAAATTGAAAGCCGTATCTGCCCATAGCACCCGGCGATGCTGTGGAGGAAATCATCGGTGAGCAAGGTGCCATTAGTGGTGAAGTTGACGCTCAGCCCGGTCGATGCGTACAGCTCGCTGATAAACTCATCCCAGCGCGGGAAGAGCATCGGCTCGCCGCCGCCAAAGGCCACCTCCAGCACGCCCCAGGCATCGGCGCCCCGGCAAAATTCGAGCAGCGATGGGTAGTCCCACAGGCTTGGCGCCGCCCGATCTTGGTAGCAGAATGAGCAAGCTCGCGTGCAATCGTTGGTCACGCCAATCAGCAGCGTGCGCGGCGCAACCCGCTGCAGATGAGCCACCTTATCGCTTTCCAGCAGCACATTCAGGCCGCTGTCACGCTCGAAGAACAGTAGCTTCCCATCGAGGGGATGAGCCTGCCAGGGAAGGGGCTGCAGGAATGGCGGCAGATAGTGTCGATAAGTATTGATTGGGCCAGTCATTGAGTTCACATCCCAACTCCACCAAACACCAATTGCCTATATGTGCCACTCCATGTTTATCCACATATCAGATCTGAGACAGTCTCTTGTTGACCATCTGATTGATTCGCCAGAGACATGCCAGCACTGCCAGATAACAAGCAGCAGCAATGTAGAAATTCATCGAAATACCGAGGTAGATCGATATCAACACCGCTAGTGCCGAACACAGCACACTAAACACACCGTTCAATGCCCAGTACCAGGGCGTCTCTCCGAACCTCAAATCGCGTATCAGCCTCATCCCGGTTGGGAAGAAGAGCCCCATCAGAATGCCCATAGGAAAGATTGTAAAGACAGCAGTAAAGATCTTGAGCGGCATGGGAGCGGTTATCATCCCAGACAGGATAATGCTCAGAACAAATCGTAAGATGAGAATGATGCCCGCTGTTATAACCGGATAGAGGTATATCCAGGGCTTTCGGGTAAGTGGTAGCCGCTCGCTCAAATAGCTACCCAACCCTGTGCTGGCGATCAGCGTGAACAGGAGCACGCCCAGGGCATAGATCGGGTGGCTCAGAAAGACTGAAAGCCGCTGGATCAAAGCAATCTCAGTCAGCATGAACCCTGAGCCGATCAAGGAGAAATACAGCCCCGCCGACCAGAGCGGTCTAGGTGGCGGCAGGCTTGTTTTTCCTGCCACCTTGAACCGCAACGGCACAATAATCGTCAGTCCCGTCACAATAAGAAGAGCGACAATCAACAGCAGCAAGGTCAGCGTGGCGACCAAGTTTCCTTTCAGTACGCCCTGCTCCTGCTGTAGCGCAAAGCCGATATGGTTGAGCCGCAGCATATTGAAGAAGTAGGGAGTCTCATCCGTTGGCGGCGTGAAGTTAAGCGGCTCATCGGCAATCGCCGCGCTGAGAGAGCTGGGCGACTTCGCTGCCACGATTTTCCGCAGCACCTCGTCACCGGGTTCAACCCCCGGAAGGATATCGGCTCTGAACTGCAGCCGACCGATTGCCTCTTCCAGCCCATGGATGTCCTCTGGGCTAAAGGGTGCCTTGCACAAGAGCAGCGTCGAAGCCCTCTGTGAGGTGATCAACGCAATGTGAGCTGATGGATCATCTACGCCGTTCCGGAGCAGCGTTGCCACCGCCAAGCTGGCTATCCTCCCCGTTTCGCCCAGGTTGGCCGGGTTGTACCATCGGGTGACGGTGAAGATGCCATCATCATCCAGATGTTTGAAGAACACATCCCAAGCCTCGACGGTATACAGTGTATTCTCGGACAGAGAAAAGGCGCCAGCGCCGGTGGCAGCCCAGGTATCGATCAGCGCCATCTGGATGACGGAGTACTGGTCAGCAGATTGCGAAACGAAGCTTCGTCCTTCAGCAACATAGAGCGCAACATCCTGCCGGTCTCCCAGGCCGGCGAACTCCGCGAACTCACCCGTCAGCAGCCGGACAAACGTCGGGTTAATATCGACGGCTATCACATGCTCATGTCCAAACAGAAGCGCAGTCTGTGCGTCTCTGCCACCCCCCACTCCGATGATCAAGGCACCACCGGACGGCCGCACATAATAAGCCATGCTGGTGATATCGTACCGCAGATGCTCGATATCTTCCGGCGATGAAAACTTGCCCACGTAGGTTCCGGCTTCACCGTCAACCTGCATCATGTGCCGGGTGGTCCATCTGTCTGGGGTGATCGGGCTGGGGCCCCACAAATGGGGCGAACCCTCAATCGGTTTGAACACCATAACTTGAGAGTAGGAATTCCACTTCTCCAGCAGAAGATCGTCCCTGCTGATGATATTCCCTTTGTATGATATGGGCCTGATACCATGCCCACTCAACGCGTTCAGCAAGGCAAGCACGACAAACGCTGTTGGCACAGCACCACCCCAACGGCGCAGGGTTGTGCCAGCACTATCCCAATTCAGGACAAACCAGGCCGCAGCAACGATTGCGCCAATCAGGATTATGAGGCTGGGTGCATCCAATACCTCCAGTCCTCCCAACACAAAGAGGCTACCCAGTGCTGCTCCCGCCAGATCACTGGCATATAGCTTTCCGATAGGGAGATCGATCCGCGTCAGAATAGCTGTGGTTGCCATTCCAGCAAAGTAGAATGGCATAGCACAAACATAAGTTGCGGTAAATAGGGTTACAAAAGCCCGCGTAGAAACGCCAGGAAGAAATCTGAGGTGGGTCAAAATGATAAGAGTCAAAGGGATTGTAAGCGCAAATCCAAGGCAACATCTGGCGATATTGCGTTCTAATGTCTCTTCTGTAAACCAATTTGGTTGTAAGTAAACGGATGTTGCCCCTGCAGTCGATCCTAATAATCCGGTGGCAATGGCAAAGAATGATAGATAATACCAGGTGATTACGCTCAATAGTCGTGTCAGTGTTACCTCCAACGCAAGCATCGCAAAGGCTATTAGGAAAAGCCCAAAATATTTTCGCATAGTTTCTATAATTTCCTTCTACTCTTGATAGAATGCTGTCGGCGAATTGCCTTCAGCCTGTAATTCATACCTGCTTGGTAGCCCCTAGTAGCTGTTTTGGAGATATTTTCGAGTTCGTCGATAGCACCTTGATAGCACAAGAGAATCGTATGCTTAACAAACGTTCTGAACGCATTACTGACGAAATCTGTGCGATATGTTCTGAACATTATCTGAACGACTTGAACGACCTATATGGACGTTTAGATAATGTTGTGGATTGGACTTTGGACAAATTTGCGAGCAATACATTGTCATTGGAGCCTGAATTTAGCCTCACAAAGCCCTATATTGGGATTACGACAAGCCTTTGGATGAATACCCACTAGTTTGGGTGAATTGCCGGATACGAGGCGTTTTCGCCCGTATTCAACTGGCGCCACTGGTTATATATCCTATCACCGACAATGATATCATTACAAGCTGGAGCATCTCCAGACCGCTATCACGGTAAAAGTACAGCAGTTTACTGTCGAGGAAATGGATTCGCTAGAAGAGATGGCGAGAGATAACGGCATAGATATTGGCCAGATCAGACACTCCGTTCTTTCACCTTCGGCTGCCCCAATACAGTCTGAGTGGTTTTACAAATTACCGGTTTGCCTTAATGCCTGAGAGTCGTTCGGTTTCGGTCCACAGCCGCTTCCAGGTCTCGCGATCGTAGGATGCTCGATTCGAGCGCACCTGCCGGTTATGCTCATCCCAGTAGCCACCAGCGATGGTCTCGACGCCGGGATCGGCCGCCAGATAGACATAGGTCTGAGCTTGCCGTTCCGGGGTCACCGACAGATTCCGCTTGATATGATAAATCCGCTGCATCCATCCCGGCAGGTGGGCGATCCGCTCATCGGGCATGGCAACATTGGTCACACGCACGCAGTTTACTGTCACGCCTGTTCCTTGCAACCGCTCTGCCAGATCGTAAGTGAACATCACCTGTGCCAGCTTGGAATGGTAATAGGCATGCTGTGTACTGAACCTGCGCTCACCGTTCAGATTGTCGAACTCGATGGTGAGGAAGGGGTAGATGATCAGCCCCTTCGAGGCTACCGTGATGATGCGGCTCGGTGCGCTGGTTTTGAGCCTGTCGAGCAACAAGTGGGTCATCAGGAACGGCCCCACATGGTTGGTTGCGAACACCGTCTCCACACCGTCAGCAGTCAAGACCGGCTGCTTGAGCTGGTGGTCGAAGTTGGCTGCATTGTGGATCAGCACATCGAGACGGGGGTGCCGTGCCTCAAATGCTTCCACGAATTGGCAGATCGACAACTGGGAAGACATATCTACCTGCAGCAACTCTACTCTCTGACTACTGGTGGCCTGGCGAACCTCCTCGACTGCCCGTGCTCCGCGTTCTGCGGAGCGGCATGCCAGGATGACCGTTGCGCCAAGACTCGCTAATTGAATAGCCGCCGCTTTGCCGATCCCGGAATTCGCGCCGGTAATGATGATGGTTTTACGCTTAAGATTGTAAGTCATGATGTTACCTCTACATACTTGAAATTAGATGGTTTTTTGTCCAACTCGCTCAGGCGGGGTTGTTCTCTTTAGACCGGGATATCTCCTGGTGCCGGCGCTTTTCAGTCCGGTTCACCCCCAAGATGATCGCCGCGTTGCAGATGATTAGACCGATTAACATGGGCGGCAGCACAGCCCATCCTGATTCGCCGCCATAGAGAATACTCCAGAGCTGCTTGGTAACCGCGATGAAATTGACGATCCCCAGACCATACCACAACGATCGCTTCCAGAATGCCATACCAAGCAGGATCAAGCTGAGTGGAACAAGCAAGGTTTGCACCCACTTACCTGTTGTCCAGGGGCCAGTCAGGAATTCTTTCTCTGTAGCCAGGAACGCAATGACCCGCGGATCGGGATTGTCTGGGGTAGGGAACCAGAACATACTGGTCGCCAACGCGACAATCGTCGCAGCGATACCTTTCCAACTTCGCCGATAGGAAAAGTAACAAAAGGGAACCAGGAAAAATGGGCGGATATACCAGCTCAAGATGTTATGATGTCGAAGCCATGCCCAGGCGAAAAAGTCATTCAGAATATCCATAATAGACCTCTTGCGAAAATAGTGCTGAGCGATGAGTTATAGGCTGTTTTTATTCCCATTGGTGGGCATTTTGCTCATCGACAATCAGCCATCTGTCTTCTTACGCAAACCGTGTTCCAGCACAAACAACATGTTATCGACAATCTGGCGTGCCTGTTCAGAGGTAAGCCAATCGATACGACCCTGTTGTAGCACCTCCTGGCTGACCGCTTGCTGGTTCAAGATGAACAATCCCAACGAGTTGAGCAGTGTCTCGACAGCAAATGCGGCCACCGTGGGATCGACATTCGCATCGATATCGCCGCGCTCAGCAGCCTGCTGGAGCATTTCAACGAACATCTGCGCAGATGCCTGGCGTGCCTCTTTGAACATCTCGCCCATGAACAAACCTTCACCAAACAGTACGCGACTTACAGCTTGATTCAGCCTGGATTGGGCGGCGGCGTATGCAAACCCGGCTTCGAACATCCAACGTAAGTTAGCAAAGAAATCGATGCCAGGATCTGGTGGCCGGCAATCCTTGAAATAGGCGTGCTTTTCCTCTGTTACTCGGTTGACAAGATGCATAAACAGATCGTGTTTATCCTCAAAATATTGGTAGAAACTGCCCTTAGCGATGCCCGCCCGGCTGACTATCTGTGAGATCGACGCTGCTGCGTATCCACGCCCGGCGAATTCATCCACCGCCACCTCTTCGATCAGCCGCTGTTTGTCCTCTGGCAGGTTAAAGAACGTTTGCTTTGGCATACACACCTCGCTATGACTGGTTGGTCACATGACTACTCGGTCATATTGTATGACTGATCAGTCACATTGTCAAGACAGAGGCGCTGCATTCATTATGGTGGGCTGCTGGATGACGCGGATCGATATGTGAGCTGTGAGAAAGCAAGAGAGACATTGACAAAGCTTCCCTGGCTCGATGAGGAGGTAAAAAGCGAGAAGGAACAACCGAGTAAGTTTACCGCACATGTTTGTGCGCAACTCATTGCAATGACGACATCAAATCTACAACTGAAAGCCTAATGAATCGTATCATCTCAACAACTTGGGGTAGTTTTTACTCGATGATCAAGTTTTTAAACTTGACCGGTGATCAGTTCGTAGTTCTTGACGATTGAACAACAATCGTGGTGATCAGTTTAAAGTCACAGAACAAAGCTCACAGGTCACAAGGACTTTGTAGCGGACGATGGGCTAAAGCTACACGTATTGCCGCCTCAGTTCAAGCATACCTACGAACACAGTAGATATTGCGCGGTAAAAACTGATCACCTTGACAATGTCACATTCAAGGATTGAAATGAGATCTAAGACGAGATTTACGTGAACGAGTGCGATTATCGAGATGCTTAACGACCAAAGCGGCTGCTTGAGCAGGCGAGAGTTGGGGCAAGGGCAGAGCAGCACGCAGCAGTTCGCGGACGTTAGCTACAGACAAAGAGGGAAGTACGTCGACCTGGTAGTATTCATAGAGAGCGGGGTCACTGGTATAGAGCGAAGCCCACTCCAACTTGGTTTCGGTGATGAACCAACTAGCCAAAATGGTCAGGGCAAGGTGGTGTTCCCAGGCAAGAAACTTGGTGGCTTGGAACTCATCAGCTCCCAATTCGGACTTAGCATCCTGATTGCCACGCTCGGCGAAGTAACGGGCCGTTTTGCGAGTGGCCAGGGTGATGAGGGGAGTGTCGGCCGAAGCATTACTCAAGGTGTAAGTATGACGACCAGGGTCTTGTCGAATAAGAAGCCATTCTTCTACCGTCTCGACCGTCTCGCCGTCATCGCGTACTGTCCAGACGCGGCGGGCGGCAAATACAACTTCGAGCATGCCACGCTCACTGGGTCGCAACACCAATCGCTCCCAAGTGGTATCAGGCAAGTGTGCCACCTGGTCGACACGCATAGGTTCAGGCGACAAGACTTGTTCATAGCGAGCTTGCTTGGCCTCAGGTATGCCGATCTCCGGCTCACTCAGGTACACCAGAGTATTGGCCGG
>JAFGLD010000309.1 GCA_016928235.1 Anaerolineae bacterium | reverse complement strand
TTATGGTGTTCAACTCTTGCTCATTTGTTCAAGTGTCCGGTAGCTAGTTCTTGGCTTGCCAAATCTGCTGTCCATCAATCCAAATGGTAAATGGCCTTAAGTTGACAGTTATGACGCACCTTTCGGTCATATCTGAGCCGGTTTGCAGATTATTATGCGTGAATCTCCTTAGTTCAGTCATTAGCAGAGAGAGATATCACCAACAAGCAACGTGACAGGTAAGTCGTCAATGATTCGATATTGTTCTTTTCACGCTCAATAATTTGGTGGCAACTATCCTGGAATTTGACCGAAAGGTACGTTATGACGGTCACATCATTAGCGTAAACTTAAGCACAAACCCGATCTGTTTGGTTCTACCTTTTCGGTTCTTAGTCTCTGGTATACAGCCAAGAACCTGTCATTGCGAACAAAAAACTGATCACTGAAAACCGATCACCTGTCGATGTTGAAAACTTGATCATCGAGTATCACCCTTATTCAGTTTTTCACTTGGCACTGATTGCTGCTTCTTATCCGTCTCGCATATCGCGGAACTCGATGTATTTGCGCGGGTTTTGCGGAACATCGTTCAGGCGAAGCTCAAAGTGCAGGTGGACGCCGGTAGAGTTGCCGCTCATTCCCATTTCGCCGATGATCTGTCCTTTTGAGACCTGGTTGCCACAGCTAACAAAACGAGTTTGCAGATGGCCGTAGTATGTCGTCCAACCTTCGCCATGGTCGAGGATGACCATATCGCCGTAGCCATCTCGATGCCAGCCCGCGAAGACCACCACGCCTGTCTCGGAAGCGTAGATCGGTGTTCCCCGATCGGACGCCTGATCGATCCCCGGGTGCCACGGCTCGAAACTATTCGTGATCCTGTAAGGCACCGCTCCCAATGGGTTTATCCATGCCTGGCCGCCGCCAACCCCGCGGTATTGCTCTCGGCAGGCACCAGGGTGGAATAAGGCTTCAGGGCTGGAGCCACCGCCCGTGACCCCGGTTCGAATCGGCGATTGCCAGGAGGTATATGGGCGCTGGCCGCCCGGCACAACGATGTGCATCTGGGCCGGGGGAACAAAGCTGCTGTCGTATTGGGAAAGCAAATTGAGATCGGAGTTCAGAATGTCACCCGGCGTGACACCATATTCCGCGGCGATATCGGCGATCGTCTCTTTGCCGTTGGCCATGTGATAGACCCCGTTCACAGGCAAGATGTAGAGCTGGACACCCACATAGATCAGGTGAACATTATCTTGCAGTGTTTCTGTGTTAGCCCAGAAAATGGTATTGGGGTTCAAGTTGAAGCGATCGGCGATCAGGAACAGGGAATCGCCTTCCTGGATGGTATATTTGAGGACTGATGGCCGGGCTGCTACGGGAAAGCCGTCATCGCCAACGCCTTCCGGCCCGACAGTTGGCATGACAATGGGAGTGCTGGCTCTAACCGGTGTCTCCGAGGACGCCGCTGTCGGCTGAGCAGATTTCAGATCAGCAGACAGATCAGCCATGATATCTGCGCCGGTAATGAAGCGGACAATCTTGCCGCCCCATAAAACAGTGACCAGGATGATAACGGTCGCTATTCCCAACCAGGGGAAACACCCATATGATTTTCTGCGTCTGTATGACATCGTCGAAGTCCATCCGGGCGGTTAGCATCAGCCAACCGCATCACTTTATGGGAATCATAGCGTTGGGGCCGCCGGGCGTCAAACATGTGGGACGGTTACAATGTATCTTCTCAATAACTTGGGGCAGTTTTTACTCGATGTTAAGTTTTTACCATTGCCTGGTGATCAGTTTTCAGTGATCGGTTTTTTGTTCGCCATGATTGACTAACGGTGATTGGGAAGAGCCTGAAAACCAGGAACTAAAAGCTAAGAGCTAACAGCCAACGACGTATCGAGTTTAGGCTACCGCATATGCACCCCGGATTATTGAGAAGATACCTTACAATCTACATTCAACAAGCAGTATCGGGTCATCAGCCAACCTTTTTGTCTTGTTAACTGTATATAACATGTGAGCACTACACACTTGACTACGCCAACAATGAACGAACAACAGGCCATCAGAAGCCTGAAATGTGGCGATATCAGTGGTCTTGAGGTCCTGATCGCCCGCTACCAGGTGAAGGCGATCAGGGCTGCGTTTCTGGTCGTCCACGACGAGGCTTTGGCCGAAGACATCGTCCAGGAAGCCTTCATCCGCTTCTTTCAACGAGCGCGCTATTTTGATGACACGCGGCCGTTCGAGCCGTACTTTATGCGCGGAGTTGTCAATGCTGCCCTCAACGCCATCGAAAAAGAAAACAAGACTGTACCGATTGGCGCTGATGACGACATCACGACCATCGAGACACTGCTTGGTCACGTTGCATTGGTCGAGACACAGGTGGAGCAGTCGCAGCTCAAGCATCAGATAATGGGCTGCCTGTCTGCGCTGCCGCCACGGCAGCGCGCAGTCATCGTCCAACGATATTACCTGGAAATGAGCGAGAAGGAGATGGCGGCAGCCATGGATACAGCTCCCGGAACCATCAAGTGGCTGCTGCACACTGCGCGTACACGGCTGAAGTCTTTATTAGGGAGCGCGGAATGAACAAGAAACCCTACGCCGCCATCCTCGATGATATAGCGCGCGGATACGTTCCGGATCATATCGATCTAACGCCGCGCATCCTGTCACAACTTGAGAAAAGGAAACACACCCCTATGAGTCTTCGCCTGAAGACACTGGTAGCGACGATGGTCGCCTTGCTGGTGATAGTTGCGATGTTGATCAGAGTGCCGTCGATAGCTGAGGCTATGCACCAAATACTGGGCCGTTTTATCCCCGGAATTGGCATCATCGAAACCTCCGAGGCCCGTGTTCTGGCTATGCCGGTCATGGTGACACGGGACGGTATCACCGTGACGGTGGAACAACTCGTGGCTGACTCGCAACATACAGTGGTAGTCTATGCCGTTGAAGGACTCTCTGAACCTGTCAAGTCGACATATGAGGGCCCTGATTGCTTGGCTCTTCCACAGCTACGGCTTCCAAATGGTGTCGAGTTTTCATACCCGGCAGGAAGCTCAGGCAGTGGTGTATCGTCATTTGGTGAAATATCGTTCGAGGCCAACTATAGATTTCCCGGCCTGCCAGCCGGTGTCAATGAAGTGACACTCCTTATTCCATGTCTGACAGGCACGGGCTTCGGAAAGCTGCCTGAAAACTGGGAGATTCCTTTGACACTCGTCCCGGTCACGCCGGAGATGACCACTTACCCAATCATCGAAATTGCCCCTACAAATCCGATCGTTCCCCAAGCCGAACTGTCTCTCTCTACTCCAATGGATGACACTGCCAATGATACTTTCACGCTCTCTATAGAGAGGGTAATTCCACTGGATGACGGTTATCGCATATATGGCAAACTCGAAGGTGATGGAAATAACTTAATGATAGACGGAACTATGGTTCGACTATTGGATACCAATGGACAGGAAATTCCTGGTGGGTGGGATATTTCAGAATCACCTCTCTTTGCAGACAGAATACTGCCGATTGTTTTCAATGCTAATATTGACTATACCCCCACCCCGGTAACGCTGGTAGTTGATTCGGTCCACATGGATATTTATGGGGCATTAGTTGATGGTAATAACCATTCCTTTACCTTTGACGCCGGTCAAAATCTTCAGATCGATCAAGAATGGGAGATTGCTCAGGATATTCAAATAGGAGGCTATTCTCTGCACATAGCCAAAGCTCGATTTTTTGAGCGTAATGGCGAATATGGATTTGCCTTCCATCTGAACTCTCCAGATCCATCTGTTCACTCAGCAAGACTATTTGACTTCGATAATCCTATGGGACGATATGGCGGTGTCTTTGTGGGATATAATGGTGAGCCATTCATCGCAGAGCTAACCTATGAGCCAGGTTTTATGCCCAGCGGCATAGTCACTATTGATGTTTCCGCCATTATGGTCACTTGTGAGGGGCCGTGGAAGGCAACCGTCATGCTGCCAGCAAGCGAAGAGACACCCAACCCATAAGTTAAAAGGCATTGCGGCAAAAGTAACACTGAGGGCTCTGAGAGCCCAGCATCATTCGCTTGTCGTACCCTGAAAATGGGGGCATTTTGGGCGCTTTCATCCTCTTGCGTGCGGTTTTTGCCACTATGCGTTAAAAGTTATCAGGAGTAAGCCTTAATTTCGAGGCGAACTCTTGTACAGGACTGTTAATCGGGCAGTGGAGCAAAAGGAAGAATCACGAAAGCAGATTGCCGATCTCCATCGTTTCCCGGATGATTACATCTGCCCCCGCACGCTCCAGCTCGATCCGTTCGCCGTAGCCGCACAGCACCCCGCACGTCCACGCTCCAGCTCGACGCCCGGCCAGGATATCGACTGTGGTGTCACCGACCATCAGGCAGCGCCCCGGCTCGACACCGAGCGCATGGGCGGCGTAGTGTATCGGCTGGGGATGAGGTTTGATTCGCCAGGTGGTGTCTCGGCCCACCAGCACATCGAAATGTTGGCGCAAGCGCAAATGTGCCAATAAGGTCTCTTGCTCGGTGATGCTGCGCGTGCTGACCACACCCAGCTTGTATCGCCCGACCAGCTTCTCGATGATCTCTGGTGTCCCATTGATGGTCGGGATATCATGCAAGCTGTGCTTGCTTCCTTGCAGCGCGATCATCGCACGCACAACCAGCGCGTCCAGCCCAACCCAATCCAATGCGGCAAAAATGCTGTTGGTAGGCGATTCTATTGCCATGACGAGGCGGCGAGCTGCCTTGTGTGCGCGTTCCGGGCTTCGGTAGAGCCGGGCGATGCGTCTGGCCCACCGGCTCACATCCGTGTTGTCGGTGTCGATCAGCGTGCCGTCCATATCGAACAAAACGGCGTCGATGTCGGCGGAGGTGAAGGGGCATGTATCCATAAGATTAAATCTCCTCTAACACCCTACAATGGGTTACCCGGGGAAGATTGTAACCAAGATCAAGCCGTAGGCCACCATCGGAAAATGAGCTGTAAGATCGGGATCGATAAGGCTGTCTATGGAGTACATATAGTTCTCCAGAAAAGTTTTCGGTTAACACTCACACAGGACAAGTAAATATGTAAATAGTTAAATATGTAAAAAACGAGAGTGATATCCGGTGGTGCAGGTTGGTGTTGACGCAAGCGTGAAACTGCTTCAAAGGCAAATCGATCCCATGCAAAATCCCTACCGCCCAACAACTACAATGTTGACCACGCGAGAATAGCGTGGTACCACGTCCACTTGAAGTAACGATTTTTCACATATTTACATATTTACGTTTTGTGGCTTACCCGCTATTTTGCCCATGGTGCAACAACTTACCTGGATGACTATAACATTGCGTACCGCTATCTTCAGGAGACCGACATGGCTGAAGCGACCATCAAGTGGCTCGATAAAAAACAATTTGTTGCCATCGATAGCACCCGGCATGGCATTGTCATATCAGTGCCGGGGGAGGAGGGAGGCATTGGGGTCAAACCTTCCGAGTTGATGTTGATGGCCCTGGGAGGCTGCACGGCTGTCGATGTCGTGGGGATCCTCCAGAAGAAGCGGCAGAAGCTGACCGGGTTGGAGATCCGGATCACTGCCGATCAACAAGCCGATCCGCCCTGGACTTTCCAGGACTTTCACGTTCACTATATTGTCAAGGGGCGTGGGCTGTCTGCGAAAGCAGTCGAAGATGCCATACGGATTTCGCACGAGAAGTACTGCTCTGTCTCAGCTACTCTACAGTTGGCAACATCGGTGACAGAGGATTTTGAGATCGTCGAAGATGAATAGATGGCAAGATTGCCTGACTGGAGACGCCTGACCAGACCGATAACCACCTAGCTGTCAGTCGTTTTCTGTCGAGATAGACGCCGCGCGGCTTTAACCCAGTTCTCGATTTGAGGTGAGTGGTGGCCTGGGATATACAACATGGCGCGCAGTTCCTCTGGTGTGTGATCGGCCAGTTGTTTAACAGTTGTGATCCCCTTCTCTCTCAATTGTTTGGCATAATAGTCGGCCAGCCGGGGGATGACGGCAATGTCTTGCAGACCTCCATCTGCGTCTGTTGTGGAATCTTGATCGTCACTCTCCTCATCCTCTTCAAGGATGGAGCGGCTGGTTGGCCGTGCTGGCGGCTTTTTTGGGGGTGTGACATCAACCCGGTGCTCATCTGCTGTCCCGGTGGGCTCAGGAAGCGCCACCAGGGAGCGTCTTCCTCCATCAATGGGAGTGTCCGCTTCCTTTTTTAACTGTCGTCTTAGCTCATCATCTCGCTGGGACATTGTCTTGCGAGCATTGGCGATATCGATTTCGCGCTGTTGTCGTTGACGAATGAGCAGTCGCAGCTCCGCGTCTCGTTGATCGAGCAGGGCGCGAGCCTCGTTGATCTCGCTGGTCTTGGTTTGAACCGTATGGCGTAGCATCCGCAGCTCGCTGTCCTGCCACTGAACTTGCTGGGTTAGTCGATTGATTTTGACCTGATAGCTCTCCTGCATCCGCTTGAGCAAATCCATTTCCTCAAGACTCTTGTCGATATCGGTGAGCAGGGCATCGGTTTCCTGGCTGCGTGCTTGTACGCCTTGGCGAATGGTGTGTAGGCTGTCTTGGGCACTTTTGCTTGAAGCCTGCCATTCGTCCAGGATGGTCAGAAGCTGTGTATGCTCTTCCTCAGTCTCTTGGACTTGCTGTCGTATTGTGGCAATAGTCTTATTTAACGTTTGAAGCCGTGACTCGTGCTGCGCCAGTGTGATTTCGGCAGTGTGCAGTGCTTCTTCTTTCCGCCTGGCCCTGGTCTGTGCTTCAGATACTTGGGTATCGGTAACATAGGTGCGGCGTCTGGCACGGCCGGCCTGTAGCGCCCAACCAAGCAGTATTCCCAGCAGGAGTGAAGCCGGTATTGAGATGAGGTAGTACCAAGAGGGTGGTAGTGCCACGTCACATCAGCCTTTGTGCAGATAAGAATATCATCTAATAGGTGTCAACTTAAGGCATCAATACTGCTTGGCGATCAATTTTCAGTGCTCGACGATTAAACGACATTGTAGTGATCAGTTTTTTGTTCGCAATGACAGGCTCTTGTCTGTATACCAAAGACTAATAAACAAGAACTAATAACCGAAAATGTAGAACCAAACAGATCGGGTTTGTGCTTAAGTTTACGCTAATGGACAGGTTACAGTTCGCGGAACATAGGATGCAACAGACTATTGGTTGCCGAGAGAGGACGACTGGCTGGTGTGACCATAAACCACCCATCACCATCATCCACCTTTCCCGAAGCAGTGCCCACCTTTCAGTCTATTGCGTTCTGCGTTTCATAGTTCACAGCTAACAGCTAACAAACAATCTACCATTTGAGGCTACAAACTGAAACCTGATCACTGAAAACTGATCACCAAAGACTGTTATGCAAAGTGCGAAATTTAGGCTATAGTGCCTGAAAACAACTTGTTTGGTTTGCAGATTTAGCTTGCTTGTCACAGGTCTATTCGTTTTTAATTCCTGGATAGTCAAAAGTTCTTGGTAAGAACTTGTCATTTTGTTTCTGTTTTGTGATAAAGGGATGATTCAATATTTACATTTTTGCACTATAATGGTATTTGTATGTATTAGGGTAGAGTTTGGTTTCAATTTGGTTAAGCAATCAAAAGATTGCTCAATCATACGCCTTACTCACTGTTAAGGCAACCCATATCCTGACACCAACAGATAGTATTTCTTATTTGTATTTACCAAAACTATTTGTCAATTTGCTGAGGAGAATTGGGTAGAGCCTTTCGCTCTGTAGGGCCAGGCCATTTTTGGTGGTATGGGGCAAAAAGCCGTCCAGGGGAATGATCATCTAGGCGTTACGCGAACTTATTGGCTTGTCTATCTCAATATTATTCGGGCTTGCCTCAAATGGGTAGGTTACAAAGTATCATTCCTCCATATTCCCTGTGACTTGCTGCGGAAACAGGAAAACCCGGGCTTTTGCTATTTACTCTGGATCCGGGCATCTAGGTAGGAGAGCCTCCGTCGATGGCATGCACGTCCATCACAAAGGCACTAAGCCAGGCTGGGTCACAGCTTCTTAATAAGTTGGTTGAATTTGCCCAGGAACGTGGCGACGAGACCGATGATGCTGTGTTTACAGCTATTGAACATTGGGCGCGTGAGGTGCTTCATACGGCCAACCTGACAGCAATATTCGATGCTGCCCAGGAGGAGTTTGTCGCTGTGCCTGGCGCCAATGCGCGTTGGCTGGACATCTTTGGTGTCTTGTTTGAACATGGCGGTGACAGTGTAGCAGCCTTTGCCGAGAATCTGTGGAGAACCTACTTCTTCCGTCTGGAAGATGCTCCTGAGGCTCTGTGGAGTCAATACCCTGATCTCCAACGTGCTGTAACACTCAACACCGATCGCAACCTGCCACGCTCTTGGGGCGATTGGGTGCTGCCGATAGAGATCCTGATGAGCATTGCCGAGGCTCGCCTGATCGAGGCCACAGACGCATTCGAATGCCTGCTGGTGTCGCAGGATGTGGTCGAGATGCTGGCCGAGCTGGCTTTGGGCGAGGAGAAGCCTGTTCCGGATCTCAATGGTGATGCTGTTCCCATGCCACCTGACATAACAACCGCGCTGATGGCCTACTTGAGTGCTTGTTCCAATGTTATCGGCCTGATCGATCCACGTGGGTTGTCTCAAGTTGGGCGTATCCCTGTCTCTCTCGATACGGTGTTTACGCCACTGCGCCTGGTGCCCTTCGATGCTTATCATCAGCCGGTCAAGGCTGTGCGCTATCAGACAGCTACCTTTATCAGTGATGATCTCTTCGCATTCAAAGAGGCTGTGGGGCCCAGGGAATTAGAAGCCCATCCCGGACTCATGCCTCAAGAGGCTCTGTCTCAGCATTCTCAGGTTTTGATATTGGGAGATGTGGGTACCGGCAAAACAACGCTACTGCGGGCTATTGCTTTCGAATACGCGCGTATCTTGTCAGAGGATCAGGCTGACAGCATCCAGATCGAGTCGCGCCCCAATGGTGGTTTTCAGGTCAGGCTGGCGCGCCCCTTGCCGATCTACATTGACCTGGCCGAGTATGTCGATGACCATCTGCCGGATGAATCGTTGCAAGATTTCGCTCTGCGTTCAGCCGCCGAGATATCTGCCGATCAGTCTGTAGGGCCCCTGGTAGCCGGCTTCTTGCGAGCCGGGCAGTGCATTTTATTATTGGATGGTCTCAATCAGGTGGCCACCGACGAGCAGCGCCGCATGATCGTCGAGGCAGTGACCGATGCTGCCGGTCAGTGGCATGCCGCAGGTAACCAGATCGTTGTAACCAGCCGTCTGACCGGGTATACGGCCGCTCCTCTACCAACCGAATTCGCCATTCATGTCATCCGTCCACTGGATCGGAGCCAGATTGGGCCATTCCTTTTGCGCTGGACGCTGGCGCTGATCCGGTTGAAGCGGCCTCTGATCCGTGAGGATGAGGCACTTCAACAGGCCCACGCGGAAACGTTGGCACTGGTGCGCGAGGTTACCACCAATCCACAGCTTCATGTGTTAGTCAATACACCGTTGATGCTTCGCCTGCTGATCGGGATCTACCGCCCTGGCATGGTGATTGTTCCACAACGAGTAGCTCTCTACCAGATGGTCGCCGATGCGCTGATCCGTGAGTGGCGTTTGCCGCAAAGCGCCGGCTCGCGTCCGACTATTCTGGAATACGAAGCGACCGATCTGTTGAGCCATCTGGCCTTCTGGATACACTCATCGCGCGCCAGCGGCAGGCTTAGTGAACCGGACTTGCAGGCAATCTTGCTCCACATCTGGCAGCAGTTGCACTCTGATGCTCCTGTCGCACAAGGAGAGGAAGCAATTGGAGAATTCGTGAGCCGCATTCGATCTCAGCCGGGCGCTCTGGTCGAGTGTTCGAGCGGCCAATACGGCTTTGTCTACGATGGATTGCAAGAATATTTTGCCGCGCGTTATCTGGTCTCCAGTTACCGGCTTGCTTCGGAGCGCATTCGCGTGCTGCTGCACGATCCGCGTTGGGATGAAATCATCCGGTTGGCGATTGGATTCACGGCGCTGCGCTCCCAGGAAGATGCCTCCGACCTGATCGAGATGGCCATCCTGGCACGCGGAACGCGGGCCCAGGATATGGGCTATTCACCTGCGCTCTTTGAAGATTTTCTCAAGCGCGACCTGTTCTTTGCGGCTCGCCTGCTGGGCACCGGAATCGAGACACGCTCTCAGATTACTCACCTGGTGGTGGATGAGCTTGTCGCGTTATGGCTAGGTGGTGACCGGGATAGCCTGGGCCGCTTCAGTCTGATCTTCGATAATACTCGCCGGCACCTGATGAATCTGGACGGCACACTGGCCAGTCGACGCGCGCTTCAGCTCGTGCTGGAAGGGCTGCAAAGCATCGATGAACACCGGCGCGCCTTTGCCGTCGATGCTTTAACCTTCTGGCCATCTCACCTGGCCGAGGCCATCGATATGCTGGTCAGGGATGGACGTGAAGCACCGGCACTATCTCGTTGGGCAGCCGCCCAGGCATTGGGATGCGCGTCCGGCCTTTCGGTGGATGCTTACAAGCTGCTTCTCTCGCTGGTTTGCGACACAGACGAGCGGGTCAGCACAGGTGCCCGCGACACGCTGCACAGCGTGCCGCCAGTGCCGAGCGAGGCTCTGGCGATGTTCGTCGATCTGCTTCGGGGAGGCAATCCTGCCGGGCGTCGCGTCAGTTTGCGCCAGCTTCAACAGATCGGCGCGCTGCCTCCCGGCGTGATCAATGAGCTGATCTATTTGCTCAATGAACCCGATCTGGAGATTCGCCGGGGTGCCATGGAGGCGCTGAGCAGTGCTAACGTCTTGCCGGACAATGCATTGCTGACCATTTGCCGATTTGCGATGGATACCGAGTCTGGATTACGCCTGGCAGCCGTCGACGCGCTCCGGCGTCCGGTCGAGCTGCCACAAGAAGTGATCGAGCATCTTATCGATTGGACATACGACCCGGAGGTGGCGATCCGCCGCGCATCCGCGCTGGCATTGGGCGCATGTCGGAACGACTCGGATGATATCATGGAGGCGCTGATTGAGCGGCTGGATGATCCGGTCGATAGCGTTCGTGCCGATGTTGTCGAACCGCTGGCCGTCAGGGGCAACGGCAATTCCAGGGTCATGCATGTCCTGGCCCATGCCGTGCGCGACCCTACTCATCGTGTGCGTTGCGCAATTGCTGCCGCTCTCAGGCACTTCCCGCGCCCCACTGCTGAGTTGCGTGAGGCTTTGCGTCTCCTGTTGAGCGACAAGGAAGTGATTGTCCGGGAAACCACGCTTGATACAATTGCCCAACTCGAAGAGCCGGGCCCAGAGTTAGTCGACTACCTGGTTTCGCTGGTATCAGTACAGGATTTTGGCATCGGCACCAAGTCGGTGCGGGCACTGAGCCATCTGCGCGGGCTACCAAACCAGGCATTATTGGTCCTGGTTCGGGCATTGTCGACCAACTGGGAGGCCCACGGCGCATCGATTGCTGCCTGTTTGAAGGCGCATGGCCCGTTGGGGATGGATATCGTCAACCGGATCATGGATCTGGCGGTTCTACGCCCGGCCGGTAGGACACAAGCGACACAAGTCCCGATCAGCTTGCAGGTTCTGGCATTGGAAATTCTGGGACATGCTTTGGATGAAGCTCCTGATCTTGGCCATGTTTTGCTGGAGGTAGCCTCGGAGAACGAGAACAGTGATGTTCAAATTGCGGCGCTGCACGGCTTGCGATATGGACGTGAGGTACGACCCGATACCAAACAAACCCTACTTGACCTGACCAGACAGGGCCAGCTGCCGGTTCGTTGTGCGGCCGCTGTAACGTTGGGACATTTGATCCGCAACCTGCCCGATTTGCCTTTCCACAGCATGGAGCTTTCGATGCTGGGGGAAGTCATCACCAGTTTGCTCAAGGAGCTTCCACCCCGCGCGTCATGGGAGACCGATGCCGATCTTCAAAACGAGCTGTTGATGGCGTTGAACTGGATCGTTGCGCGCGCCCGGTCTACGGTACCTCGCCTGACATCTCGATTAGAAGAGATGCGAGGCTAGTTTGACCAGCAGGTAAGCTATTGGCAGGGCCTTGACTAAAATCGTGGCGATCCCGCCATCGTGGTTGCTAAATGACTCAGTGGCTGTTTCGATCATGTCGGCCACAGCCTCCAGCTTTTGGACGATAATAGATTTGTCGGCCTTCTTCTCTTTCTTGACCATATCGGCGGCCGTTTCCAGCTTCTCAACGGCCTGCTTGGCAACACTGTCGTTAAGCTCACCCTTTTCTTTGGCCTGGAGGATCATGTCTTTGAGATCGACCAGCAGATCGGCGAATTGGGTTTGGCTGTCAGCGATGAGGCCGTTATTGGTGACCAGATCATTCCCGGCGATATTTTGGAATGTAGCCGAACCACGGCCGATGTTCACACCCGGGCCGATATTGCCCGTGATAACGATGTGATCTCCTCCGATCGATGGTGGCGCGGCGGCATCTTCTCTTGGAGTGCTCTTGTTGGTGTCAGGTAGGTCTTGCACGTGTCGCTTCCTTAAAAATAGTATGGACGACTGGTAGTCGTTTGGGTGACGAGTCAAACGCTATTTTCCATTTCTTATGGTGGAATGGGTGGGTGAACATTTTGATCATCGACCACTCTTTGGAGAATAGGGATGAGTGATAAGTTAAATGCCATTTGCATCCATGACAGCAAGCTTCTGAATAGCATTATCTTATTGAATGAGGATAGTGTAGACGGAAGTGTAAAAGTTGCAAGAATACGCGGAGACAGAAAGACAGCCATATAGTCACGGCCGGTTTCCCGAAGGTAACGGGTAAAAGCTCGTAAGCGTTCTGTTATTGAGGGATGAGAATCGATTAACTTTACCCATCCACAAGTCTTAATTGCAGGCTCTGCGGGAGAAAGTTATTTAATCAATCCCCATTCCTGAGTAAGAAGAGTATCCCATCAGTTGGACACACCAACAAAAACTTTTCAGGAGTGATAGCTGTTATTCAACAGAATGATCAATAGTCCATCTGTCAACAGCTGTTTACATATTTACCGTGGGGGTAAGGCATTGCGTTAAAGGAAAGAGCATCATGTCGAATTTACCTGTACCCCGAAAATCAAGGCTGTCTCAAATTTTCAATCGGGCACCCGCCGGTCGAAATGAGGAGCCGGGGAATGGCCATGGCGAAAACCCATCAGAGCGGTTTGAGACACTGGAGCACGTGATTGACAGCAAGGCTTCTAAGGCAGAGATGACTCATGTTGACAAGAAGCTGCCAGAAAAGTGGAATGGCGATGGTTCTGACCCGGGTCCCCAGATAGGCGCAGTTGCATGTGATGCACCTCCTCCAGGTGATTCGATTGTGATTGACGGCAGCACCGGTCCCGGCGTAAACATCGGCTCCGGCACGACACACAATACAGACGTTGCCGGACGCGATCGGGTTACCAACACGATCCAGCCTGGCGGCGCGGTTTACAACATCGACAAAATCGAAAACTTTGTTGCTCCGCACGCCGGCCGGCTTAAGGCAGGTGATGCTAAGGTGGAACCGGAGATCGAAGTTCCACCGCTCTCGGAGGCTGAGCGCAACTACCTGAGTCGCCTGTTGGTGACTGCCAATCGTGTATCGCTTGGCCAGCTCGATCTCGATCTGGGCAGCCCGGAGGGAGGTGTCCCGGAGATCCGCCTGGATACTATTTATGTATCGCTCGATACGACCAGCACTCAACCGGCGGTCGGCGGTCAGACCGATATGCGCGCGCCGGTCCCGGTGCTCGATGCTGCCATTCGCCATCGCCGCTTGATGATCCTGGGCGACCCCGGGTCGGGCAAATCGACTTTTCTGAATTATCTGACGCTGTGTCTGGCCGGCGCCCGGCTGCATCCCAAGCGAGGCGCGTTGGAGAAGCTGAATGTACCCCAGCAAGATGGGAAGCGATCGGCGCGTTGGCGTTATGGGCCTTTGCTGCCGGTGCGTGTCGATCTGCGCGAGTTTGCCCAGGATATTCCAGCGAATGCTAAAAAGGGCAACACCGAGATGCTGTGGAAGCATATCCTCAACCGGTTGTCGGCTCAAAACCAGGGCGATTTCGCCGGCCCACTTTGCCAGGCACTTCAGCAGGGCCAATGTCTGGTGATGCTCGACGGATTGGATGAGGTGCCGGAGAAAGACATGCGAAGCATGGTACGGGATGCAATTGCCGATTTTGCCGATACCTATGCTCGCAGCCGTTTTGTGGCTACCTGCCGGGTGCTTTCCTACACCGATCCGGCCTGGCGATTGAACAGTTTTCCTGATGTCACGCTCGCGCCGCTATGCCGGAGCAGCATCGATGCTTTTATCAGTAGCTGGTATGCTTCACTGGATGTTTTGAGCTATATGGAGCCGGGTTGGAGCAAGGCCAAGGCCGATGAGCTTCGCCATGCTATGAGTGGTCTGCTCGATCTGGCGCAAAACCCAATGCTTCTGACTGTCATGGCGGTTGTCCACACTTATAAGGGAACGCTGCCTCATGAGCGGGCCGTGTTGTACAGCAACTGCGTCGATTTGCTGTTGTGGAACTGGCAGCGGGCCAAGGAAATCGGGCCGGGGCAGTGGGAGCCAGGGCTGATGGAAGAGCTGTCCACACGCAAAGAGCGTGTTATGAACGGTCTGTGCGATGTAGCCTTTCAGGCTCACAAATCGCAAGGAATGTGGCCTGATACTGCTCACATTCCCCAAACGGAATTGTTCCGGATATTGCAAGGTTACCTGGACGGCGATTGGGGCAAGACGCAGCGCTTCTGCGATTATGTCGAACAGCGAACGGGGCTGCTGGTTGGCAAGGGCGAGGGGACCAGGGGTGAGCGGATGTATGCTTTCCCCCACCGAGGCTTCCAGGAATTCCTGGCAGCTTGTTACCTGGTCAATGGCCGGGACTTTGCCCGCCGCATTGCCGATCTGGCGGCTGAGGATGATATCTGGCGGGAAGTGCTGCTGTTGGCGATTGGACACCTGGTCTTTAACCTTGGTGATGTTTATCGCCCGCTTGATACGGCCAATCTGCTTTGCCCGATGGATCCGCCTGTCGATGCTGTTGGTTGGCGATCGGTCTGGTGGGCAGGAGAGATCGTGCGGACGGTTGGGCGGCAGGTGGCGGAGCAAGATAAGCACGTTGGGCAGCAACTCGTGCCGCGGGTGATCAAGCATATGGTCACGCTCATCCGGAACGGACACCTGACGCCGCGTGAACGTGCCCAGGCTGCCGATGTACTGGGTATGCTCGGCGATCCGCGTCGGGGGATCTGCGCATTGCCGCCGGAGATGATACACATCGATGGTGGGGTGGTCGGTTTGGGGATTGAGTCGGAGCGGCACACTATCCGGCTGCGTTCTTTCCATCTTGCCAGGTACCCGATCACTAATGCCCAGTTTTGGAAATTCGCCGAGGAGGGGTACAAGGATGCTGCCTACTGGACACCGGAGGGGAATGACTGGCGAGTGGCGCATAGCAACCATCGACGCGGCTTGCTGCAGCACCCGGTGTGGGGAATTGCCAATCGGCCGGTGGTTGGGCTGACCTGGTATGAAGCCTATGCTTTTTCCTGTTGGCTGGCTGCCAAAACCGGTAAGCCCTATCGGCTGCCGACTGAGGCCGAGTGGGAGCGAGCGGCAGCGGGGATCGAGGGCCGCAAGTATCCCTGGGGTAATCGCGCCAGCGACGATACAACCAATACTCAGGAGGCCGGTATTCGCCAGACCACCGCTGTCGGCATTTTCCCGGCTGACCAGACGCCGGAAGGTGTGTGTGACCTGGGTGGCAATGTGTGGGAGTGGACAAACAGCCTGGCCAAGGATTATCCCTATAAGGCCGGCGATGGGCGCGAGCGGACCGAGGGAAAGGGAGCACGTGTGCTGCGCGGCGGTAGCTATGATAGTCCTCGTAAGGTGATTCACTGCACGCAGCGTCGCCCGATGGATCCGGCTACCCGTGCAGCGTTGATCGGGTTCAGGGTAGCGATGGACGGCTGATATCGCTCCAACGCCGGCGGAATTTTTTGACGTGTTCTCGCACAGATGTTAAAATGCTGCGCGTTGGCCCCCATCGTCTAGAGGCCCAGGACGTGGCCCTCTCAAGGCCAAAACGGGGGTTCGAATCCCCCTGGGGGTACCTGAGACGACTCATCTCGAACTTCCATCAGCGGAAATCGAGCAGTTCTTAGCCATGTTGCGCTTTCGCCAACACAAGAGCTGCAAATCGACATCCGGATGGAAATGAAAAGATGAGCGTTTTTGTTTCTGGAGAAATGGTAATGAAACAGCTCCCCCAGTTGAGTCTGCGATCGGGACAGATGTGGATCGAGTAGGATGCTGCCCGGACAGCGTATTACCATCGACTTTGCTATCAACCATATGCCATCGACTACCCACCCTCAATCACCTGCCAAACTCTCATGCGTTATCGGTTTTGATGACGCGCCGTTTCCTGCCGGCTATGCGGGGAATGTGAAGGTCGTTGGGATGGTGTATGCCGGCTTGCGGCTGGACGGTGTCCTCATTGGTGAAGTGGAGAAGGATGGGATGGATGCAGCCGAGAAGTTGATAGCGTTGATTTCACAATCCAAGTTCGCGCCCAATCTTCATCTGGTCATGCTTCAGGGGATCGCGCTGGGGGGCTTCAATGTGGTCGATGTCTTTGCCCTGCACGAGCAGCTCGCTTTACCGGTCCTGGTTGTCTCGCGCAGACTACCCAACATGGAAGCGATTAAGAATGCTCTGCTCACCAAAGTGCGCGGCGGTCGGGAGAAGTGGGCGGTGATCGAGAAGCTGGGCCCGATGGAGCCTGCCGGATCGGCCTATGTTCAACGAGTGGGCTTGACACACGATCAGGCAGTTACAGTTGTCAAGCGACTTGCCATAGAAGGCTCGATCCCCGAACCCCTGCGCGTAGCGCACCTGATCGCCGGGGCCATCGCCGATGGGCAAAGCCGTGGGCGGGCGTGAGAAGGTAAAGGGTGTGGCTCGGCGGGTACATCACGTTTCCAGGAGTGATGTCTAATCGTTACCTATGCGTCGTCTAAGGCTCCAACCACCCTCCACTGAAGGCGATAATCTGAAGGGAATGCGTCAAGAGGGGCCTCAGTCATCAGCATCTTCGGGAGTAAACCACCCCGGCTCGATCACCAATCGCCACACCGCATCGAGTGCCTGTAGCGCTGTCAGGTTGCGGTTGGTCATGCCATAGTAGAGATAGTTGGGCGCAAAATCGGCCGGAGCGGCCCAGGAGGGATGGATACCATCGATGCTCAAACCACGCTTGGGATATTCCGCCAGGGATCCCCAGTAATCCCACAAGGGTACTTGATATTCCTCCGTCAGCCCGACAATAACTGCATTCATGGCCTGCACCTTAGCTTCTTCTGAAAAGTAGTCGGGCAGGGTGCTAACGATTGGGATCACCCCCATCTCAATAGACGTCTCGATGATCTGCCGCATGTACTCCTCGTACCGGCCGGTCGACATGGTTGGTACATCGTTGGTGCCCAGCATGATCAGCGCTACCGCCGGCCGCGCCACTCGATACTCGCACACCAGCGGCGTCTCATCCGGCAGGCAGAGAGTGGGATCGGCAGATTTGGCGTCGAACTCGTGCCAGACCGACCAGCCGCCTTTGGCTGCCAGTGAGGTATTGGCAAACGAGTCGGCATCTCTGGCCGTCTCCTGTAAATAATAATCGATGACTGGTTGCAGATAAGCATGATCTTGCAGATCGTAATTCCCCTCGCTGAACGGCTTTAGGAAGGCATCGCTGACCGTGATACTGTCTCCAACTTTGGAGAAAATATTGGCTCGATTGCCCATTGCCTGCCCGGCGGCAAAGATCTCGATGGCGCGGGCCTTGATCCCGGAGATGTATAGATAATCGTCCGGCAACTCGATGTCCGGATTGAGTGTTGGCGTTGGTATAGGGCTCGGTGTAGCAGGTGGTGTTACTGTTGGTACCAGGGATGGCGATGCTGTTGGCAGTGCCGTGACGGTTGCCGGAATGTTAATCATCGATGTGTTGGTAGAGCCGCAGGCCCATGACGTCAGACCAAAAATCAACAGGAATACCGGCCAGGTTGCTTTGTGAGTTGTCGTTGTCGCCGGAGCACACATATACTGATCCTGGTTCATTGAGAATTACCTTGAGCAAAATGTAGATCGGGATATCAACCCGACTAATGCTTCCCCTTTCAACACCATCTCTTTCCTCCACACTTCCACTCAGAGACTGAGCACCTTGCGCGAGTGGCAGAGCACAAGCTGATTAAGGTGGTGGAATAATCATAACACGGGTAGCATCCCCCTCCGGAAATGCCGCAATACCGAGGTTTTTGCCGTCTTTCTGATACATTATTCCCATGCTGCCGGGCACGAGTGTAGATGGAGCGGAAGCAACAATTTGCCACCCCTGTTTGACCAATTCATGGTTGTAGAAATCCTGCACTTGCTGGACAGTAGCCGGAACGAAGTATATATATGCATTTAATTTTTGCTCACCTGCATATGCCTGGGGCATGATGGGGATGTTGTTCCAATAAGACAAGGGCTCACTGGTAGGAAGAGGCATCTCAGTTGCTGTGGGTGCCGGCGTCTCCGTCGGTGTCAAAGAGGGCAGGGGTGTGTCAGTTGGCAACGGCGTTAATGTAGCTGTTGGACTGGAGGTCACAGTTGGTGTAGGCGAGAGTGTTGCTGTGGGCGTTGGACTTGGCGAGGAGGTCGATGTTGCGGTTAATGTAGCCGTCTCTGATGGCCGTGTCGTCATTGTCGCCGTCTCCGGTACATCAGGCATCGCTATGTCCAAGCCCCCACAGGCCAGGATCCACAAGCCACACATTGACGCGAGGAGCATTACCACCGGCCAGTGAATCCTGCGATCTGCTATTGTCGCAAAAACGCGCATCTTGTCGTCCTCTGAGATGCTTGGCCCTCTCCTGGCGCAGCTTTGACAGTGAGCTGAGGTTTTTCGTTCCCCAGATCTTAACATGTCTTTGCTGCGCCTTGATAT
>JAFGLD010000308.1 GCA_016928235.1 Anaerolineae bacterium | reverse complement strand
TGAAACAGCCCAGGTCTGGGTAAGTGGTTCATCGATATTGCTCCAGCTACCTGTCGGAAGGTTTAATTATTTTCACATCCCTAACACGCTGACTGACTGAGGCAGGTGGTCACGGATATCCATCTTAACGATCACATTGTGCAAGGGGTTGGGCGCATCGATGTTGGTATCGCCGTAGAACAGGCCTTCCTGGTGAGCCGGGTAATGGTAGTCACCCAATAACACACGGATGTTGTCTGCGCTGGGACCGATCACGGCAATGGTATCGAGGTTAGACGGCAATGGCAGCAAGCCATCATTTTTGAGCAGAACAATGGACTTCTCTGCTGCTTCGAGCGATAATGCACGCTGCATCGGCGTATTGAGGATCTGTAATGCCTTGCCTTCATCCACAAAAGGATTCTCGAATAGTCCCAGTTGGAACTTCATTCGCAGTACACGCGCCACCGACACATCTATCAGGTCGATATCGACCGTGCCATCTTCGACTGCCTGGCGGAGCGGATCGCAGTAATAGTTCCACTTGGGAAGCTCGATGTCGATCCCGGCCTCGATGCCAAGCCGGGCGGCTTCCTGTTTGTCGGTAGCAACCCGGTGATAATTCACCAGGGCATCGATGGTAAAGTAATCGGAGACAACAGCGCCCTCGAAACCCATCTCATCACGCAGCAGATCGACCATCAACTCCTTTGAACTGCCACATGGGACACCATCCATCTCGTGATAGGCATTCATGATCGATGCAATACGAGCCTCTTTGATCGCTGCCCAAAACGGCGGCAGGAAGACCTCGCGCAGTTCGCGATCGGCTATGTGAACGGGGCCCCAGTTGCGTCCCCCCTCCGGCCAGCCGTGACCGGCGAAGTGCTTGCCCGTGGCAGCAATACCATATCGCAAATCTTCACTCTGGATGCCGGTGATATAGGCCACCCCTAACCGGGAAACCAGGTAGGGATCTTCGCCAAATGTTTCCTCGATCCGCCCCCAGCGCGGATCACGTGCCACATCGAGTGATGGAGCCAGGGTTTGGTGAGCGCCAACTGCGCGCATCTGTATGCGGATGACCTTTGCCATCTCATAGACAAGATCGGGCTCCCATGTCGAGGCCAATCCGATGGCCTGTGGGAAAGTGGTCGCGCCGAGGGCCATGAAACCGGCACAGCTTTCTTCGTGGATGATGGCCGGAATGCCCAGTCGTGTTCTTTCGATCAGGAATTTCTGGATCGTGTTTGCCATCTCGGCGACCTTATCGGAAGGCAACATGGCCGCCGCGCTGATGCGGGAAATATGTCCAATACCATATTGGAGTGCAGCCTGTGCCTTGGCCATTACGAACAATCGTTCATCATCAAGCATCTCGGTGACCCACATACCGCCAAGCTGTGCCAGCTTTTCATCCAAAGTCATTTGGCTAAGCAGCTCATTGACTCGTCCATCAAGCGATTGGTTAGACAGAATTGCCATTATGATACCTGTATCTGTTGAGAAATAGATTACCGCCCAGACTGGGCACAATGACAATGAGGCGACGAGTTACGTATAATAGCTGATCTGTGAAACGCAAGATGTCATGTGCAGCAATCAGATTGAGCATAAACCTGATCGCCGCGAATTCGACAATCAGTAGCCCCAGCCAGTGTCAATCATCTGAGCAATTTGGAATATGAGGGCATGATACCCGAGCAGTCTCGAATCAGCAACACATCTCCTGGGCAGCTACCGAATTCGAGAGCCTGGCAATCCGGCTATACAGCTTGCGACTACCCGGCGCGCTGCCGAGATCCGGACGGCAATCAGCAAAGCGATCAGCAATCCAAACAGCAGAGGCTGAACCATATCGCCACTCACTGTCAACAGGTTGCCTTTTCTGGCCCAGACGTAGTGCAAGATAACCAGCGGTGCTGCCAGGTAAACCAATCGATGTAATCGCTTCCAGGTTTTTCCCAGGCACCGCATCCACCACCGGAACGACGTGACAGCCAGGGCCAACAAAATCAACCAGGCTGCCAGGCCCGTCCAGATATAGGGTTTACCTGCTGCGTCGGCCCAGATGAACCTCAGATTAAACCCGTAATCGACTCCAACGAACAGGACAAAGTGCCCGGATGCATATAAAAAGGCATACAGGCCCAGCGCACGACGCACCCGGCCAAACTGATTCAAGCCTGGAATGTTGCTGAGCGGTGCACAAGCCAGCGAAAACGACAACAAAATCAGAGCGATCTTGCCCGTGCGCTGCGTGGCCGCCTGGATAGGGTTGGCCGTCAGGTTGCCGGTAGCAGCATCGATGATCAGCCAGAGCGCAAATAACCAGACTCCGAGGTGAACGATCCACAGCAGCGGAGAGAAATCTATCTTGAAATCGATCGGCCACCTGCGTGACATCGACTGCTCCTAATAATTGGCTTTCAAATCCATCCCGGCGTACAAACCAGCCACCTCTTCGGCGTAGCCATTGAACATCAAGGTCTCTCGGCGCCCCCTTTCACCGATACGACGATCGGTGGCCTGCGACCAACGCGGGTGATCGACCTCCGGGTTGACGTTTGCGTAGAAGCCGTATTCGTTAGGCGCTATTGTGTTCCACAGGGTGGCAGGTTGTCTATCGGTCAGCTCGATCTTCACGATGGATTTGATGCTTTTGAAACCATATTTCCAAGGCACCACCAGGCGAATCGGCGCGCCGTTTTGGGCAGGCATCGGCTGGCCATACAGGCCAGTGGCCAGGATTGTCAAGGGATGTTGGGCCTCATCAAGGCGCAGACCTTCGGTGTAGGGCCAGGGATAAAGGGGATTTCCCTGGCCGGGCATTTGCTTTGAATCAAGCAGCGTGGTGAAGGCCGCGTACCTGGCACTGCCCAACGGCTCGACGTCGTCGAGCAGCAGACCCAGCTCAAAGCCGATCCACGGGATAACCATCGACCACCCTTCGACGCAGCGCAGGCGGTAGACGCGCTCTTCTTGCGCGAATTTCTTCATCAGGTCTTCGATGCTGTAAGCCTTGGGGTTACTCACCAACCCACCAATCTCGATTATCCAGGGAGAAGGCACAAAGCTCTTCGCCAATGAAGAAACGCCGGTTTTGTTAGTAGTGAACTCGTAAAAATTGTTATAAGTGATGACGTCTGTGTAAGAAGTAAGCAGATCGCCAAGCTCGTCGGTGGTGGCGTCGATTTCCTGATCTGCAGATGGCGTTTCCGTGAGATCGTGAGGCTGCACGCCACAGGCTGTCAGCAGCATGCCGAGACCGGCAGTTCCCGCGGCTTTCATGAACAATCGCCGATTGGTATATACGTGCTCTGGGGTGATCTCGGAAGATGGAATGGGTACCGATCTGTACAAAGAACGTTTCATCTGTAATCTCCATAACCAAACTATGCTGAGCCAACAAGATATCAGCAAACACAGAGTGGCACGATGCTACTCCTGAAACTTACTTAGAGTGTATCGAGAAAAGATTACGAAATCCGGCTATGGCCATTGGTTCGGCACGATGAGGACAAATTTGCTCTATCCCGAAAGGTTTACGACAGTATCCGGTTGTTTTATCTGTGACGATCGGATTGAAATCCGGCCTACGGTTGGCAATCGACTTTGCCCTCAGACGCCGATGTGCTTTTGGCTAAAATTGATCACTCGCTATGTCTTCTTACCGGCAGCTTTCGAGCCCAGCTTCTTCAAGAGATCATCGCCGATCTTTGTCGCGTCGCCCGCGCTCATCGTGATCACCACGTCACCAGACTTGACATGCCCGGTCAGGTAGTCGACCACACCAGACAATGTACCAATGTGCCGAACGTCGACGTGGGTCATGCGTGCCAGAACGTCATCGACGCTGACGCCGAAAGTCTCCGCGTCCCGCGACTGGTAGACATCGGTAATGATCACATGCTGGGCTTCGCCAAAGCAGGCAGCAAACTCGCTCAACAAAGCTTTGGTGCGTCGATATGTATGGGGTTGCCAGACTGCCCAGATTGGACGGGTGCCGTAGCGCGAGCGAGCTGCCTGGAGGGTCGCCCGGATGGCCGTGGGGTGGTGGGCATAGTCATCGACAACCGTCACTCCATTAGTCTCCCCCTTGATCTCAAACCGCCGCTCTGTCCCCTTAAAGCCGGCCAGTGCGGCAATTGCCTGTTCCTCTTTGACACCCAACTCCATAGCTACAGCCAATGTCGCCAGCGCGTTCTGAACATTGTGACTGCCCGGCATCCGTAGCGAGACCTGTTTCCGCATGTCTTTTGGGCTGATCCTATCGGCCACCTTGGCACGTGCCACGAGAAAGTCTGTGCCCCCGTCGGCACTGGGCTTGAGGTTGGTAGCATACCAGGTCGCGCTGCCCAATCCATAAGTCATCGCAGGTCGTTTCTTGTCTAGACGTTTCTTGACCAGATCGAACACCTCTCGGTCATCATTGCAGCCAATCAGAAGTCCATCCTCCGGCAACAGATCGACGAACTCGGCAAACAGGGAGCGGACGGCATCCAGATCGGCAAACATATCGGGATGATCCATCTCCAACGACGTCAGCACGATGATGCGCGGCTTGAGGCCCATAAACATCCGATCGTACTCGTCGGCTTCGATCACGAAGGCCTTTCCTTTCCCAGCACGAGCATTGACGCCCAGGTTCTGGGAGACGCCCCCAATGATGAATGTGGGGTCGATTTCACACTCGGATAACACGTGGGCAATCATGGCTGTGGTGGTAGTCTTGCCGTGTGTCCCAGCAACGGCAATCCCGGTACGGCCTTCCATCAACGCGCCGAGAATATCGGATCGCTTGTAGATAGGGATGTTATTTTCCTTAGCCGCTACTACCTCCGGATTGTCTGATGTGACAGCCGACGAGATCAGCAGCAGATCGGGTTGAAAGGACTCGATATGCGCAGAGCTATGGCCAATCTCAATCCGGATGCCTGCCTTGCGTAGTGGAGGAACGAGCGGCGACTCTGTAACATCACAGCCGCTGACGAAATAACCCATCTGGTGAAGCACACGAGCAATTGGGTTGATCCCGAAGCCGCCAATACCCAGGCAATGGATGTGGGCGTGGGGGAACAGTATTGGCATAACAAAAATCCTTTCTTAGCTCTGCAGACTTTGGTTCTCAGTTGACATCATCAGCCATTCGCCATTTTACCAGCAAATGGGCGAAATCAGGTGATCACCCCATGTACCAGGCCAGGAATGAATACCATAATCATAGTAATTCGCGTATCGGTGGAGACAGAGAGTACGGCTTTTATTGGATGAAACAATAAGCGTTGGAATGTAACTTCGGGAACTGTATTGGTAGTGATGGTCAGGCTGGTGTCTGGCTCAGGGCTATATTAACGACTTCGCTGAATAACTTCGCTCTCACTATTGCCACCCTGAACCTGGGCGTAAGCGGCACCAGCCTGAACCCATCCCTCCCCCGAAAGGGTCAAAGAACCTGGACGCGAATTGGCGAAACATGGTTTATGTGGGCAGCTCGATACCGTAACCGGATCGAGCTGTTCACGTTAAAGGGAATGGGTGTTTTCAGACTACCCTACCCGATCTCGTTACTTGTCTGCCGGCCCTGCGCTTGACCGCCGTGCCCTCTCCTACAAATGAGCATCTCCCATAAACGTCAACTTAAACAAAAAACTTCTTGATGTCTTTCAAAAAAGATCGAGATCTTTTCCCGAAAACTTCTCGATCTTTTTCAAAAACATCCCGATCTTTTT
>JAFGLD010000307.1 GCA_016928235.1 Anaerolineae bacterium | reverse complement strand
CAGTGTTACGGCGATTACCAGGGAGTTGCCGATGACCAACCACCATTGGGAATGAACATCTATTTTGACTCGTCACTCATCACTCATCACTCATCACTCGTCACTATTTTCAAGGAAGACAATGATTTCATTCACGGGTATTAGTCCTTAACCCCAACCCCTATCCCCTAACCCCCATCCCCTGTTTGTGCGGCAGCACAAACTCGGCGTAGGGGACAGTCCAGACGACCGGGTGGCTGATGCGGTGGCCGGTGTAGCCGTCTTCGCCGTAGGCCGTACCGTGATCAGAGCAGAGGATAGCCAGGATGGGGGCGCGTCGCTGCATGGCATCGAACAGCGGCGGCAGGCAGCGGTCGACGTAAGCCAGCGCCGCTGCGTGGGTAGCCGGCGAATCGACATCGGCCCCTGGCAGGAAGATGCAGTTGGGTTGGTGCAGGGCTGAGACGTTCAGGAACAGGAAGACGCGCTGATCGTTGGACAATCGGCCCAGTATCCGGCAGGCCAGGCGTACCTGGTTCTCGGTCGAGTGGGGATCGGTGACGCCCAGGCTGGGCTCCCAGTGGCTCTCGGCGAACAGGCCTGGCAGCACGCAGCCCAGCGGGCTCTGCTTGTTGAAGAAGCCCACCCCGCCGATACACACCGTGTGATAGCCCAGGCCAGCAAAGCCGGAGACGATGTCCGGCGCATCGAAGACCAACGTTTCCGGCACTGTCGTTTCACTGCCTGGAAAGCGGACGGCGAACAATCGTGGATGCTTGCCCGGAGCAGCAGGAGTTGGAAGGAACCCGGCGAAGAAGGCCTGGTGGGCCGAATAGGTGAAATTGCCGGGTGAATGACGCTCTTCCCATCTCCCGCCGGGCAGGACAGCGGCCAAGTTGGGAGTGGTTCCATTCTCGATGGCATCTCGTGCGACATCGTAGCGCAGCGTATCGAGCGTCACGAGCAGCACATCGTGGGTGCCGATAAGCTCATTGGGGTTGAGCATGGCGGCTCCTTATGGCATCGAGCTGCATCTGGATTTCAGTCTCATAGGTGTCCAGACCTTCATGCAGGCAGCCAGGCAGCAGATCGCCAAAGGCATTCATCTCCAGGATAGCATGGCGCCGATAGTCGGAGGTGATCAGGAGGTCGACACCGGTGTACAGGCTGCCGGGGAAACAGGCCAGCGCGTCTTCACAGGACTTGCGGGCGGCATCCCAATCGGCTATCCGGCTGCGAATGGCATCGAAATCACAACGGTCGTTGAGCAGGTGCAGGTTGGTCATTGGGCTGCGGCTGAGCCGCGCGATAGTATGCCGCGCCTTCTCTGCAATGACCACGACACGCAGGTCGAACACCCGCCCCTCGAACCCGGCTTTAGGCAGCCACTGCTCGACATGGACATGGTGGCGGCACAGCGCATCGAGCAGGTCGCTGATGATGTGCCAGTCTTCGTAGACCTGTATCCGGCGTGTGTTGTACAGCCTCAGCTCGCCGTCGCTGTGCGTCATCTCGACCGTCGTTATCGCTCGGTGGCGTCGTCCATCGGTCTGATAAGCCACCACCCCGGAGGCACTCGATCCATTGGCCAGCTTGACGAACACGCGCGGCCAGCCTACCCGGTGCATCTCCTCATGCAGCTCGGCATACGAATGGATGGTACGGAGAGCTGGCGCCACGGCAATGCCGCGATTGGCCAGCAGGGTGTGACAGCGCGGCTTGTCGAACATGACCATCACGGCTTCGGTCTGATGCATGTTGTGATGGGGCGGCGCGCCGGCCAATTGCGCATCGATGCGTCTCAGTACCTTGCAGAAACCCAGATACCACTGGCGCGGATACCAGATGCGCCCTTTGTCGAAATCCAGCGATAAAGCCTGCTCGGCGGAGATGCCACTTTGCAGATCGGGGCCACCCGCCCCCAGCGCGATCAACTGGCGCTCGATCTCGAAGTCGCGTCCAGGTGTCTCGATGCGCACGATGTCGCCGGCGCGCACGACCTCGGCCAAGTGCATCCGCCCGGCGATCAGATCGGCGTAGCTCACGAGCCGGGCCGGGAGCAGACCGCAGCGAGCGAGCGCCTCCTGGAACAGGCCCAGTGGGCGGCTGTCCGGGTTGGCGATCACTACAAAGCGGGATGTGCTACTCACTGACGGCACAATACCGCGATTCTCTCCCATCGTAGACATGGGGCTGCTGCGGCTCGCTGACATCCACCTCAATCGGCAATGCCTTGAGCTTTCCCATCATCACCTCAGAACAATAGTGATAATGGAGATCAAGCTTCTTGAGACCGGCAATGAGTGGACTGTCGAGTAAAGCCTGAGCACCTTCATCCGACAATGTTCCCATAGACAGGTCAAGCACATCCAGCCGATTTACAATTGGGGCCTGGGCGACAGCCTTTGCAATGTCATCGGCAGACTGGCTGTTACACAATCCCAAGTATGTCAACTTAGGGAAGAGATCGCCGGCCAAGAGCGGAGCCAGATCTGCTGCCGTGGAATCGCCTCCATAGTTAGGTGTGCCAAGAAACAGCTTGAGATGCTCCAGTTCGGGCAGGTTGGCTCCCATCACCTCCTGGACGACACGCACAGGCAGTCCGCCCGATTCGACGATCAGCATCTTGAGTTTTGCCGCATTTCGCAATGTTCCCAGACTCAGGCGGTTGCTGCCGCGAACCTGGAAGATTTCCAGATCCGGAAAAGCGTTGAACAGCGGCGAGACATCACTCTGCTCGATCCACGATATCTCGCACTCTTCATAAACGATATCGCCCAGACAAATGGCTTTCAGAGAGGGGAAACGGCTTCGGGCCGACACCAGCGCTTCGACTACGGGCGCGGAGCTGTTTCGACCGCCAAAGCTCAAATCCCATGTGCCAATGACGAGCCCTTCGATCTGATCGAGATGGGGGTGTTCGAGAAATTCGGCAAACTTATCTGTCCAGCGTAAGTCTGCCTCTCCTTCCTCCCACTCCAACACAAGCCGGTAGATGGTGCCCGGCGAATCTTTGGGTGCCTTTCCTCTCTCCCAGGTTACAACTGGTTTCCCTGCAAAGTCAGTAAGATGTTCGCTGAATGCCATTGTTTATTCCTGTTGATAGTTTTGGCAGCATACGCCAGGGTCAAATCATTGTAGTGCTATTCATAGGCTTTTAGCGGCGTGTGGGCTTCCAGTAAGGCATTTGATCATCAGCCGGGTCGTTGGTCTGGTTGGTCGGGGTGGTACCGTCCGATCCTATCAAGTAAATCTCCCAGTTACCGTCCCGATTGGTCTGGAAGGCTATCAGGCTGCCGTCAGGGGACCAGGCTGGTGACCAATCTTCGGCAGGGTTATCTGTCAGGTTGCGCAGGCCGCTCCCATCAAAGCTGATGATGTAGATATCAGCCGCACCGTCGTGATGGGCGCGGAAGGCGATTTGTTGACCATCAGGCGACCACCTCGGCGTGTAATCGATCTCATCACCCTGGGTTAGTCGCTTCACGTCGGAGCCATCGATGTTCATAATGTAGATGTTGTTGACACCCGGTTGGTTGTCGCGGTCGGAGACGAAGGCAATCCGGCTGCCGTCCGGTGACCAGGCCGGGGCAAAGTCATCCATTGCGTTGAAGGTCAGCCGCCGGACGTCAGATCCGTCAGCGTTCATGACATATATCTCGTTATTACCGTCTCGCCGAGAAGTGAAGGCGATCTGACTACCGTCCGGAGACCAGTCGGGAAAGCCGTCATCTGCGTCCAAATCCCCGGTCATGTTTTTCGGATTGCTGCCGTCGATGTTCATCAAGCCCACGTAACTGTGAATGAGGCCAAATCCGGTATAGAGCAATTGAGTGCCGTCAGGGGAAAATGGGCCGGCGAAGGTATTCGAATCGCCATTCGTCAGGCGGGTGACATCGGAGCTAACCGTATCGAGGATATACAGATCGTCGTAAGCCCCGCCTCGGTTGGACGTAAACACGATCTGCCCGCTGCCGCCGGCAGGAGTCGGCACGGTGGTTGGTGTTAGCGTGATGGTTGAAGTGAGAATGGGGGCAATGGTTGGCGTGGGGGTATTGGTAGTTGTGGAAGTCGGTGTAGGCGTGGGTGCTGTCAAAACAGTACATCCTACCTGGAACAGAATGGACAACACCAGCAGTCCGACATATCCGGGTAACCCTCTATGACTCATCTCGATCTCCTCACAATTGGATTCTCATTTATGTGCCGGCAATTCTCGCTTTGGCAGTTTATCATTGGTAGCACGTGAGAATAGCCTGGTTGATGATTTGAGTATGCCATATCCCTCATCCTCGACCTCGCTGATGCTCGGTCTCACTCCTCTCCATGCATGGAGAGGAGTGAGTTTTTTGATGCAACGACTGACCCGACCACGTTATTTCCGGATGCCGCCCAGAATACGTTTATTTTGAGTGAACGGCTGGCACATCTTCGTAATAGGTTACATGCAACAGCTCGTGGGCCTTGTCGCTGCCCGGTTCACCGAGGAATTCCTGATAAAGATGCTGTATCGAGGGGTTTTGATGTGACTTACGGTGAGACTGCCAGCCATCGATCATATACAACCCCTTAATGCGCTGCTCGATAACCTCGGCGCGATCCTGGCTGTAAGGCTGACCGCCACCGTTCACGCACCCACCGGGGCAGGCCATGATCTCGATGACATCGTATTTGGAAATCCCTTTCTCGATGTTCTCCAGAAGCTTACGGGCATTGCCGAGGCCGGAAGTAGCGGCAACGCAGACTGTCCGCTCACCCAGGTCGATGGTAGCTTCCTTCACGCCGGCTATTCCACGAACTGCCGTAAAATTGACGTCTTCCAGGTCATGACCGGTTACTTCCTCGTAGATTGTGCGCAGTGCTGCCTCCAGCACACCACCTGTTGCCCCAAAGATGACACCTGCTCCTGTCGATTCGCCGAGTGGGTGGTCAAAGCTTTCGTCAGGCATGTAACGCAGATCGATGCCGCTCTCTTTGAACATCTTGGCCAGCTCGCGGGTCGTAATGACGTAATCGACATCGGGCAAGCCGTCACGACTGTGTTCCGGCATGGCTGCTTCGTACTTCTTGGCGATGCATGGCATCACCGATATCATCACCAGATCCTTGGGGTCGATCCCCATCTGCTCTGCGTAGTATGACTTGCTGACCGCGCCAACCATCTGCTGGGGCGATTTGCACGATGACGGCATGTAGCTGAGATTGGGGAAATGGTACCGGAGGAAGTTGATCCAGCCGGGACAGCACGATGTGAGCACCGGCAAACGCTCGTTTTGGGTTACCCGCTCGATGATCTCGTGGGCCTCTTCCACCACCGTCAGATCGGCGCCAAATGTGGTATCGAAGACGGCATTGAAGCCCATCCGGCGCAAACCGGCGACGAGCTTCCCGGTTACCGGCTGGCCCATTGGAAAGCCAAACTCCTCACCGATCGCCACCCGGACTGCCGGGGCAACCTGTACCACAACCTTCTTGGAAGGATCGAAGAGCGCCGCCCAGGTTTCATCGATGTAGCCGACACCGGTTAATGCTGCCGTCGGGCACACGCTGACACACTGACCGCAATAGACGCAGTTGGAATTGACCAACGGCTGCATCTCGGCAGGGCCGACGGTAACGTTGAACCCTCGGCCAAATGCCGTTAGCGCGCCGACGGTCTGAACCTCATTGCACATCGTCTCGCAGCGGCGGCACATGATACACTTGTCGGGGTCGCGCTTGAGCGCCCCACTGCTTTTGTCGATTGAAAACGAGGACTGCTCTCCGTGCTGGTAGGCCTGAGCATTGATCCCGAATTCCCAGGCCAGATTTTGAAGCTCGCAGTCGGTAGACTTCGCGCAGATCAGGCAGTCTGTCGGATGATTGGAAAGGATCAATTGGAGCAGCGTGCGCCGCGCGGATAACACCCGCCGGGAGTTGGTCGTGACCTTCATCCCCTCGGCTACCGGCGTAGCGCACGAAGGCGCCAGGTTGCACCGGCCTTCGACTTCCACGACACAGATGCGGCAGGAGGCGGTCTGGTTGTGCAACTTCATCGCATCCAGGTTGAGATAGCATAGTGTTGGGATGTGAATGTAGACTTGCCGCGCTGCTTCTAAGATGGTGGTGCCTTCGGGCACGCTCACCGGCTGATTGTCGATAATCAAGTTGACCATAGGATGGCACCTCAGTTGTTAATAATCGCGTTGAATTTGCACCTGGCCATGCAGCTTCCGCATTTGATGCAGCGGGTCTGATCGATGACATGGACCTGCTTGGCCGAGCCCGAAATAGCATCGACCGGGCAAACACGCTTGCAGGCAGTACAGCCACGGCAATATTCGGCCAGAATCTGGTAGTGCAAGAGCTTTTCGCATACCCCTGCCGGGCAGCGATGATCTTTGACGTGGGCTTCATACTCGTCCCAGAAATACTTCATCGTGCTGAGCACAGGGTTAGGAGCCGATTGCCCCAGGCCGCAGAGCGATGTGTCGATGATGGTCTCGGAGAGACGGCGCAGCTCTACCAGGTCGGCCTCAGTGCCTCTTCCCTCGGTGATGGCCGTCAAGATCTCCAACAACCGCTTGGTCCCAATCCGGCACGGCACGCATCGTCCGCAAGACTCATCGGCCGTGAACTCCAGGTAGAACCTGGCCAGATTGACCATGCACGTTTTTTCGCTGAGGACGATCATGCCGCCCGATCCCATCATCGAGCCAACAGCTCTCAGCGATTCGTAATCGATGGGTGTATCCAGGAACTGCCTGGGGATGCAGCCGCCGGAGGGGCCACCCGTCTGGACCGCCTTGAATTCCGCGCCGTCGCGGATACCCCCACCGATGTCAAAGACGATCTCGCGCAGCGTGGTGCCCATCGGCACCTCAACCAGACCTACGTTACATACCTGCCCGGCCAAAGAAAACGATTTGGTTCCCTTGCTGGCCTCTGTTCCGATGGCGCTGTACCAGTCCGATCCCTGGGACAGGATGACAGGCACCGTTGCCAGCGTCTCAACATTGTTTACCACTGTCGGGCATTCCCACAGCCCGCTCTGAGCCGGGAAGGGCGGCTTGGTACGCGGCTCGCCGCGCATGCCCTGGAGGGAGTGGATCAAGGCAGTTTCTTCGCCGCAGACAAAGGCGCCTGCCCCCAGGCGAATATCGATGTCGAAGTCGAAGCCGGAGCCCATGATGTTTTTACCGATCAGCCCCATGCCCTGCGCCTGTTCGAGCGCAACCTGCAATCGTTGGATGGCCAGCGGATATTCCGCCCTGATGTACACATAGCCCTGGTTTGCTCCGATAGCATAACCGGCAATGGCCATCCCCTCGATGACGCTGTGAGCGTCGCCTTCCATGATGGAGGCATCCATAAAAGCACCCGGATCGCCCTCATCGGCGTTGCAGATGACATATTTCCGATCACCTGAATACCCGCGCGCAAACTCCCACTTCAGCCCGGTTGGAAAACCGGCGCCGCCACGGCCACGTAGTCCGGAGCTTTTGACCGTATCGATCACCGCTTCGGGGGACATCTCGGCAAGCGCCTTCCCAAGCGCCTGATAACCTTCTACCGCAATATATTCCCGGATATCTTCCGGGTTGATCAGGCCACAGTGGCGCAGGGCGATGCGCTGCTGTCCCTTATAAAAGGGAATATCTTGCTGTGTCCTGACTTTCTTCCCCTGTTCCGGATCTTCGACGAGGAGACGCTCGACAATTTGGTTGCCGAGAATATGCTGCTCGAAGATGGCATCAGCCTCAGCCGGTGTAACGCGGATGTAGAACACATCATCCGGGTAGATTTTAACGATTGGCCCTTCCTGGCACAGGCCAAAGCAACCGGTCACTAAAGCTTGAACTGTACTACCCAACTCATTCCCGGCGATCAACTCCTGAAACCGGTCAAGAACCTGTCGGCTCTCGCCGGCAAAACAGCCCGTGCCGCCACAGACCAGGATGACGCGCTCGGAAATTTCCGCTCCAGCTCCGTTCAGCCGGAGATTGAGCAGTGGCCGGTGCTGTTGATAGGTATCGAGCAGATGCTGGTAGGACTTAATTTTTGACATGGATCGGCTCTTCCTCTCTGTCAATCTCTACCAGGTAGTGCTCCAGGATCTCCTGGACTTTCTCCGGTTGAACTCTGCCGTACACCTTCCCATTGACGGTCACCACTGGCGCGAGACTACATGCGCCTACGCAGCGTAAACTCTCGATAGAAAACTGGCCGTCCGGTGTAACTTCTCCCGATTTAATATTGAGGATGCGCTCAAACTCCTGCAACACCTTGTCGGCGCCGTTGACATAACAGGCAGTTCCGAGACACACATCGATCTGCACTTTGCCCTTAGGTGTTGTGGTGAAATAGTTGTAAAAACTGATCACTCCTGAGACCTCGGCGTGTGAGATCGCATACCGACCGGCGACGTGGCGTTGAACTTCTGCCGGCAGATAGCCAAAGATTTCCTGCGCCCGGTGCAGACTCCGAATCAGAGTTTCCCTACGGTAAGGATCATCGGGATCAATCTGCAACGTCTCAATGTAAGCATCCAATTGCTCATACAATTCATCCGCTAGCTGTCTTGTTGGTTGTGTTGGGCGAGAACCAACCATCGATAACCTCCCATTGTAAAGGTGACTATCATGTTCACCTTTTGTTAGCTTTAGTAGTAACGTATCTGCTCAAGCATTGGGGAAAATGGCTCTTTCTATGGCATCTCAAGCGTCGACAAATGCCATTTTCCCCGATTTTTGAGAAGATATGTGTAGTGACAAACTCCCGCATTTTTAGCGGGCAGAATGACTATATCGTATAAGCGGGTCTAATAAAAGATGTAAATGTCATTTTTCACAATACTAAACATCACTGGAATCGAGATCGTAAAAAGCTATAGTCAGTGACAATGTTCACATGACTTACCAGGTTAGATGGTTCTTCCAGGAAGCCGGCTGTGCGAGGGAATAGTTTGATCGATATACTCCTTTCATCTGATTGTTGAAGGAAAAGCTATGACACCTGACTATAAAAGGCTATTGATCCTGGCCGTGCTTGTGTGGCTATACGTTGGTATTGGAGGCTGCTCTTCTGGTATGCCCAAGAATTCTCAGGCAGAGTCCGAGGAAGTTGCTGTAGATGTCGTGTTGATCAATCCCATCGGGCCGGCCGTTATACCGGTTGCCGGCATCGCCGGCGGAACCGTCAAGGGAAAAATCGACATCAACATCCAATACTGGAAAACGGTTGACGAAGCTGTTGGTTTGTTATCGGGAGACAATGTGGAATTTGCTGTCCTACCGGTGACAACTGGGGTTAATCTCCACGCCAGTGGGATCGATATTGTCTTGCTGGCTGTTCACGAGTGGAAGGTTTTCTACCTGGTTGCTGCCAATACCGACGACTTTGACGGCTGGCACGATGTGATCGGGAAGACCATCTATACACCTGAAGCTAAAGGCCAGACAGTCGATGTCTTGACCCGGTATGCGCTGATCCGGGAGGGCATCATACCTGATGACGAGGTAGCCTTTGCCTACTTGCCGGCGCAGGAGATCGTTGCGCTATTCAAAGAGGGCAAGATCGAGCTCGCTGCCTTGCCGGAGCCATTCGTTACTCAGGCTCTGGCTTCCGGAAAAGGAACGATTGGACTTGATTATCAAGAATACTGGTCTGAGGTCAGTGGCGCACGGGATGGAATTCCAATAGCAGGCTTATTCGTTAAGCAGGATTTCTACAACAGCCATCCGGATGTGGTGCGGGCAGTCACCCAAACCTTTGCCGAATCGACCCAGTGGGCGAACGACCACCCCGAGGCCGCCATCCGGGCCTGTACAGAGGTGCTGCCGCTGCCGTCGGAGGTGCTCATGGAAGCCTTGCCGCGCATTCTCTTCAAATACATATCGGCTCCGGATGCCAGGGAAGACATCCTGGATTTTCTGAGCGCCATGCGGGAAACAGATCCGGAAGGGATCAAGCAGATCCCTGGTGACGAGTTTTTTAAGCAATGAAAGTCCTGTTCCGATCTCTGATCGGGATTGGCTTGATGATCGCCGTTTGGCACATGGGAGCCATGCTGCTGAATAAGAGCATCGTTCCGACACCTGTGGCCACGCTTCGATACATGGGAGGATTGCTTGCCTCAGGAGAGGTTGTGGCGGCGGCGGGGCAGACCGCCTGGAAGGCATTCCTGGCCTTGTTCCTGGCCGTGTTGATCGGCATGCCCCTGGGGCTGTGTCTGGGGTTGTCTGACACTCTCTACGATGTATTTCGCCCGCTTCTGATGGTCATCCAGGCCGTCCCGGTGATAGCCTGGCTCTCGCTGGTGATCTTTGCCTGGGGGATCGGCTGGAGAGGCCCGGTTTTTCTCACCTTTTTATCTCTTTTACCCATCTCCGTCTTGACGACTATCTCGGGGGTGCACAACCTGGATAAAAACTTGTTGGAGATGGCCCGCCTCTACCGGGTGCCGCGCCGCAAAGTATTCGGCACGATCTATCTGGGCTCGCTGCTCCCGTTTGCCGTTGCGATCCTGGATGTCAGCATCGGACAGGCCTGGAAAACCATCCTGGTGGTCGAATATCTCTGTGGTGGAAGCGGCCTGGGGGTCAAAATCCTGATGGCCCGGATGAACATCGACTTCCCTGGAGGCTGGGCTTTGACCCTGATTGCCGTGCTCCTGGGTCTGGCTACCGAGCGCCTGATTAAATTTGGCTTGAAGAGGATTTTCCATCCATGGATTACTGTTTGACAGTGAAGGAGCTGTCCAAATCCTTTGGCTCGCTGTCTGTGCTGGATGACTGGAATCTCCAGGTCAAACATGGAGAGCGACTGGTGCTTTTGGGGCCATCGGGCTGTGGCAAAACCACCTTCTTGCGGATCATCTCAGGGCTAGAGGAGCCGACCAGCGGGGTTTTCCAGAAAGATGCTGTGCGGGTTGGGTTTGTCTTTCAGGAACCCCGGCTGATCCCGTGGCGCGATGTCAGAGGGAACTTGCAGTTCGTCGATGAAGAACAAGGAGATACCGGCGAGATACTTGCCCAGCTCAGGTTAACAGGATTTGAGGATTATCTTCCTTCTCGGCTCAGCGGTGGGATGAAACAGCGGGTCAACCTGGCGCGTGCCCTGATGATCAGGCCCGATCTCTTGATTCTCGATGAGGCTTTTTCATCGCTGGACATGAAGATCAAAACCAGTATCATAGAAGATATTCGCCGGCTCTGGCTGGCGCGCGGATTTTCTATCGTTTCCGTTACCCACGATCTAAAAGAAGCACTTTTGCTGGCTGATAGGATCATTCTGTTGTCGACCCGCCCATCGAAAATCATCCGGGAAATACACGTGGGGCTGGGAACAGACAGAAACCCATCGATGCCCGGTTTCTTACAACTGGAAGCTGACCTGGTCGATATGATGTGCCATGGGGAAGCATAGCTGCCCGGACAAGCTGTTCCAGATGGCAAAAAACAAGCAGGATGATGCACGGATCATTGGCTATGAGATGAGCCGATCGAGAGTGTTCTCATAACTGCTATGAGACACGAATGATGCTCAACGAATCCTCGTCTCTCCTTCGGGTGACAGACTTTAGATATTCATCGCGGTTATGTGTGTGCCGTGGCTATTAGACTTTATCGGAAATAGATGTGCCATGCGTAAAATCCGGCTTGTTTTATGCATCACTCAGTTATTTCCGATAAAGTCTATTGCAAAATCGCTCAGGAATGGGGACTAAATAACTTTCCCGGCAGAGTCTGTGATTAGAACGCATAGATGTGTAAGCTAATCAATTCTCATTCCTCAAACCATTCATCAACTTGCCGGCCACCCACCGTAATTCCTATGGAACCTGGTTTTGGGCCTCCAGGAGTCTATCTGCGGCGATCACCATGAACATGAACATGCACGCAGCGTCGGTGATGTACTCTCTTTCCTGCCACAAGAACGGCCAGACTTTATCTTCAGGTAGGTCGGGCCGGACAAGATTAACGGCATTCCAGAACGTGCCTCCAGGGATGTAGCTCCAATCTCCACGGTTGAAACCATAGGCGACCACTGGTGAATCGCCCCCTACCCCTGAGACCAGGCTATTGGTTGTCTTACCGGGGCGGCAGCCCAGCAGGAAATTCATGACGGCAAACATGGGATCGATGCTGAAGAGTTCGGGCCAGCCTTTATGAAGGAAGTATTGCATCAGTCCCACAACTTCGGTGTGGGCCAGGGGACTGCCAAACGGATTTTCGGCCAGGCGTTCTTCCAGCGTTGGCCGGTAGGCCCATGCTGCCGTGGTCACCGTCTGAATGAAGTTGGGGTCGTCCAGCAGCGGCAGCACGCGGCCCAAAACCCAGCCTGAACTGTCGAAATGCTCCTCCACAGCCGTTCCCATGCCGCATAGCTCTCGCTTGTACTCCTCTTTGTTTGTGGTGATGATAAGCTCGCTGAGCGCGTGGAGCTTGAGCCCGTCCATGCCACCCCGGCGTCTATAGGCATTGAGAACTCCCTGGCCTTCAAGCGTGCCGTTCTTGTTCGTAGCCCAGAGATCCTCTGCTACACGTAAGCATTCATCAGCCAGCGAGTCGTTGTATCCTTTGAGTACTCTGGCTGCCTGTGCCAGGCCGGCGGCCACCAATACTTGTCGTCCGGGATTGGTCTGAGAGAACGCCAGCCGGTCATCCAGCTCCGGGATGATCTCTTCGATCTCTTGCAGGTTCTCTTCAGGGTCGAATAGCGCCGAATAGCGATTGGCAACTTTCTTGTACCACAATCCTTCGATGCGGGAAGCGCGCGACTGGGCAACAGATGCATCGATGACCTGGTTGTCGGTCTGGACGGCGGGATCGCCCAGATGCACGTACTGTCTCAGAGTCGGTACGATGACGCCGAGTCCAACACTACCAAACTGGCGGTAGAAGCTCAGAATCCAGATGACGCCATGTTCGATCTGCTGTAAGATGTCCGGCTTGCCGTCCGGATGATGAATCTCCACATGACGGTGTTCCTGATCGACATAAGTCTCATCGTAGCGAATATCGAATTCCTCAAAAATATGCGCCAAAGCCATGATGGTATTGATCTGGGTGTCGGTGCGGACGTCATCATCACCCGCATCGTGCCAGCCACCAGCGTTGAAATCGGGGATGTGATCGAGCGGCTGGAATGGAGATGCATCGGACGGCTCATGGATATTCTCGTAGCCATCGAAATGATTGATGTTGTGAGGCGCCATCAAGGCGTCGTCCATATGACAGAGACCATGCCAGACCCGGTATTTTTGATTGACCCTCATATGACACATTTGCATCGGTAGGAAATATTCGAGTGTCGGCTGCCAGACATGACGCTTGTAGACGTTACGGTCGATCTGAAACGGGTTGGAGGTCACCTCGCCATATCGCACAACATAGATGCCCGGCTCGTCGATCCTGGTGAAGTCAAATGTGGCATATTGATAACGTAGATACTGCCCCCATAGCGCGGGCTTCTCTTCCATGATCGTTTGGTACTCGCCTGAGACTGCCACCTTCTGAAGAATGGCTTTCTCGATGCTTTTCTCCTGGTTATCCAATTCTATGAAGGCTGTCTTCTTCTGACTGGGGTGGTACCCAACCTGAGAGACATGGATCACGGGCTGATATTGCCACTCAGGAAGCACATGCGGTGTGATTTTCCATTGGACGGCATTCTTCGTGACGCCTGCCGGGATGAGTGAGTGGACGACAAACCAACCATTGTTATGCTTCAGACTGCCATCCAGGAGTTGCAGCCGACCATTCCGGCTCTCGATCATCATTCGGAATTGCTCGGTTTCCGGGGCCACCACCAATACGTTTCCCTCGGCCAGGGGCACTGCCTCAGCCTCACCTTCCACATTCAGGTAGGTTGGACCGTTGGCCTGACGAGGGAAGATGCCCGGCTGCTCATCCATATAATAAGTCCTGCCGTACAAATCGCCGGGGAAGAGCTCGATGCTGTAACCAACCCGTCCAACCCAGTCTTGAGGCAGCGGCTGATCAAGATCCACCGCGATGGTAAACGACGCCCCTTCCGCCTGAACCCGGACAGTGTATTGGAGATCCAGATCAGGGTAGATGATGGGATTGAACCCTTTCCGTTCCCGCTCTTTGTCGGGATAGCGGCAGGGGATACTGATTTCATTGTTCGACCGGTTAACTTTTCGGCTCTCGAGCGTTACCGTGATTGGGCTGACTGCATCCTGTCTGAACCCTCCCCCAATTTCAGGAACCGGTTGCCACTGACCAGGCGCAGGGCTCAGGCGCAATTCACCATTTGTTGCTACACGCTCTCCATTCTGGATGATCTCGACGCCTCCCTGATGGCCTTCGGAAAACGTATTGTGGTAAACCAGCACATTCAAACCAGGCATTTCGAAATAGTCCTGGTCATTGATAGTCAATCCGGCTTTATGCATCATTGAATTCCTCTGTTAGCAACTGCTGCGAATATGGCTGCGATCAATCACAGATATATTGGGTACAATCGGAACTATTCTATGCTTAAACTAACGCGATAGCAAAGCAAAATGGTTGTCAGGATCGTCGCGAGTGGAGCGCGGACATCACCGGCGAAGCTGATCCGCCTGTGCCGCAGGATGCGGAACAGCCTCGATAACCGGTCATGGCCCATCGAGCTGTCTCGTGCTACCGCCAGATCGATCTGCGCGGCCTTCCGGGGGGGGCCCGCCTACGCGGGGAGACATGGCTGCCGACGGTCGGCGGCCATGTCTGGAGCCATCGATGGGATACCCGCAAGGTGGCACGAATATCATCCAGACGCGCGGGCTCGACCAGCCGGCAACATCGAAGAGCCGGTCGAGATGGCGATCCACGTCAACAACAGCACGCCCTTCTT
>JAFGLD010000306.1 GCA_016928235.1 Anaerolineae bacterium | reverse complement strand
CGTCAACTTAAGCAAAAGACTTCTCGATCTCTTTCAAAAAAGATCATGATCTTTTTCCGAAAACTTCTCGATCTTTTTCAAAAACATATCGATCTTTTTCTCGGCTTGCCAACTCTGCTGCCCATCAATCCAAATGGCAGATGACCTTAAGTTGACAGCTATGTATTGTGTTACACATCAGATTTTGCACAAATTCCCAATGAGTCATATTTTTTGACTGCTCTATAGGGCGTAAACTAGAATGACTGGTGGCTGAGATGAGAGGCAGACTCATCGTGAACAACATCAACTTTACTCGTCCACACAAAAAAACGCTTGAACAGAAGCAATGTGCAAAAGACAGGTTTAGCGTAGATCCGTATGACTAAATACCCTTCACCCGAAAGCGAGGCCCTGTCACACCATCGATTCACCCGACCCGGCATTCGTTTCTGGCTGCCTGTCACGATGGCGTTACTGCTATTGATGTGCATCGCTTTACTCATCCGGAATATCCGCCCGCTCGAAATCCTGGCGCTTATTTTCCTGCTCTATCTGGCAGTCAGCACTCTCATGTCCGTTTGCGAAATTACAATTGTCACCGAGGGCATGCTCGTTGACAGGTTATTGATGCCGGAACGCTTCGTCCCCTGGAATGCCATCGACCGGGTTACCGTCTATTCGAGCCAGGATGAGCAAACCGATGCAACTATCGAAGTCACCAGTATCAGTATCTATGAGGGGCTCTCGCCGCTCAATAGACTGCCCGGATTAGCGTACGGCCAGGGTTCCAGACAGACCATTATCATCACCTCCGATGCGCTGGAAGACTATCAGACTCTTCTGGAAACACTGGAACAACACTGCACAGTCATCAGACGGCACGCTCGACGGCGCGTGACAGATCATGAAGCATGAAGGATCGGCATTTCACAATCCGTCGTAAGCAACAAACGGTTATCACCCACCATATGTCTATCTTGCTACGCATCACGTGTCATGTTCCTATCAATGGCTGAGCGGCTATGTCCGTGCTACAATAGCCTCCATTGAGATCGCAATCTCAACCATACCCCTGACATTCCCATTACACTTGGGTTTGCTAAAGTTCAGACTTCCGTCACACATGGTATTGGCAAACCGTGACAAGTATCGTCCTTTGGCCGGCCCTTAGAAAGGCTCCCCATGCGCGACATCATCGTCGCCGTGGATATCGAAACAACAGGTCTCGATCCATCGCAGAATCGCATTATCGAAATTGGTGCAGTCAAATTCCGCGGCGGCGAAGTGTTGGATACATGGCAAGCATTGATCAATCCAGGGTGTCCGATCCCCCCCGCCATCACGCAACTGACCGGTCTGGCAGACCGAGATGTCAAGGATGCTCCAGTTCTTTCGAGTGTATTGCCTGATCTCAAGAAGTTTATTCACACAGCTCCTTTGATCGGGCATAATATCCGCTTTGATCTGGCATTCCTACAGGTCGGCGGGCTCAGAGCACAAAATGCCGTTGTCGATACTTACCCCATTGCGTCGGTCATGCTGCCTTCCATACCACGCTATGGGCTAAGTGCCCTGGCCACTTTCTTCAACATCAATACCGAAGGAGCACATCGTGCTCTCAACGATTGTTTGATGACGAGCGCGGTCTACCAAAAATTGTGGGAACAGGCGCTCAACTTACCCCTGAACACCTTGGCAGAAATCGTCCGGGCCGGCAGACAAATGCCGTGGGACGGCGCCTTCTTTTTCGATGCAGTTCTCAGAGAACGATCGCACGAGAAAGTTGAGCCCTCTCCTGAGCAGACGTTCGAGGCAGAGTTCGATGACCGATCCCCCAATCGCAAACATGCCAACATTGTACTGCGGCCCAAGCAACCCCCAGAATCCATCGACCCCGATGAGCTGGCCAACCTGATCGACGCCGGCGGGAAGCTGGCCACCACCTTCCCCAACTATGAGCATCGCCCCCAACAAGTAGCCATGTTGAGGACTGCCAGCCAGGCGTTCAACAAGGGCCAGCATATCATGATCGAAGCACCGACCGGCGTCGGAAAATCACTGGCCTACCTGATCCCGGCGATCTACTTCGCGACGCGAAACGATACACGCGTGGTGATCAGCACCAATACCATCAACTTGCAAGAGCAGTTGCTCAACAAAGATGTTCCCTTATTGAAATCAGTTTTAGGAATCCCATTCCGGGCGGCCGTCTTGAAAGGACGTAGCAACTATCTATGTCCCCGGCGGCTGGCAGCCATGCGTCGACGCGGGCCAACATCGCCGGAAGAGATGCAAATGTTGGCCAGGATCCTGGTCTGGCTGATAGCCAACCAGCGTGGGGAAGAAGGTGAAATCACGCTGCGAGGGCCCATCGAGGCCGCGCTCTGGCGTCGACTCAGTGCCGAAGATGAAGGCTGTAAGCCCGAACGCTGCGCAACCCAAATGGGCGGGACTTGCCCGTTTTACCAGGCGCGCCGCGCGGCTGAGATCGCCCATATTCTCATCGTTAACCATGCCCTGTTGCTGTCAGACGTTGCGACCGAGGGTCATGTTTTGCCCGACTACCAACACCTGATCCTGGATGAGGCCCACCACCTGGAAAATGCCACCACCAATGGGCTCAGCTTCCGCACCGATCCGCAGGCAATCGCCAACCAGTTGGCCGAGCTGGGAACGGCATCGACAGGACTGTTGGGTGAAATACTCCAACACACACACCCGGCGATCCCGTCCGGTTATTACAGCACGCTGACGGACTTCGTCAATGTTGTTGTTCAGGCATCGTCATTCATGATGCAGCACGTCGACTTGTTGTTCCAGGCCCTGCTCCAATTTCTCGGCGAGCATATTCACATTGTCCGCAATGAATACACCCAGCAGATTCGCATCGTTGCGTCTCTACGCCGCCAGCCCGCCTGGTCAACCATCGAGACACACTGGGATAACCTCAACGGCTTCACATCGGCCATAGCAGAAGCAATGACCCGGCTGGCAGAAGGTCTGCACGAACTGGAAGAATATGACATCGAAGACTATGACGATCTGGTGGCCGGCGCCGGCGCAGCGGCACGCCATCTGAATGATCTCCACAACCGGCTACAGGAAATCGTCAGCGAGCCCGATGAAAACACGATCTATTGGGTAGAGCTTCAGCCCGGCAACGATCGCATTTCGCTCCACGCTGCGCCACTGGACGTTGGGCCTTTAGTCGAACAATACCTGTGGAATGCCAAAGAGACCATCATTATGACCAGCGCCACGCTCCAGACTGCCGGCTCGTTTGCCTACATTCGCGAGCGACTGAACGGCCAGCACGTCGACGAGGTTGCCCTCAGCAGTCCATTCGATTACAAATCCAACACCCTGTTGTATATTGCCAACGACATTCCGGAACCGGCCGAGCAGGCTACCTTCCAACGAGCAGTCGAGCAAGGGATACTGGCGTTATGTCGTGCCACCCAAGGACGCACACTGGTGCTGTTTACCAGCTATGCTCAGTTGAGGGAAACAGCCAGCACCATCGGTGAAGCCTTGACGCAAGAGGGCATTACACTATACGATCAAGCTGGCGGCATCAGCCGGATGCAGATGGTAGAAGGGTTCATCCAAAGTGACAAGGCTGTCCTGATGGGCACCCGCTCGTTCTGGGAAGGCGTCGACATTCCAGGGGCTGATCTGAGCGTCCTGGTGATTGTCCGCTTGCCGTTCAGCGTCCCCAGCGATCCGGTCTTCGCGGCACGCAGCGAGCAGTTTGACAATTCCTTCTCCGAATATTCGGTACCGGAAGCCATCTTGCGCTTCCGGCAAGGGTTCGGACGGCTAATACGGAGAAAGTCTGATCGAGGTGTAGTGGCAATCATGGATCGGCGCGTGATCAGCAAACGCTATGGACAATTGTTCCTCAACTCGCTGCCCGAATGTACCGTCAAAATAGGCAAGCTAGCCTTCCTGCCGGAAGCAGCAACACAATGGCTGGAGGAGTCTTTTTAACTTCAGCTTGCAAGACTTCCCATCACAAGTAGAATTACTGGTACTGATATATTATCTTTGTCATTATTGAGTCCAAGCTGCAAACAGGTAATCAGAGGCATTATGAGCGATCAGTCAAAGCAATTACGGAAAGTTGTCTGCATCGAAGACGATGCAGCCATGATCGACCTTGTCAAGTTGATCTTGAAGAATCGTGGCTACGAGGTTTTAGGAGCCACGCGCGGTCCAGAGGGTCTGGAACTCATCGCCAGCGAGAAGCCCGACCTGGTTCTGCTCGACTTGATGATGCCCGACATGGACGGTTGGGATGTATATCAGCGGATGAAAGCCGATGATTACATGAAGACACTACCTGTGATCGTTGTAACCGCCAAGGCGCAACAGATCGACAAAGTGTTGGGATTGAACATCGCCAAAGTCCAGGATTACATCACGAAGCCATTTAGCCCGGCCGACCTTGTCAAGAGCATCAATAGAGTACTAGGCGAGTCAGAAGAAAACGCGGACTGACATCTCCAAGAGATCAAAATAAAAATCCAAGGCAGGCAAAGTATGCCCTTATTCTTTAGCCTGTCTTGGTCTTGTGCGATAACCTCGTGAACGATACAATCCCCGGCACACCCAAAATACACAATCCGGAAAGGGACCACGAATGCCCCGCATTGGGCGCTTGATCAACACAGAAAACGACGACATCTTGCTCGACCAGGTACGTTGGTGCGACTCCTTTTTGTGCAAGCTCATGGGGTTGATGTTCCGTCGCAAGCTCGCTCATCGTGAAGGCCTGTTGTTGGTCGAGCCGTTCGCCAGCCGCGCGGGAACGACCATCCACATGTTTTTCATGGCCTTTCCGATTGCGGCAATCTGGCTGGATAATGAGTTCGTCGTGGTTGACAAGGCACATGCCAGGCCCTGGCGCCCCTTCTACGCGCCCTGCAAAGCCGCCCGCTATACACTGGAAGCTTCCCCCACCCTGCTGGATCGCGTACAAATCGGCAACAAACTCCGCTTCGAAGCCTGAATATGATCGAGACACAGCTTGCTCGCAAAACAACTTACCTGCTCATTGGTCTGGCCCTGCTGTTTACCCTGGGGCAGCCTGCCCGGGCTCAGGATACATCTGAGCCATCAGGAGTGACAATCCATATCGTTCAAGATGGCGATACCCTGGAGAGCATCGCTGAATCTTATGGGACAACCATCCAGGCCATCCAACAAGCCAATGCTCTGGAAGACCCCCGTGATATTTTTGTGGGACAAAGACTGGTGATCCCCGTTTCCATTACCCACATAGCAGCCCCATCTTCTCAGCCAACCATTATGGCTGGCCTGGCCGACACATTAACCGCATTAGCGATCCGCTATGGCACGACTCCGGAACAATTAGGCCAATCCAACCGGATCGTCAATCCGGCTCGCCTCTACGCAGGTCAGACCATCACGGTTCCATCGACAAATCCTACCGGCATCGCCAGGCTTGGGAAAAATGACTCATTCTGGAACATTGCGTTGAGCGCCAATGCCAACGCCGTTGCCCTGGCGACCATCAACAACATCGCCAATCCCTTTGCCATCATGCCAGGCAACATCCTTGTGCTCCCCGACGACACAACCCCGTCTACGGGATCGCCCCCCTACCCCTGGGACACTATCGTCTTGCACCCACTTCCCCTTGAACCAGGGCAGACGGGTGGGATCAGGATCACCACCAGTATGCCAGGTACTATTAGCGCAACCTTCCTCTCCTGCGATTTGCAGTTCATGTCCCAGGAGACAGGTCACACAGCCGTCTTCGGCATCGACCGTTGGACAGCTCCCGGCCTGTATCCTCTGACCATCGATTTCCAGGATGAAGCCGGAACAACCTGGGCATACAACAGAGATGTTCTGATCGTCGAAGGCAACTACCCTCGCGAACAGATCCAGGTCTCCGAAGAGACAGGCGCAGTGCTGAATGACGCGCAGAGCGTTCAGGAAGAAGCTGACTATATCGCGCAGAAGATGAGCGGGTTTACACCACAGCAGTATTGGGATGGTCTCTTCCTACTGCCGGTCGCCGGTGTGCCAACATCGCCCTTCGGCGCCGTGAGAACTTACAAAGGCAATGAGGCCGTTTCGTTCCATACCGGCACGGACCTGGCCATCAAAACCGGCACCCCCTTCTACGCTCCGGCCGATGGGATCGTGGTGGATACCGGGTGGCTGGATATACGTGGCTACATCACTCTGATCGATCACGGCGCCGGTGTCTACACCGGCTATTGGCATCAAGCCAGCATCATGGTAAAGATCGGCGACCAGGTCACAGCCGGACAACAAATCGGCACCGTCGGCAGCACCGGCTTATCGACTGCTGCGCATCTACACTGGGAGATGCGGGTTGCCGGTATCCAGGTCGATCCCATGCAGTGGGTACGCGAGGTATTCCCCTGACCCTGATGCTATTCTTGCCTCGATCTTCCTCTCCCGCGCTCCTTCACCTTCTCAGCAGATGCCGCATTGTCTCAAGCAACACTGAGTCATGAACACCTCACGGGTTTACGCTTCGTCCATGGCATAGCCTATCGACCGATGACAATGAATCGAATATTGCTTTTCAGGCATTCAAGCCTCTCCCACCACGCTAACCGATCAGCAAAACCTTACCCGAACACTGACACAAAACCCTGATCGTTTGTGGCAAAAAAAGAGAAAACCCGCTATGAATAGTATGTGGGAGCGGCAACCCTATCTCCTTGGTTGGACAAGGACAGTCGGTTGACAATCCGTTCCCAGACGAGAAATATAAGGTGATGAGGTAGTCATAATGGCTTGGTTTAAGGGCCCAGGACAGTTGCCGGAGTTGCGTAACTACACCAGCAGCAAACGCTCAGGCGGCTCCAATCTCAACAGACGAGGCCGCCTTCCCCAAATCGGCGGATATGGCCAACGCCGCCAGAGAGGTCAGCTTGGCCCCATTCCGCTCATCGTAGGTGGCACACTGGTAGTACTGTGTCTGGTGCTTACCGCCCGGCTCTGGCTGCCGGCCGTTTCCTGGTTCATACCCGATCGCTACATCATGGCTTACGCGCCGCAATCTCTGCAAGTCATCATTTTCCAAATCGACCCATCCGAGATCATCCCTACTCCCAAGAGTGTTGACGAAAGCGCAGCCATGTCTTTGCTGGAGACACCCTTGCCACAAGAGCCAATCGCCACCTCTCCGCCTGGAACAGAACCGGCAGTTGTAGGACCAGTGGGGGAAGCTTCCGCCGGTTACCAACAGCCAACTCCTATAGCAGTCCTTCCAACACCGACGATGACTCCCATATATGCCCAGGCGGCAAGCGATCCCCGCGCACAGGATCGAGAAAACATCGCCGATCTCAGCCATGTCAGTCACCTGCTAACAGGGTTCAACTGGATCAGGCAAGGGGCCAACAACTGCGGGCCGGCTTCCATATCGGTGTTGATGAGCTATTGGGGTGTTGAGTTCACTCAGGAAGAGGCTGCCAGCTTCCTCAAACCCAACCCGGAAGATCCAAATGTCAGTCCGGAAGAGATCGCGGCGCTCGTGGCGACGAAAGGGTACCATACCATGATACGGGTCAATGGTAACATTGAGACCCTCAAGCTATTCATTCTGGCCGGATATCCTATACTCATTGAGACGGGCTACGATCCTGAGCCTGATGTTGTCGGATGGACATCGCACTACCTGACACTGACAGGCTTCTCCGACACCGATCAAGGCTTCATCGCTATGGATACTTACCGCCGGCCGAACTGGTTCTACCCTTACAGCGAGATCGATCAATACTGGCGGCAGTTCAACCGCCGATATATCATCGTCTACCGTCCCGATCAGGCAGCAGCTGTGGGCTCAATCGTGGGAGAAGAAGTCAACGATACGACAATGTATACCAATGCTCTGAAGACAGCTCAACTGGAGTTGAGCCTGGATCGCAGCGATCCGTTCGGTTGGTTCAACATGGGAAGCAGCCTGACCGGACTGGGACGTTACGAGGATGCAGTATCTGCCTTCGATCAGGCGCGCAACCTGGGGCTGCCATCTCGATTTCTGTGGTATCAGTTCACACTCTTTGAGGCTTATCTGAAGGTCGGTGGTGACTATAACGATCAGGTGATCGTGCTGGCTAACGATGTCTTATCCAAGAAACAATCAGAGGAGGCTTTCTATTACAAGGGCATGGCCTACCAGGCGCAAGGCAATCTGGACGATGCGCGCAAACAGTTCAATCAAGCCTTACGATTTAACAAGAACTATGAGGCTGCCGAACAGGCGCTTGAAGCGATCAGTGAGAATTAGCATCTTCGACAATCAGCATTGGTGAATTCCTGAGCATTTCACAATAGACTTTATCGGCAACAGGCGTGCTATGCGTAAAAGCCAGTCTATGTTATGCATAACTCAGTTGTTTCCGATATAGTCTAACCTCTCAAAAGACGATCGGACTCCTAAAGTCTCAGAGACCTTGGAAGTCCTTATTGTTTGCCAAAGATGTCACCTTTGCGACTCTTTTTGACGCTCCTTTACGTTATGCATTGATAGCCAAGACACACACGATCGGTATTTGGATAGCAATCAAACGCGACTCTACCAACAGTATCCAGGAAAATTGATATGCAACTATCACACGTAAAAAAACGCACTATCCAGATCCGCAAACCCAAAAAACGATGGGTCTCATGGCTTGTTTATTGCGTAGCCATAGGATCTTTCCTGATCGCCTGTACCGCGCCGCTGTGGTTTGGCCGTGTCGTGCGCCAGATCGTCCCGCCGCGCTACATCGCTGCTTACGCTCCTCTCGCGCTGCAAGAGTACATCTATTCCGACATCAATGCCCAGGAAATCGTCCCCACGGCGGCAGCGACCAGCGATGGCAGTGCGTTGCTCGCCGGGTTGGCGACATCCACGCCGGTGATTGGGGACAACAGCCAGACACTTGCGCCCAATGAAGGGAGAGCAACCCTAACATCGACGGAACTGCCACAGCCAACTGCCTCGCCCACCCCCTCTATTCCCAGTGAATACCTCCTGACAGGGTTTACTTATGCACCACAGGGATGGAACAACTGTGGTCCAGCCACGCTTACGATGGCTTTAAGCTACTGGGGAATTCAGTCAACCCAGGATCAGGCAGCGAACTTCCTCAAAGGAAATCGAGAGGATGTCAATGTTAGCCCTTCCGAGATACCAGACTATGTGGCCAGTCACGGATACCAGACTCTGGTTCGAGTCAATGGCTCCGTCGATGTCTTGAGACAGTTCATAGCGGCCGGCTACCCGGTTGTGATCGAGCGTGGCTTCGATGAAGAGCCCGACAAAGGGTGGATGGGGCACTATATGCTCATCGTTGGTTACTCTGATGTCACGGAGAAGTTCGCAGCCCTCGACTCGTACTGGGGGTGGAAACGACACGGCTTCGACGAGCCTTTTCCGGTCGACTACTGGGACTACGAACGACTGGATGATCTGTGGCGGCACTTCAACCGTACCTACTATGTTGTTTATCCTCCCCAAAATGCCGCTATGGTTGCCGCTGTGCCTGGTCTCTACACAGACGACCAGGCGATGTACGCCGGGGCCGTTGATCTGGCGCGCACCGATCTGTCAAGGAATCCGGATGACCTATGGGGATGGTTCAACCTGGGTGCCGGTCTGACCGGTCTGGGCGATTACCAGAACGCCGCCCTGGCATTCGATCAAACGCGGGCTATTGGGCTGCCGCGACGCATGTTGTGGTACCACTTCGAACCCTACCAGGCTTACCTGGCTGTCGGCAGATACGATGATGTCATCGAGCTTGCCACATGGACGCTCAATTACAGCTCCAACCCGCAAGCTCAATCGGAAGAAGCGTGGTATTACAGAGGTCAGGCAGTACTTGCCCAGGGAGACGCTGCCAATGCGCGCTACTTTTTTAACCAGGCCCTGGAGCGGAATGCTCATTTTCAGGCTGCCCGCCAGGCATTAGAGCAGCTTAACAGTGGCCAGTGATTGAGATGTTCCGTTCATCCACCCGGAGAAACCCTGGTTAGCACAGAGTCACCCAGTAATGATCCAATTCAGGTCACAGGGCTGCCGAATATTGAGCTGATAGCAGCAGGCAAAAGTCACAATATTGTGGTCGATGAGAGTGGCTCTCTTTGGGCCTGGGGACTTAATGATGATAATCAAGTAGGCACATCTTCCCTCATTGAGGCATTCCTCAATATGTCCCTCAAGAACCATCCCAAATTGTCAGACTATGTATTAAAGCCTCGCAAGGTTCTCAACAACATAGAAATGACTGGCCCAGAGATTTCTTGCCCGTAGGGGGAGCAGTCAATCATTTGATTAAGCCCTGCCCCGCATCGATCCCCAAACCACTCAGGCATCGAAGCACGGCGGCACGCCATCGTCCATTTGAAGCGCAAAACACCGAAAATAACCAAACAGCGCGGAAGAGCCATCAACATTGGGCGTCATCGATACCTCTTCCGCGCCTTTCGTCTTTTCACTCCTTCGCGCTCCGAACCGCCCTGCCCTTGCCAGCCTCCCCACTCTCTCTTACCTTCCCTGCCGCATCGATGCTGGAATGGCCCAATCGGCCCACGCACAGTAACAACCTATTGTCTCGTTCCCACGCTCCGGCGCGGGAGCGCCCGGTGCGGCGCTCTGCATCGCGCGAAACCCTCCTGCATTGGGCACACCCAATCGGGGATCGATGCGGGGCGGGAGCCTTGGCCCTGTCTGAGAATAGATAGAGAGGCATTCCGGATCATTGGCGCTCTCATTATGACAAAGATACACTCAGGATGGAGGTAGATACCATGACAACGATTACAATCTCTTTGTCCGATGAGCGCCTGCGGAAATTGCGAGAGATGGCCACGAAGTTCAATGTTGCGCCTGAAGAATTGGCACGTGCTAGTCTAGAGGAATTGCTCACACGGCCCGAAGAAGAGCTT
>JAFGLD010000305.1 GCA_016928235.1 Anaerolineae bacterium | reverse complement strand
GAGCAGAGTTATGGCAATTACCAGGGAGTGGCTCATGAGCAAAAGCTCACCCAAGAGGATGAAAATAGCTTTTTGACCCATCACCCATCACCCATCACTATTTTCAAGGAAGACAATGATTTCATTCACGGGTATTGACCCTAATCTCTATCCCCTGTTTTTTAAGCATTCTGATAATCGTCAGGCCGCGCTAAAACGCGATCTCCAGCAGCTCCGGCAGCCGGGTGATCGTGTAATGGGGGGTGATGGTGAAGTCGTGCGGCCAGGGAAAATAGGACTTGAACCAGACAGTTATCATCCCCGCACTATGGGCACCGCGGATATCGGTCAGCGGGTTATCGCCCACAAAAACACACTCGGACGCATCAACCCCGAGCTTGCCAGCCGCCCTCAGGAAGATCTCCGGCGCGGGTTTCTCGACCTTTTCCTCGCCTGAAATCAGGGTCACCTCTACCAGATCAGACATCCCAGACTCGACTGCCTTGATGCGCTGCGATATCTCGGGGCCATTGGTGACGATGCCAAGCCTGTACCCCCGTCGACGCAGTTGATGCAGCACGTCTTTAGCATCAGGAAACACAAACTGATGGCATCCCAGCCAGGCAGTAGCTCTGAAATCGTCCACCAACTCATCGGCGGAGATGGACAAGCCATACATTTTGATCAATGTCTGCATGGCCATCTTTCTGTTGGCATAACCATGCTGATCCAGCTTTTTGAAGATTGTCCAATAGTCTTCATAAGGGACATGAGCCAGGTTGTATCGCTCATACAGGCTCCTGGCATAGGGTTCGGCAGCAGCCTCCCGGTCTAAAAGAGTATCGTCGAGGTCGAACAGAAATGCTTTAGTGGGTCGATGATCGCCACGGATAGCAGGATGGGCACTCTGTGGCAAATATTCTCGTTGGCTGTCTATTTTTGACTACTCCTTATCACTGTCCGGATCATCGGGATGGCATAAGCCAGCCTTTTCTCGGTCTCTTCGATGCTTGCTTCCCGCTCGCGCTTCAGATCCTGAGCGTCGCGATGCATGTGGAAAGGATCTTCCCATTCTAACCAGTCGACTGCTTGCATTGTTGCCGTCTCGCTGATGGCAAGGACGATCTCGGTCACCATACTCAGGTCGTGGTTGTGCGTCTGGTCGATGATCCGGCTGAGCCGCGCAGCCTGGATAGCCAGGTGACACCACGCAAAGTCGAGTGTCTTGCCAAGCATCAGCTCTCCCACCCTGGTCACGAACAACTCGATGTCACGATAGTTGACCGGGTGAGAATCCCATGCCGGCGATGAGCGGCTGAAAATAACAGGGGTATTCCCATCGACCGCTTTAACATCTTCGATAAACTGGCGTTTATGCCGACTCTGCAAGGCAAAGACTACTCTATCGATAAAGCACAGGTGCAACACCTGGGTGGGAGGCGCTATCAGGGCTGTCTGCCGGTACAGATCTCTGAAGTAATCTCCAACCATACAATCTGGTGGGGACTGGAACAACATGAAGAAGTCATCTGCCGCCATCGTTCTCAACCGGTCAGGGTATGATTTGCCGGTGCCATGTGCGATACTAACGTAGGCCCTGGCAAAGATCTGTTTGAATACAGGTAAGACATCCACCAGGTTAGGGAACATCACGCCTTCCGGATCGTTGAGGGGGAAGACGATGGCCGGTTTTGCCACCGTGTGAGAAATGCTCATAGCACCCTATCGATTCCCTGCAAGCATGACAAACTCAATCGCCGCACAACCCGGCCGGATCGATATACAGCTCGGTTAGCCGGCAAAGCTCCGGCGGTAACGAGGAGAGCGGGTTGCCGGACAGGTACAGCTCCTGGAGACTTGTAAGCTGACCAAGTGTCGATGGAACAGACGATATCCGGTTGTTCTCCAACATCAATATCAACAGGCCGCTCAACTGACCCATCTCCGCCGGTAAAGACGATATCTGATTGTCGCTCAGAGATAGGTATTGAAGGCTGGTCAGTTGGCCGATCTCCGGCGGCACAGATGTGATCTGATTATCGAGCAGTCCCAAACCCATGAGGTGGGTCAGCATGCCGATCTCCGGCGGCAGTGGCCCCTGCAAATTGTTGCCGTTCAGGTCAATCGAGACAACATGGTTATTTTCGCATATCACGCCCAGCCAACTACAGATAGGTTCGTCTTTGAGCCAGTTGGTATTATCGTTCCAATTTTCACCACCGGTGGCCTTAAACAAGGCCACCAGCGCCTCATGCTCACTCGATACGAACATGATCTCCGTAGCGCCGCCGGGTACCTGTGACGTCGCTGCTGTGGCTTGTTCCGTGCTGCTGGTTGATGTCGAGTGGGTAGAGGGCTGCGTCGGTTTTGGCGTTTTAGTTGACGTAGACACATGGGTTGCTTTTGCCGGAGAAGCTGTGGTTGTGACGCTCTCTGTCACTGGTAAGGAGGGCGTGATCGAGATGGCGGAGGCACCGGTTTCTGATGTTGCGGTAGTGATGGGTGGTATCGGGGTGACGCCGCTGAACGCGCAAGCAACAACGGGCATTATAACAGCCAGGATCAGGCACAGTCTGGCAACCCATCCCGGTATCAATGGAGTTGATGACACAGTCCTGACATATGTGGGTATCGGCCCAGATGAAATTGGCTTAAGCATCGATAATCTCCTGTCTGCCTCCCAAGACTTTGTCCGCAATTTATACCGTCAGGGGGATCGTTCTCGCAACTATTGCCGGTCTCTATGGCATCTCGTCAGGAAACAGAACTTCCCCAACTTCTTGGCAAAAATCGATGAGGCGAATAGACTTTATCGGAAATAACAGAGTTATACATAAAATAAGCCGGATTTTACGCATAGCATGACTATTGCCGATAAAGTCTACTATCCTTCTATCCATTGCAAACACGTAACCGGTTTGGTCATTAGATCATTTAGGAACGATGCTCATGATGCTGCAACGGTTCTTTTCGGTAAGGTGCGGTCTGGTGTCGCTTGTGCTGTCTGCCTTTCTACAGGCCGGCTTTACGGTTGTCGATAACCGGGCCACGCTCGATTTTCCCAATGCGATTGACTTCCACCTGGAAGCGACCAGCCAGGCCGAGATCGTATCGGCGAGGTTGGAGATCAGGACAGATGCCCTGGCCTGCGGCGAGAGCGCCACGCAGATAGTGCCTGATGATTTCACGCCTGGGCAGTCTGTCACTGTCGATTGGCGATGGGAGCTTCGGCGGACAGGTGCACTGCCTCCTGGCACACTCGTATGGTGGCGCTGGATCTTGCAGGATGCCGGCGGCGAGCAATACGAGACCCCGGAAGAGCAACTGATTATTGAAGATGACACACATCAGTGGCAGCAGGTCGAATCAGACAAGATCGTCTTGCGCTGGTATAACGGCACGGAAGATTTCGCGCGGCTGCTCCTCGATGCGGGTCAGGCTACCGTCGATTCATTAGAGGAGAGCCTGGACTTCACAGTCGACGAACCGATCCAGGTGTATGTCTACGCGACCCCTACCGATATGCAGAGCGCGACGCTGTTTGCCCCAGGCTGGAGCGGCGGTCTGGCTTTTACCAATCATGGCACCTTGTTGATGGCCGTTGGCCCATCTGAGGAAACATGGGGTCAGAGAGTCATCGCGCACGAGCTAAACCACATCGTCGTTGGGCGTTATACTTTCTCGTGCATGATGAGTATTCCCAACTGGTTCGGAGAGGGGTTTGCGATGTACTCGGAGGGAGAGCCTGAGGCTTACTATACTAACATTCTGAATGAAGCCATCGAAGCCGACAGGTTGCTTTCAGTGCGTGAGTTGGGGCAGATCTTCTCGAACGATCCGGATGTGGCACTGCTCTCGTATGCACAGTCCCAAAGCCTGGTAACATTCCTCATCGAGAAGTACGGTGAAGACAAAATCCCCCTCCTGTTAGACCGATTCAAAGAGGGATATTCGGAAGATCGCGCTTTGATGGAAGTTTACGAGATGGATCGCAATGGGTTAGAGGTAGCCTGGCGCGAGTGGGTCGGCGCAGCCCCCATGCAGGATATAGTGTTGCAATCGGCCACCACCCCAACACCCTACCCAACATTCGCGCCCATCGTCGAGCCGCCGCAAGCCGTTAGTGAAGTTCGCCCTACGCAGCAATACCTGGCTACGCTTGACCCAGGCATCGAATCAAAGCCGCCAACATCCTCGACAGACACATCGATGTGGAATGGCGCCATACTGCTGGTTGGGTCTGTTGTCATGATCTGTATCGCTGGGGTGGCAATACTCGGCACGGTGGTTGTCGTTGGCCTGATATTCCTGCGGAGACAGCAAAAGGATGTTGATATGACGGGGTGATAGGCAACGTTCAGCGAGTGGTGAGTAGGTCTGTTAGGGACTCAAAAATAAATAAGTATTCCAAGTAGGGTATGATAGGGCCAAAAAGGAAGCTCCATGGAATTATCGGATTCGCTG
>JAFGLD010000304.1 GCA_016928235.1 Anaerolineae bacterium | reverse complement strand
TAGATGTTTTCAGGGTGTCATTCACCCTGCAATCCCTGTGATCTGCGATCTTTGGGCTACGATTTTAAACTGATCACTGATCACTGATCACTGAAAACTGATCACCTGCCAATGTTAAAAACTTGATCATCGAGTGTTAGCTGTAAACTAAAACTCGTCACGCACCGCTCGAAACTGTCAAGCAGCCGGCACCAATAACTGAATCGTTACCGAGGAACAATGTCTCTGTCACGACGTTTTGACGCATAAAAAGGTGTTGAAGACCGTGACTCTATCCCCTTTTATTGAGAAGATACTCGTTCAGGAACTACCCACGATCCACTCAGCCAGGTACCTGCCAATCGTTGCCCGCTGCCTCGATTAACTGTTTCCGCCGCGTCAGATAGCGAATGATGGGTTGATCGGCGGGGATGAGCTTTTCGCCGATGCCGAGCCCGGCTCTTTTCGGCTGCTGGGTCACCACTACCCGCTGATCCTCGCTGGCGATGCGGTTGTTGGCAAGGGCGCCGATCCGGCAGACCAGCTCGCGGAGCAGGGGGATCCGGATGAATCGTTGGTAGAACCGCAGATACAGCAGGGTGTTCTCATCATCGATGGGCGCAAAGGCCACAAAGACGCGCAGATCAGGCGAAATCACGTTTTCCCAAATGTTGGGAAAGCGGAAACGCAACATGGGTGGCCTGTCCGGAACGGGGGCATCGCCGGGTTTGATGGCGATCTGGCCCGCTTCTATCTCATTCGTTACCCACAGACGCAGCTCGTCATCTTCCAGTGTCGAGACCGGGCCGTTGACCACTGTCCGGTTGCCGCGCCCAATCGTTTTGGCATGGATGAATGGTAAATGGGAGACATCGAGCTGGTTTTCAATGGCTCGCGAGTAGTGAGTATTCCATTGAGCAGCATAGGTAGCATAAGCAAACGAATCATCCAAATCATCAAAGAACGGAACTGGGGGTAAATCTACCTGAGGATGTCCCCACCAGAGCCAGATCAGCCCATGCGCTTCGCGTGCAGGGAATGAGTGAGCACGGAAGGCTTTGGGAACAGGGGCGTTTTTGCCGTTGGCGGGGATCACCTTGCAGGTGCCTAAGGGATCATACTCGAAGCCATGGAAAGGACACTGAACATGGTTTTCAACGATCTTACCAAGGCTCAAAGCTGCGCCACGGTGCGGGCACTTGTCGCGCATCAGCACGATCTGGCCCTCGCTATCACGCCAGGCTGCTAAGTGAATGCCCATCCGCTTGACGCCAACGATCTGTCCCGGCTGGACTTCCCGCGATTCCAGAATGGCATACCATTGGTTGGGGATCATGGTGCTTGGAATCCTTTCATTCGCATATGACAGTCAGTGATCCTGCACACTCATGAATCTTGCGGTGAGTTGCGATTTCTTGCAAGTATGCTTTGCACATCTCTCGGACCCCTGCTATCATCCCCCTGAATCTATATTGGGGAGAACCTGCCTGTGACATCAACAAGAACTGTCGTGACTGTTTTTGGCGCATCGGTGACGCGCCGTACCGATCCGGATTATGCTGTTGCCGAACATCTGGGAGAGCTGTTGGCCCAATCGGGATATGCGGTAATGACTGGCGGTTACTTTGGGATGATGGAGGCGGTCAGCAAGGGGGCGAAATCGGCCGGGGGACATGTAATCGGTGTGACGGTCAGCCGCTTCGAAGGGCCGGATCGTCGCAGCGGCCCAAACATCTACAACGACGAGGTTATCCCCTATGATACGCTGCGTGCTCGCCTCTTGCACCTGGTCGATCACTGCGACGCGGCGATTGCGCTGCCGGGAGGCATCGGCACGCTCAGCGAAGTGGCGCTGATGTGGAGCTTCTTACAGGTCGATGAGATTAAGCGCAAACCATTTGTCTTGTTAGGCGATTTTTGGGTCGATGTGTTGACCGGGCTTTATGGCCAGGGACAGTATATCAAAGAAGATTACCTGGGCCTGTGGCAGCCGGCTCAGACGCCTGAAGAAGCTGTGAAGCTGTTGGATGAGTGGAAGCGAGGGATACAATGAGCCGGGTTGCCAGGCAGATCATTCTTTTGCTTTGCATGCTTGGGGTAGGGTGGGCTCTGTTTTCCCTGTCGGCCTGCTCATCCGGGACCATGACGCCTGATGCGCCGACGGCAACACGTACGCCGGCGCCAACCCAAAGATCGACTGCTACACCCACTGCCACATCGACTTGCACGCCTAGCCCTACACCCGGACCAGGGCTCAGCACATTGATGGGTACTCCTCTGGCTTTGGCCGCCGCCGCCGATCTGGAGGGAGCGCAGTCGGCCTACGATGATCTGGTCGATTTGTACCCGGATCGTGTCGAGCCACTGTTGGGACTTTCGGCAATCGCTCAGCGCCAGGGCGATTGGGAATCTGCTCTTAACTACCTCGAAAAAGCAGTCGAAGTCGATCCGACTAGCCAGGAGGCATTGCGTCAATGGGCTCTGCTTCTCGATTGGCAGGGTGATTACAACCGCCTGCTCGAAGCCTATGATCGGATGATCCGGCTCGTGCCTGATAGCCCCGATTTACTGGTGGGCCGGGCGATGATCGAGGCGCGTCTGGGTCAGGCCGAGGCAGCCGTCGATGATCTCCAGGCTGCCCAGACACTCGATCCTTACCGTGAGTACGCCTGGATCATCGTAGCGGGCGCGGCTTCCGGCGCGCGCCGGTACGAGACGGCAATTGCGATTGCCTCTGCCGGTCTAAAGGTGCATCCTGAGGCAACCGGGCTGCTGATGGAGCGCGGTCTGGCTTATCTTTCTCTGGGTGAAACCGAAAAGGCAATTGAGGACCTCGATGCTATTATTGCCCTTGATGATGCTGATCACAATGCTTATCATTGGCGTGGTCGGACGTTGATCGAGCTGGAACGTTACGATGAAGCTGCCGACGATCTCCAGAAGGCTGGGAAGTTGGGGTCACTCTCTGGGGCAGCAGGGGTCAACCAGGCTTACGAGTCGATGGCTTATGCCGCCGATGCAATGGCCCGCAATGATGTCAATGCTGCTTTTACCTACCTGGCTCAACAGGTGTTTGAGTACGGCAGCCGAGATGCACTGTTGATGGGGTATGGATTGGTGCGCTGGCGGCAGGGGAATGCCTCGTTGGCGCTGGATTATATGGACAGCCGGGTTGAGGCCAATTACATTCCGGCGCTCTATTGGCGGGGCGTGATCTATGCCGATCAAGACAAAAATGTAGAAGCAGCTGCCGATCTACGGGCATTTCTGGCAGTGCGTCAGTTTGGCCCGGATGTCGAGATGGCTCGTCGGCTGCTCGAATCGCTGGGTAAGAATCCGGATGTTCTGGTACCTTGAGCAAGATCGATGATGGCTGTGTTTTAGCTGATGGGTTGAAGAAGATCACCTTGTCCTTCACCGCCCGGCATGGTACGATCTCGTCGCAGGGTGTTTGTTTGACCAGTTCTCAATAAGGGCAGGCCCCAGATCTGTTTCCTTGACGGCGCCGACCTTGTATCGCTGGCCGGTCATCTGGAAGGTACTCACCCCTGTTGGTAAGCTGTTCCTTTTTACACCATCTGTCTACGATGGATATTGCATACGTAAGGAGTAGATTTATGTCAGAACCGTTTAATGTCACTGATGCATCTTTTGAATCCGAGGTGCTCAATTCCAACCAGCCGGTATTGGTCGATTTTTGGGCCGAGTGGTGTGGCCCCTGCAAAATGATCGCGCCGGTTGTGGACGAGTTGGCACGTGACTATGCTGGTAAGTTGAAGGTTGCCAAGCTCGATGCTGATACCAATCCCAACACCATGCAGGTTTTTGGCGTGATGGGGATTCCTACGCTGATCTTGTTCAGGGATGGGCAGATCATCGAGCGCATTTCCGGGGCTATACCCAAAGATCGCTTGATCGAGAAGCTGTCTCCCCATCTGGATTGAATAGACTTCATCGGAAATAACTGAGTTACGCATAGCACATCTATTTCCGATACAGTCTAATAGCGCCTTTCGCATGAGTTTGGAAGGCGCCGGAAAGAGACTGTCCGGCGTTTTTTTTGTTCAGATTATTTTGGTCAACTGCCACCCCAGATCGATGTACAATAGAATATGTATGAGGGTTCGTTGAAGCACAGACTACTGGATGCAGATAGTTCTGTTAGACGTACCCGTCACTTGTCATGTCCTATTGACATTTCCGGCTCAACGCGGAATAGTGGGAAAAGCCGGAAGAAACCGGGTTTTTATCTCAGAATTACGGAAAAACCCGGTTTCTTAACCTACCCCCAGTTTTCCGCGTTGAGCCGCATCTCCTTATGCTGGAGCGCCTTTTTGCCGTATAAATATCAATGAAACCTAACCCTTACTCATTTTTCTGGAGGGAGTAGACAATCATGAGGCTGCTTGAGAATATCAGAGGGCGGATTGGTGCCGCAATCGGTGCCGGGGTAGCCGCGATATGTTTTCTGGTTGGCGGGGCTGCGTTGGCTTTCTGGCTGTCTCCTCAGCAAGCGATGGAGTGGCGTCGTATCGAGGGCTTGCCCGAGCTTGATGCAGCCGGGTATACCGCCGTGTCTACTGGTGATGACGTTGCCATTACGGGAACACTTGTCGATAATCCCAGCCAGACGGACGATGGACTGGTTGCCTACATTCAGGAGCGATGGGATGTCAGTAGGCCGAGCAGTTCAGACAATGATTCGAATAGCCGGCCCACAGGTTCATGGACAACTATCGAGACTGTTATACCAGCACTGACAATCTCGATTGCTGGGGGCAATATCAAAACTGTCGCAGCCAGTTCGGGGAGTCTGGGTGGGGCTATGCACCAATCGGCCATTAAGCAGGGGACGAGCACAGAGAAAGCTGAATACGAAGGCCGGCAACTGCCGGAGGGCTCGACGCGGCTGAGGGGTTTTAACAATGGAGATCTGGTGACTGTGGTCGGCAAGAAGGCGTCTACCGGCGATTTGATTCCAGACCGGCTTTTTGGTGGGGATCGGGTGCAGCTCGTCGAGAACATCCGGAGCGGTGCTCGCGTCATGTTCGCCATCGGCATTGGGATGATGATTTGCTCGCCGATCGTTCTGGTATTGGGTGTGTTGGGTGGGCTGTTTGGCCGTCGGAAAAGCACCTGATAGGTTGGTCTTTTCGGACGTCAATCGGTGTCTGATGAACTTTCACAATCAAAATTGGTAGGGCTAAACCCGGATAATGGCTATATGATCATTACGGAACGTGAGTGTCACAGTTCATCAGGTACCCTGAATGAGAAGAGCCGGATCGAACAGATTTATGCTGCTCTGTCGCTCTCAACACCTATGCCGGCTAATCGTTTGCCTGTTTTACTGATACTGACAGGCTTACCTGGTTCAGGGAAGACTCATTTGGCCAGTTTGCTGCGAGCCAAAGTTCCCTTTTCCTTGATCTGCAGTGACTCTTTACGGGCGGTATTGGTTGATAGACCGGACTATTCTCCTTCTGAGAACAGTCTGGTTTATCGTTTGGCAGATAAGCTGCTTTGGCGACTGTTGCGCGAGCGGCGTAATGTGATCTATGATGCTGTCAACCTGAGTGAGGGGCGTCGCCAGACACTGCGCACATTGGCTCTTGATGCCGGGGCGCGCCCTATGACTATCCTGGTGACTGCATCTGAACATGTCATCCGGGAACGTTTGGCGCGTCGACGGGAGAGAACAACTCGACAATGGGGCGATTCACAAGCTGATTGGGATGTGTATTGCAAGCTGGCATCTCTATCGGAGCGCATTGCCCATCAGCATATTGTTGTCGATACGACACAAGACATTGCTCCGAGTCTGCCGGCCATCATTGAAGCCATTGCAATGCAATCCGGCCCGAATGGCTCAGTTACAGGTTTGAGGTGAGCGTGGGGCATCTCATTTGCCCGACTTTCTGCCTCAGGTTACAATCCCACTGGACAGTATAGAGGCTGGACTGATATTTGCCCTGGGTGCTCGCGATGAGTGCTCCTATAAATCGATTGCCAGATCAAAGTATAAACAGTGGGAAAGGTGGAGGTCATGAAACATCGAGGAACCTTCTTATGGCGTGCTGGTGGTGTTATCCTGATATTGGCATTGGTGCTGCCAATGTCGATTGTGTGGGCTCAAGCTGATGGGCCTGTCCAGGCTGCTGCCGATCAGTTAGCATCGAGTTCCTTGCAGCAAACTGGTGTAATCGCCACGGCTACGGGGAATTTGAACCTGCGCGCCCAGCCGGGCACCAATAGCCCAATCGTTGGCTGGGTAATGAGCGGTACGACGGTGCCTGTTTTGGGGCGTGATGCTGGAACACCATGGCTATTCGTCGAATCTGGAAACGTGCGTGGATGGCTGGCCGGTTGGCTGGTTATCGTCAGCGGCGATCTCAATTCGGTGCCGGCGACTGATCAGACCGGCGGATCGACCGGCGCTGGAACTGCGGCACCTCCCGCAGCACCTCCCGCGGACGGCTCTGTCACAGCGACTGCCAGATCGTCGGTCAATATCCGATCTGGGCCAACCACCAGTGCCAAGATTCTTGGATATGTACCAGCTAAGGCGACCGTGCCGGTGAATGGCCGGACTGCTGATAATCGCTGGATTTCGATATCGTACAATGGTATCAATGGCTGGTCCGCCGGCTGGTTGTATACCATCAACGGCGATCTGAACAGTGTTCCAGTCACCGATCCGGGAAGCGGTTCTGTGCCGGCGGCTTCTAGCGGCTTTGAGCTGGGGGGACAGGTGCCTGGCTCTATTGCCTATCTTGACCAAATGCGAAGTGCCAAGATGAACTGGGCCAAGTATCAGGTTGTCTGGTCTCCCGGCATGGATCCCGGTGCAACGAGTGGCTATATCAACGACGCGCACTCTCGTGGCTTCAAAGCACTGCTTAGTGTCAAGGGGCCTCTTTATCCATCGAACATTGACTATAACAGCTATGTTGGGTTCGTGCGTGGCGTGGCTTCGTTGGGCGCGGATGCTATCGAAATCTGGAATGAGATGAACCTTGACCGCGAGTGGCCTGCCGGCCAGATCAGTCCATCGAGCTACGTCAACAATATGCTGAGGCCGGCTTATCAGGCGATCAAATCTGCCAATCCCAATACACTAGTGGTGGCTGGCGCGCTTTCCCCAACAGGGGTTCATAATGGCGTGAATATCTGGTCAGATGATGTCTACCTGGCAGGAATGCGGGATGCCGGTGCGGCCGGCTATATGGATTGTCTGGGGGTGCATTATAATTCGGGGGCGACCTCGCCGGATGTCACTACCGGTCATCCGGCTGATAGTGGCGATCATCACTATTCCTGGTACTACAAGTCAACCTACAATCTATATGCGAACACGTTTCCCAAGAACAAATTGTGCTTTACCGAGCTTGGATATCTTTCCCCGGAAGGATATGGTAGGTTGCCTTCCGGCTTTTGGTGGGGTTCCAAGACCAGTGTTGCCCAGCAATCACAGTGGCTGGGACATGCGGTTAGCCTGGCTCGTTCCAGCGGGCGTGTTCGGATGATCATCATCTTCAACGTTGGATTCATGCATTGGTCGGATGATCCACAGGCGGGTTATTCGATTATCCGGCCCGGTGGCGTTTGCCCGGCCTGTTCAAGTCTGGCTGCCGCGATGCCGTAAGCGATTGTCGTTCTAATGGGGTGAGGGAGAGTCTCCCTCGCCCCTGTTTTTGAGCTGGGCCTTACCTTGTCCTGCCTCGTTTGATCTGAGCCTGCTTTTTCGCGCTGACTATCTGCGGAAAGAGGCTTTTGTCCACAAGCGGGCACTGTTAACCATATCCTCTTTTGCTGTTTGAAAGCTACAAAAAGAGGCTTAGGCCAGACAACCCGTTTGTGTGTGGGAAAGGATGGTCTCTGGTGGCTGCTCCGCAAATTGAATGGATTCCCAATTGGGCACGCAATGCCATCTTCTATCATATTTACGCGCTAGGTTTCTTTGGCGCGCCTCCTGTGAACAACCAGCAAAGCTCCATTACCCCCCGCTTAGCCGAGCTGCCTAACTGGTACGATCACATCGCCGATCTGGGTGTGACAGCCATTCACCTGGGCCCGATCTTTGAAAGTATCTCCCATGGCTACGATACCATCGACTATTTCCGCATCGATCGGCGGCTGGGTGATACCTTACTTTTCCGGCAGATTGTCGATGAGCTTCATGGGCGTGGCATTCGGATCATTCTGGATGGAGTTTTTCATCACACTGGTCGCAGCTTTTTTGCCTTCCAGGATATCTGCCAACATAAACGCGACTCGGAATATGTGAACTGGTATTACATCAATTGGGGGGCGGACAGCCAGTATGGAGATGGATTTGCCTACGATTGCTGGGAGGGCCACCAGGCATTGCCGCGCCTCAATCTCGATAACCCGGATACGCGCCATTACATCTTTGAGGTGACTAAGATGTGGTTGGGCGATTATGGCCTGGACGGTTGGCGGTTGGATGTGGCCCACCAGATCAGCCCGGATTTTTGGTGGGAGTTTCGACGGGTGTCCAAGTCGGTTAACCCGGAGTGTTTCTTGCTCGGCGAGGTGTTCAGTGGCGACTTGCGCACGTGGGTTGCTCCCGACCTGCTCGATTCCGGTACCAATTATCCGCTCTATAAGGCTATTTGGAGCGCGCTCAATGAGAGTAATTTCTGGGAGATCAAAGCCGTAATGGAACGGGCAGCTCATCCGGAGTTCGGCGTCTTTAAGGACCTGGCGTTACTGAATTTCCTGGGCAACCATGACGTGAATCGCATTCTTTCACAGTTGAGCGATCCTCGCCTGTTGTATCCGGCCCTGATCTTCCAATTCACCGTTCCGGGCATCCCCTGTATCTATTATGGCGACGAGGTTGGGATGGAAGGGGTGGCCGGAGGGGATAACCAGGGGGTGAGGCAGCCCATGCCCCTGCCTCAAGAAGAGTGGCCTGATCGGGAGCGGGCAATCTATCGTGAGATGATACGTCTGGTAGGTATTCGTAAAGAGCATCCTGCGTTGCTTTATGGCAGCTTTGCTGCGCTGGAGACCGGCTACACTGTCTTGAGCTTCTTGCGACAGCACATCCGCGAGCAGGCGGTGGTGGTGTTGAACAGTGGGGATAAGATCGCTGCGCTTACTGCCCCGGTTGGCCGAGAAGGCATCCCGGATGGTGTGGTGTTCCGTGACATGCTCGACCCGGCTCAGCCTGTTTTCACGGTCCAATCCGGCAATCTGGTGATCGATCAGGTCTATCCTTTTTGGGGGCGAATCTTGATCGCAGAGATGTAGGGCCAGGTGAGTTGGTTATTTGAAACGGCGTATCGATTCACAAATTGTCTCGACTTGCTCGTGTGTCAGATGTGGGTACATTGGTAGGGAGAGAATCTCCTGGGTGATGTGCTCACTGATGGGCAGGCCTGTCGTTGCGATCCGGCATCCGGCGAAGACTTTCTGCTGGTGCAGCGGCTTGGGGTAATGAATATCTGTTCCGATGGCCTGAGTATGCAGATGTTCGCGGAGTGCATCACGTCGAGGATAATGTATGACATACAGATGATAGACGTGTCGATAGCCTGTTGGTTCAGTGGGCAATGTCAGGTCAGATACGTCGTCCAGGAGTTCGGCGTACCACATTGCTCGCTCGCGCCGGAGTGCATTGTTGCGCTCTAAATGGACCAGCAGAACCTGCAAGATCGCTGCCTGGATCTCATCCAATCGACTGTTGAGACCGGGCAGGTTGTGCTCGAACCGTTTAACTTGACCCAGATTCCCGAATTGTCGGATTCTTCGTGCAAGGTCTTCATCTGTTGTTACAACAGCTCCACCATCACCATAAGCTCCCAGATTCTTCGTTGGATAAAAGCTGTAGCAGCCAATTCGTGCCAGGGTACCGGCATATCGATCTCCGATCTGTGCTCCATGCGACTGTGCACAGTCTTCGATCACCTCGATCCCATGAGCATCGGCGAATGCCTGGATGGCAGGGATGTCTGCCGCCAGCCCGTAGAGATGTACCGGCACGATGGCCTTTGTCTGTGGGCTCAGGCATTCTTCTAGTCGTGTTGGATCGAGTGTACAGGTGTCTGGTTTGATGTCGGCAAATACCGGTTGCGCGCCCGTGGCCAGTATCGCCAGCGCGGTTGGGGCAGCGGTTACCGCCGGACAGATGACTTCGTCTCCCAAACCGATGCCGCTCGCCGCTAGCGCGATCTGGATTGCCTCGGTCCCATTGCCGACACCAATTGCATGCTTGACGCCCAGATATGTGGCGAGTTGTTGCTCAAATGCCTCATTCTCTGGCCCCATAATAAACCAGCCGCGATCCAGTACACGTCCAATGGCCTGATCGATTTCCGCTCGAAGCTTTGCTACTGCTGGGGTCAAATCATTGAAAGGAATGTTCATGCTGAGATTCTCAATTGAGAATTATAGATAATGTTCTTTGTGTTTTTCGTAATATTGTAGGGTCTTTTCCAGCCCTTCGCGCAAATCGACTTTTGGCTTCCATCCCAATGCATTGCTGATTTTGCCGGAATCGGTGTAGAAGTCTCCAATATCGATCACTTTGAGGTGTTCAGGAAATGGCTCATCATGGCATGACACTCGTCCAGTCAGATCGATCAGTGTGTCTGCGATTTCTTTGATTGATATAGGGCGTAACCCACCGACATTGAAGATCTCGCCGATGGCCTTATCACTGGCAGCAGTCAGCAGCATAGCTTCAATCACATCTTCGATGTAAACCATATCACGTACTTGTTCCCCACCGTCGTAGAGCTTGATTTCACCTCCTTCAAGAGCTTGCCGGATAAACCAGGCAATAAATCCTTGTCGGTTGTGCTTCAGTAGTTGACGTGGCCCGTAGATGTTTGTGAGTCTGAGTGATGTGGAATGCAGTCCATAAACCCTGGTGTAAACCATCTGATACATCTCGCCCGCTGTTTTGTGGATTCCATTTACATCAGTTGGCTGAACAAGGTGGTTTTCATCTACTGGTAAGTACAGCGGACGACCATATTGTTGGCGAGTAGCAGCATGGATGATGCGGATTTCGGGATTGTAATAACGACAGCTTTCCACAATGGCAAGCTGAGCACGTACATTGATCTCTAGATCGGTGAAGGGATCGGTCATACTATCAGTGTGGCTAACCTGCCCCGCCAGGTTGAACAGATAATCACGGTTTTGCACCAGGTAGCGCATTGAGTGGATATCACGTACGTCAGCGATGTTAATCTCAATCTGATCTCTGATTGATTCAATGTTAAACAGGTTGCCGCCATAGTCCGGTATAAGTGAATCGATGAGCATCACCTTTGCGCCTAGCTCAACCAACCGGATTGCGAGGTTGCTGCCCACGAATCCCAGTCCGCCTGTGATGAGTGCTTTGCGACCTGCAAATACGTTATCTATGTTCACCGTTTCCTCATTATTATGCGGATTTGGTTAATTGAGAATGTTCGTCTGACGGAGTGACTAGATGCTCTTTGCGGATAACTAGCTCCAGCCATAGGTGGATCAGGTCGATACCTACCTGCCAGACACGCGCGAAATTGAAGAATTGGGAGATTCCAAAGGCGCGGTGGAAGTGTGACACCGGAGTTTCGACAATATTGAAACCATTGTCCTGAATTTTCTTCATCAACTCGACACAGATCACACCGCTGTCTCGTGTCAGTTGCACTTTGTCAAATACCTCGTGGCGGATCAGCCGGAAATCGCAATCCACATCACGTAGATGTAGCCCAAAAGCAACTTTGACCATATGGTGATAAAAGCGTCCGATTGCCTTGCGATACCAGGGATCGTTACGATGAATTTTGTAGCCCTGCACCATATCCACACTATCTCCAACTTGTGCGTAGAGAGCATGCAGGTCTTGTATGTCATACTGAGCATCACCGTCCGTATAGAAGATCCATGATTTTGTGGCACTGGCAAAACCTGTCCGCAATGCGCCCCCATAGCCCTTATTCTTAGGGTGATGAATCACTCTCACATGCTGAGGGTAATCGGCTGCTAGCCTGTCAAGTACCCGGGGGGTGTAGTCAGAGCTGCCATCGTTGACTACGATCACTTCATAGTCGTTGGTGATTCCTTCCAAGATCAGCATTGCCATAATAACCATGCTGGCGATTGTTCCGCCATCGTTATAAGCCGGAAAAAAGGCGCTGATGCTGGGCTGTTTTGTTGTCATGAGTCTTATGTGCTCCTTGGGGGTGATGATTTTTGCTCAACCGGGAAAGTGATCTAATTGCCATTCCTTAGATGCAATGCTATGGAGTGGCGATTATACCGATTTTCTCGCTAACCCAAACAGCGATACTCCTGCAGGAAAACCATGCCCACTCCCGATCCAACGTGCCTCCCACGTCAGTATTTCTTGAAGAATACTGCTTGGCAGTCTTGATGACTGGCCTACATCTGAAGCTGGTTTTGCGCCCAACTTGACCGCCAGGTTTTGCATCTGGCGTGAAACGAACACCAATGGAAGAAGGATACTATTGGCGTAGGTTATACGCATCACTTCCAGACCTGCCTCAGTTAACTTGCAGCGAAGTTCACCGGCAGTATAACGACGTATTCCATGCACGACAATATCGTGAGGCCCCCGCAGCACAGGTAATGCCGGAACGCGGATGAGCACATAGCCGTTCTTGCGTGTCACACGAGCAAATTCGCGAATTGCCTGCCGATCGTCGCCGACCTCATGGACGCAGATCACATCGAAAGATGTCACTAAGTCGAAAGTGTCATTGGGGTAGGGGAGAGCCTCGACACTGGCCCGAGCTGCCTTATCAGGGTACTTTTGTTGAGTATATTTGAGCGCCAATGGTGAATAGTCGAATCCAATGGTTGTGCCATATCGCCCCAGTTCTTGCAGGTTACCGCCTGTTCCACATCCTGCATCGAGGATGTGCCAACCATCTTTCTCCGACCAGACATTCTCAATTAACCGATTGGTGATCGCTCTCATTCCTGCATACCACCAATGACTGACTTCTAGTTGATGTAGTTCATCATAGGCTTCGGGCTCCACTTTCTCTCTCCTATCATCGATATTGTCGGTAAAATCCACACACAATGAGGCAATGAAACGTCATGCGGTGTGGCCAGTGTTTTGTGGCATCAGAAAACTGATAGCAACGGCTGTGCTGCGCATGGTTGCACCAGGTAGTTGTGAGCGGATATCATTGTAGCCCAACCGTATTGGCGTGCTCCTAATCCCCCGCTTCCGGGATGAATCCTTCACGCATCATCATATGAGTCATATCGCGAGAAGCCCTGATGATAGTGGCAGCTCTGTCATACTCTTCTTGATAGGTCGTGTTCAAACGAGCCACTTGCTGTTCGATGGCCTTCATAGCTACGGCTGCTGCTTCGCGCGGGAAGATTTCCCAATCATCCATGTTGGGGATGATATAGTTGGGTGACAGGCCCTTTTCTTCGGCCAGCCCGGCCAGCGCCTCCGATGCGGCAATGACCATCTCATCGGTGATTGTCCTGGCGCGTACATCCAGCGTGCCCCGGAAGATGCCGGGGAAGCCCAGTGAATTGTTGATTTGATTGGGAAAATCGCTGCGCCCGGTGGCAACGACTGCCGCACCTGCTTCCTGCGCTACCCAGGGCCACATCTCCGGCACCGGATTGGCACAGACGAACACGATAGGGTCTTTTGCCATCGACCTGATCCATTCCGGTTTGATGATATCCGGGCCTGGTGCCGAGAGGGCTATCAAAACATCGGCGTCTTTCATAGCCGCATCCAGACTGCCCTGTTGTCCTTTTGGGTTGGTTATCTGGCACATGTTCCACTTGGCGATATAGGTGTCGCGAAGTTCACAGATGTCCTGGCGGTGCATTCCCAGGGTACCTTTGCTGTCGAGCATGATGCAGTTGGCCGGGTTGGCGCCGTAGGCGAAGATCAGACGTGCGCAAGCGATATTTGCCGCGCCTGCGCCGGAGAAGACAATTTTGATGTCCTTAAACTGCTTGCCGACAACCTTGACCGCATTGATCAGGCCGGCAAGAGTGACCGAGGCAGTCCCTTGTTGATCATCGTGCCAGACCGGTATTTCAGCCTTCTCGCGTAGTGTGTCGAGGATACGGAAGCATTTTGGCTGTGAGATGTCTTCCAGGTTGACGCCACCGAAGGCAGGCTGGAGCATCAAGACGGTCTCGATAATTTTATCGGCGTCTTTGGTATCTAACAGAATAGGAACTGCATCGACCCCGCCCAGGTACTTATAGAGCAGGGCTTTGCCTTCCATGACGGGCATCCCTCCCTTAGGCCCAATATCGCCCAGCCCCAGAACGCGCGTGCCGTCAGAGACCACGATAATGGTATTCCATTTGTTGGTGTACTCATAGATCAACTCAGGCTCAGCTTCGATGGCTTTGCAGACTGCCGCGACGCCGGGAGTGTACCAGATAGCAAAGTCGTTAAAGTCTCGGACACGACAGCGCAGAGCAGTTTGTGTCTTGCCTTTGTAGAAAGGATGGAGCTTGAGGGCATCGGCTGAGGGCTTCTGGGCTTTTTCCAGAAGCTCTTCCGTGCTCATCTTCGGTTGACTTGAAACAGACATTGATACCTCTTGTTGGAAGGCATTTAAGGTGGCAGTGTTCAGCGGACTTCAAGTTTCTGAAAGGCAACAACGCCAAAAAACCGGCATCTTGGCTGTTGGAAAGATTAAACGATAACCAATGTCCACCAATCAACTGTGACCGGATGCTAAACATCTTTGATGGGATGCTCTTCATGATAGCGCGAGATAGCGAATAGATGAAGAAGTGCAAGAGAGCACAGAATGGTGGCTCTGTGCTCTTGGTGTTTGCACGGCATACAGCGTTCAAACTTATCGAGGCACTTTACCGATCAGTTCAACTAGCTCGGACCATTCATCCTCGAACAGGTGAAGTGTGATGGAGCCTAGCTCGATGTTGTAAACCGGTTCTCCCTCCATATCCTGTCCCAGCAGGATGGCGTAGCTTTCTGTTTCAGCTAGTACCTCCAACGGCATGTCTTCAAAGTTTGCATCGTCGGTCATTGTTTCTTCTCCTCTTTAGATATGTCTGATTGAGCCTTATGCGGCTACTTCTAATCTCATCTCCAATGATGGGGTGGTCAACTAACCAAGCGTTTCAGTGTCGTAGCGGAAGCTCGTACAGCCACAACTCATCCTCTGCACGCTTTTCCAATTCGGTTGTGAGGATCAGGCGATCCAGGCCGACTCCCAAAGGGACTTTCCAGGCAACTTGTTGGTAGTTTCGTTTTGCGGCCAGGCCGCGCAGTGCATCCAGCATTGCTCGCAGTGAGGTATCATCGGGGGCTTCCAGATAAGCAACGTCCATATTGCTGCCTTCCTGGGCCGTATCGGGCATCAGGATAACAATCCCGTGCAGTTGGTCAAACTGTCGCCAGCCGAGAACCTGTATATCCGGATCGCTGAGATATTCTCCCAGCCGCTCCTGGGTGAGATAATAAGCGATGTTTCGATGTTCGGCGAAGTGATTGGCCCGATACATCGGTGAGCGGCGCAAATGCGTGTAAAGCAGTTCCAGGTTGGAAGGTTGAAGCAACTTAAAATTGCGATAATCAATGGCTTGGGTGGCTATTTGCATGGGGGAATAGCTCATAGTGTGCAAGAAACCGGCTTCCTTTGCCAACTGGGGCATGATCTCGTTGGTGCTGTTGGTAAAGAAACGCAGCAGTCCTATGGCATCTCGCTGCGAGATCTCGACAACCTGTGCCAGCAACGCCCGGCCAATTTCATGGCTGTATTGTTGTGGATCGATACGCATAACTTCCAGCCACCACTCCGCCGGGCCAAGCCTGGACAATCGCGCAAATCCGACAACTTGATCGTCCAGAGTGACCATGGTGAGTTGAGATGAAACATCCGCTGTCCAGGCCCGCCAGAGAGTCTCATCGATGTATTCCCCATCGTCCCAGGTGTTGGCTAGCATGGTAGTGATGGCCGGCCAGTCATCCAGGGTGCCGGGGCGAAATGTAGGAGTAGGCGGTGTTGGATTATCGCTCATAGTATTCCGCTTTCTTCTGCTGGATGGACAACGATCTCAACGGGTGGAGAGGGTGTGACTGCTTCGGCGCTTGGATAAGGGTCTACGTCAAACAGTAACGCGTAAATATAGCGGCCAAGAATTCGCAGCGTTGCAATGGTGGGCGCGGCCAGGGTAATTCCTAACACGCCACCCAGTTTCCACCCGATAATGATTCCCCCAATGATCACCAGTGGGTGCAGACGCACTTGCTCACCGATGATACGAGGGATTAGATAGTTCAAGTCAAACTGGGTGAAGATCAGGTGTGCACCGGCGACCAACAAAGCGAAAATGATGTGATTGGGGATGGGTAGCCATGTCGAGCCACTCGCGATGGCGAGGCTCATGGCAATGATGACCCAGATGGTATGACCAATACTGGGCAAGAATTCGAGTACACCAGCCAATATGCCCAATAGCAGTGGCTGGGGCAAACCCAGCAATGTGCAGATAACAGTCATGATGATGGTGACGACCAGAGCGAGGATCACCTGCCCTCGGAAAAAGGCAGCCCATACCCGGTCAATCTCGGCCAGGATTGCGCCCACATGCTGGTGATACTGTGGAGGTATCAGATGCTGTGTCCATGCCAACATCTGCTCTGCGTCGCGGGTCAGGTAGAAAATGGTGAGAAGCGTGAAAACGAGCAACAGGGCTGTCTCGGCGGCATGAGGTAGTAACGAGATTGACTCGGCTGCTGTCGAAAGAATCAACTCCTGGCTGCTTGCCGAGATTTCATCCAGGAGCGATTGGGTGCTTAGGGTGATTCCCAATATGGTGATATCTGTGCTGCCCTGCTCCTCCAACTGATCGACAAAGGCTGTTAGTTCATTTGCCAGTCCCTTTGCCTGCGTGGCAAGCAGCGGCGAGAGGGCTATGCCCAGTGTGATCATCACTGTCAGCAAGAACAGATAGAGTAGGGTGGTAGCAACCTTGTGCGGAAGCCGTGTGATCTGCCGAATCTTGCGCACGACAGGATGGAGGAGATAGGCAATAATGCTGCCAATAATGAGAGGGACGAACACAATGCGGAAGAAATAAATCGCCAATCCCAATAGCACCATCAGGATAACAGTTACTATCACCTTAGTCGTGGTATCCCAATGAGGTTTTGGAGCGTTTAGATCGACAGTGTTATCAGTCTGCATACTGAGCTCGATACTATAGGAATTTTCTTGTTTCCGCCGCCATCGAAAGAAGGATGGTTTGTGTTCCTATCCCTCTTTGCCGACACCTCAGCGATTCTAACCAATGGGGCGAAGCCGTACAAGTATATCCAATGAACAGATCCGCTCGATCTGTTTTTTGTGTGAGGCGTGTCTATGTCTACAAGATCCACTATCTTTATACGGAGAATACTTAAAGAATAGGAGCAGCTATAGAGTCAAGTATGCCACAACAACAATCCGTTGTGTATAATGTTCGAGATCGCCATCCCAACCGGTGCAAGTCAGCAGCGTCAGGCGTGTGTCATCGGTTGGAAGGACGACTTCGACGGCATCAGCATCTACCGTTGTTATCTCGGCAATTGCATAGACAAAAGTTTCTTCGCCTACCGTGATGAAAATGCGATCTTCTATCTGGAGTGTCTCGAGATCTTTGAACGGTCCCCACCCGGCACCTGGAATGGTTACATGCCCGGCCAGCGCAGCGTTGCCCGGCTTGCCGGGGAGTGCAGTGCCTTCCAGATGGGCTACTTCATTGGTAAGGTGATCGATATTCCACTGCTGGCCAACAATGGGGGCCTCAATCACTTTGACATCGATGCCAATCCGGGGAATAACGAGCGACATATCGGCCAGTGGATCGATTTCTTCTATGGTGGAAGTCAGGTCGACCTGAGCCGAGATGGGCGGTCGGGATAGTTGCCACACATAGATACCAGCGATCACAATGAGGCTAATCGGCGCCAACGTAGCCCACCTGAGAAGCTTTTTGCGTCGGCTGTCGGCAGTGTAGATGTCGTAGCCATAAGCTTTGCGATATCGCCATGCTTGCCAGGCGCGGATCACGAGGATCACGCCGATCCCCAGCATGAGTCCAATCCCTAATGCCAGCCAATCGCTGGAGGATATGCTTTTTAGTAGATTGCCGATCATGACCGTGTGCTCAGAAACTCACCAAACAAAGCACAGCCAAAATCAGGTTCTGTTGACGTTTATACTGTAAAAAGGCGCTCCAATTACAAGGAAATGTCAACAGAACCCGGCATTCTAACTTTGGCTATGCTGTTTGCTATGGAATGGCGATGGTTGATCTTATCGCCGGTTGCGGTCGTATCCGCCACCTGACCGTTCGCCGCCACCAGGTCGACCACCGCCGCCAGGTCGGCCACCACCGCCAGGTCGACCGCCACCACCAGGACGACCGCCACCAGGACGACCGCCACCACCACTGGGACGACCGCCTCCGCTTGGCTTGCCACCTCGATCTTTCTGACGGGCTTCTTCTGCGGTCCAGCCCTCCAGGACGGCCTGTCGGCTGAGACGTATCTTGCCGGTAACCGGATCGATATCGGTGACCATGACCATGATCTCATCGCCCATTTGGACAACATCGCTGGTTTTCTCGACCCGTTCGGTGTCGAGCTGGCTGATGTGAACCATGCCTTCCGTGCCGGGGATGATCTCAACAAATGCGCCGAAGTCTTCCACGCGTGTCACACGCCCGGTATAGATCCGCCCGATCTCTGCCGACTCGGTCAGAGCTTCGATGCGTGTCTGGGCTTCCAGGGCGCCCTCGCCATTGGCGCCGGCGATGTAGATAGTGCCATCTTCTTCGATGTCGATGCGTGTTCCAGTCTCGTCCTGGATCCGGCGGATCATCTCGCCACCCTTGCCGATGACGGCGCCGATCTTCTCAGGGTTGATGTGGATGATAGTAATACGTGGCGCGAACCGGCTGATATCGGAGCGTGGCTCTGAGATACAGCCCGCGATAACTTCCATGATTTGCAGCCGTGCCTGGCGAGCTTGCTCGAGTGCCTGGGACATGATCTCGTAGGAGAGCCCCTTGATCTTGATGTCCATCTGAAGAGCTGTGATGCCTTGAGCAGTTCCGGCAACCTTGAAATCCATATCTCCCAGGTGATCTTCCATGCCCTGGATATCGGTCAGGATGGCATATTTTTCGCCGTCAGAGACCAACCCCATGGCGATCCCGGCAACCGGTGCCTTGATGGGAACGCCTGCGTCCATCAGCGCCAGTGTGCTGCCGCATACCGATGCCATGGAGGTCGAGCCGTTGGATGAGAGGACCTCGCTAACAATCCGGACGGTGTAGGGAAACTCCTTCTCGTTGGGGATGACCATCCGCAACGCTGTTTCTGCCAATGCGCCATGGCCGATCTCGCGGCGTTTGGGGCCGCGCAGCATCCATGTCTCACCGGTAGAGAAGGGCGGAAAATTGTAATGGTGGAGGTACCGCTTCTTTTCGGCCGGGTCTAGCCCATCAAGCTCCTGAGCATCACGTGGTGTGCCCAATGTTGCCAGGCTGAGCACCTGTGTCTCGCCGCGCTGGAAAAGCCCGGAACCGTGGGTGCGTGGGATCAAGCCGACTTGCGCAGAGAGCGGCCGGATAGTGGTGTAGTCCCGGCCGTCGGGCCGCACACCTTCGTATAAGATACGATGGCGAACCTGCTCCTTGAGTGTATCGCTGATTACCTCGCGGACCTGGCCAAGGTCGATGTCCTCATCTGACTCAGTATATTGAGCGGCAATTTGCTCCCGCAGGTCCTCCATCTCGGTATTGCGCTCATCGCGGTCGATGTGTGTTGTCAATATCTCGCTGATGCGGCCTCTGACAAGCTCTGAAACGGAGGCTCGCAGCGTATCTGCGATGGGGCTGGTGGCATACTCCCGTTTGGGTTTGCCGATGGCTGTTCTCATCTCGTTTTGTAGTGCGATGAAGGGTTGTACGGCTTCTTGACCGAGCTTAAGGGCCTCGATCATGGTCGCTTCATCGATCTCGTGAGCACCGCACTCAACCATCAGGATGGCATCGGCCGTGCTTGCCATGCGCAGGTCGAGGGTCGAAGCACTCATCTGTGCGTGGGTTGGATTGATGACAAACTGCCCATCGATCATGCCAATACGCACCGCGCCGATCGGCCCATCCCAGGGGATATCCGAGATCGTCAGCGCGGCGCTGGCCCCATTGACACACAGGATATCCACCTGATGTTCCTGATCATGGGAAAAGGGGGTGGTGATGATCTGGACTTCATTGTGCATGTCTTTGGGAAACAATGGCCGTAAGGGGCGGTCGGTGAGGCGAGCAATTAAAATCGCGTTTTCGGGCGGGCGTGCTTCCCGTCGAAACCAGTTGCCGGGGATGCGGCCTGCTGCATACAACTTTTCCTCGTAATCAACGCTGAGAGGGAAGAAATCGATACCCTCACGGGCATGTTGAGACATGGTCGCAGTGGCCAGTACCAACGTGTCCCCTTCGCGGATGGTCAGGGCACCGCCGGCCTGTCCGGCCATGTGCCCTGTTTCGATGGTGATTTCATGCTCACCGATGTGTGTCTTAAACTGATGTGTGTTACTCATTCCTTTGGTACCTCCGATGTGTAGTTGCCCGGAGGCCAGGGACTGGAAACTGGTATCAAGAGCACCTGCGCCTGTGCGTGAGCAGTTGGTGAGGTATTCCCTTGATGACACTTTCCAATTCCTGCCCCTCCGGGGGTGTTGATGGGATGCCGGTTCGCCTATCCAGGGGGCGGGTATATTTTGCCGATTACCTGGGGTGGGTGAAGGGCTATTCGCTTCATCAATCATAATGCAACGAGTAGAGGAGACGCAAATGCACTCACTCTACTCGCTGGTATCCCACTCAATTGGCGTTGGATCTTACCGGCGCAAGCCAAGACGCTGGATCAACCCCTGGTAACTATCAGGCTCATTTTTCCGCAAGTAAGCCAGCATTCGCCGCCGCTGCCCGACTAACTTGAGCAGTCCGCGCCGGGAAGTCTGATCGTGCTTGTGGATCTTCAGATGCTCCACAAGCTGGTTGATGCGCCGGGTCATCATGGCAACCTGAACCTGTGTTGAGCCGGTGTCGCCTTCGCTCAACCCATACTCTGACATGATTTCCTGTTTTTCTTCTTTTGCGAGTGCCATCGATTTCTCCCTTTATAGTGTCACCATGCAAACCGGAGAGTGGTTTACAGGTCGAATTTACTCTATTCGAGTCGCGAGAGTATAACCTGAGCACCGCTTTGGCGCAAACCTCCCGATCTCTTGTTCTTGCCTTGTGATTGGAGGCTGAGCCCTGATGACCGGCGATTGCTACCCGTCGTTTTATGCCGTGGCCGATGTGGGGTATTATCGGGCTCTGTGTCGTTGGGATGCGCATAATCGATGATGCGAACAAGATGAACCTGATCGAGATACTGTTTATTGCTGTCAGTCTGGCTATGGATTCGTTTGCCGTCTCGCTAGGGGCTGGGACGACCCAATATGCCAGGGGCCACCGGGCTGCCGTCCGCCTGTCTTTTCACCTTGGGCTGTTTCAGGCGTTAATGCCGGTTGTCGGTTGGTTCTTGGGGATCACAGTACAGGCCACCATTGCGTCATTTGATCACTGGGTGGCTTTTGTTCTGCTGGCTCTCGTGGGTGTTCGAATGATCCGCTCCGGATTGAATTCCGACGTAGAGACACATGAAACCGATCCCACACGAGGGGCGACACTTGTTCTGTTGAGCATTGCCACCAGCATCGATGCCCTGGCAGTAGGACTGAGCCTGGCGGTGTTAGGCGTCACGATCTGGTATCCTGTCGCAGTCATCGGCGTGGTAACTATGCTACTCTCATTACTCGGCCTGCGGTTGGGCTGCCGATTGGGGTTACAGTTTGGAAAGTGTATGGAGATTGGGGGAGGAGGACTGCTTATCCTGATTGGTATCCGTATTGTATTGTCGCATCTTATGATCTGAGTGGTGATTTTCGACAGTGGGCTCTAATGGTGCTTTCCGGAAAAACGAGTGTCCCTGTATAATTGAGAATGTACCTATTTGTTGTTCTGGATGCGACAGTTTGTTTTGGCTTATAGTGGTTAGATGGAGCAGGCGACCATGACCGATGATTCGCAGTCAAACCAGGAAACCTCGATAATCCGTGGCAATGCCAGCGATCCCTTGAACACTATTTTCGAGCGATTTATGGCTAACTACACGCCATTTGGTTTCCATGTCCAATCTGAGCAAGTCGGATACCATGCTCTTCCCTATAAACCCGGCGAAGGTGAGCAGATCCTGCTGCCTCAACCCTGGCGTATTATCCTGGAGATGAGTACTGAGGAGCGCCGCATGGTGATGGGACTCGATTTGTATGGTGATGTTATCCTGGGGCGTGGGTCGAGCCGCCCCGGTCGGATCATTGTCGATCTGGAGCCGTACAATGCCCAGGCGCAAGGTGTCTCCCGCGAGCATGCGATGCTGCGTCCCACCAAAACACAGCTTTATGTCATCGATCAAGGGAGTACAAACGGCACGACAGTCAATGGAACGCTCTGTAGCCGGGGCATCGTTATCGGATTGAAAAATGACAATATGCTGGCTCTTGGCAATATGCTGCTCATGGTCCATATCCTCGATAAGCCTGATACGGCAAAATGAGGGGGGTATCCTGGCCATTCCACGCATGGAACATCTCTTACTATTCGATTTATCAACCATAAATTGTGAGCAGCCACCAGGGTTGACTTCTCTGACTGGCTGTTTCCCCTTAGGGACTCAAAAATAAATAAGTATTCCAAGTAGGGTATGATAGGGCCAAAAAGGAAGCTCCATGGAATTATCGGATTCGCTG
>JAFGLD010000303.1 GCA_016928235.1 Anaerolineae bacterium | reverse complement strand
CGCCGTTTGCCTCGTACCATTGGCTGGCGCGCCGATGATATTGTGGGAATTCTTTGGGCGTTCCGAGTCTTTGTCGCAGCAAATCGCCAAATAAATGATGATAGCGATACCAGCGGCGTTCGTTGTCGAGCGGGACGAGGAACAGGTTGGCGCGTTCGAGGGATTCGAGGGCGGCCTGCCCGGAGCCGGGCGGGGTTTCCAGCACGGCATCACAGAGCGGGCCGCACATCCGGTCGAGGATGGATGTGCGCAGCAGAAAGTCCTGGATTTTGGGCGGTTGTTGGTGCAGCACTTCCTCCAGCAGGTAATCGAGCACGAAGCGATGGCTGCCGGTAAAGAATTGGATGAAGCGGGTGGTGTCTTGTTCCCCTTGCATCGCCAGGGCAGCCAGTTGCAGGCCAGCGATCCAGCCTTCGGCGCGGGCATCGAGGGCGGCCACATCGGCATCAGAGAGCTTCAGGCCCATGACGCGGTTGAGGAACTCGGCGGCCTCGGCGGGGGTAAAGCGCAGGTCGGCGGCGCGCAGTTCGGTCAGTTGGCCGCCGACGCGCAGGCGGGGCAGGGTCAGGTTGGGGTCTTCGCGGCTGGCGATGACGAGATGCAGTTGTGGGGGAAGATGGTCGATGAGAAAGCTCACCGCCTGATCAATGGGCTGCGAGTCGAGCAGGTGGTAATCATCAAGGATGAGGAGAACCCTGCCCGACAGGGCAGCGATTTCGTTCAACAGGCCGATCAGTAGGCCTTCGATGGGCGGCTGTTGGGACGTTTGCAGGGTGGCCAAAACCCCTTCGCCCAGGTGGGGAGCGGCCGTCTGCAAGGCAGAAACGAGATAAAGCAGGAAGCGCGTCGGGTCGCTGTCGGCTTCGTCGAGGGACAGCCAGGCAACCCTCACCCCTGAATCGAGCTTCGCTCGATCCCCCTTTCCCGCCAGGAAAGAGGGGGCAGAAATCCACTCGCTGAGCAGGCTGGTCTTGCCAAAGCCCGCTGAAGCCGAAATGAGCGTCAGCTTGCGCCCGGTAGCCAGACCCTCGTTCAGACGCGCCACCAGGCGCAGGCGGGGCACCATTTGCGGGCGCGGCGCGGGGATGTGGTGTTTGGTAGCCAGAATGGGCGTAAGCATGAGATCATTATACGTTACCTCGGCAAAAAACATTCAACCGGCTTGGATGAATGGAGATTCGGCGATATGATCAATTCACTGGTCGGATATTCAATGGGTGCGCTCAATTTGATAGGGATGAATCAGCAATGGGATTGTTGATGGCAGCAAGTTCTATTGAGCCGGGTTGCTGCTATAGCTTGTAGATAATGCTCTGAACAAAGTCAGTGTCTCTTGTGAGTACAAAGCTGCCCAGAACGTTTTCTGAAAACCGCAAATTTCAGAGAGATGGAAGGCTCCTTTGGCCCTATGGCCGAGACGATGACCACCGTCAACTCAACTTTACCAGATTGGATTTCAACTCAAATTGAACGCACCCAAATAAAAAGGCCGGGGCGAGGATCTCTCCCCTACCCCGGCCTCGAGGATGGACAAAAACAGATGGGACTTCTCTCTCCTTATTTACCGGGTTTTTTCCCCGCCATATTCGACGGTGATACCGTGCGCGCGCCCGATCTTCTGGAGCACTTCAACCGCTATGTACCGGTGGCAGAAAGTGTGCGGCACGCAAAAACAACCCATCAACAGCTCGCCGCTGTCTGGTGTCAGAAGCTGAATGAAGCCTGCCTTGTTGCTGCGATATCGCGTCCTCAGAAGATCGAGATAGCGATCGGTATAGCTATCCTGGCTGAGCGTTTGGCGCTTGATCCCCATCACCATCTCCCAGTTGGGTGCCAGCAGCCTACCCAGTCCCTGGCCGGACTTGACGGTGATATCCAGATAGGGCTGCGAAATAGGGTTGATCTGGCCGGTCGTGATAATCATCGATTAACCTTTCTATAAGTGGGGCTTCTATCTCAACTCCAACGTGGGTCGCGTTCTTTTTTCTGCCCTTACGGCAATAGAGACCGGGTGCCCTCTTGTCACCCGTAGGGCGCTAGGATTTTTGCGTGTGCTCTTTCAGGAAAAATCCGTAGCGAGCCGGGGAGCCACTTAGTCTGTGTGGTTGAGGATGGTTCCCGGCTTGATAAGTGGGCGGTCGCGATTACCATACGAGGAGAAAAAAGAAAGCTGTCAGGCTGTTAGGATTACGCCGCCTGGCTCCACGGGCCGGTGCTGCCGGTGGTGGCGCAGTGGCGAGCCGCTCCGGAGGCCAGTTCGTCGGCCTTGAGGTTTTCGATGCAGTCGGCGTGGCCTTGTACCCACTTGATGGTGACCACGTGGGACCTGGCGACCTCGATCAGCTGCTGCCACAGATCGATATTCTTGACCGGCTTCTTAGCGGTTGTCTGCCAGCCGTTCTCCCGCCATATGGGTAACTGCTCATTCCACCCCCTGGCCAGGTATTGGCTGTCGGTGTATAGGACAACCATACAGGGCATCTTGAGTGCTTGAAGCGCGCGAATGGCAGCTACCAGTTCCATCTGATTGTTGGTTGCCTTGGGTTGTGCTCCGGTCAGGTAGCGGGTTGTGCCGGTCTTCTTGTGACGGAGAACGATGCCGTAGCCGCCAGGACCGGGGTTGCCCTTGCTGGCTCCATCGATCCAGGCTTCAACCGTCTGGTAATGCTTGAGGTTTGCACGGTAAGTAGTCATGGTATAAACTCCTCTTGGATATGTATGGGATGAAGAGGTAGCCGGAAATCACTCGCCGGCCGCCTCTTTTGTTTTTAGATCGCCTCGCCACCGTATTCGACGGTGATGCCGTGTGCCTGCCCGATCTTCTGGAGCACTTCGACTGCGATGTAGCGATGACAGAAGCTGTGCGGCCGGCAGTAACAACTTACACAAAGCTCACTGCTGTCTGGCGTCAGCAGCTGGATGAAGCCGGCCTTGTTATCACGGTAGCGAGTACGCAGAAGGTTGAGATAGAACTCGGTGTAATCAGCCTGGCTTAGGGTTCCACGCTTGACCCCCATCACCATGTCCCAGGTGGGCGCCAGCAGCCTGCCCACTCCCTGGCCTGACTTGACGGTGATATCGAGGTATGGCACGGAAATACGGCTAATCTGCCCAGTAGTGATGATCATGCGATAGCCTCCTCTCTCGTTTTCACGCGCCGCTTCTGCATCGTGAGAGCGGCATTTCTGATACCTGCGTCTGGAGCTCTCACCTGGGGCACGGCCCGCTGTCAGCTATCGAACATGCTTACGATTGAGGTTCATCCTCGGGAGGGATGTCGTCCTCGCTCTCACCGTTCGAGCCATTGCCGAGGAATTTCACTTCCTGAGCACTGATCTTCAGCGAGGCGCGGGGCTGTCCCTCCTGGGTTGTCCAGGCGGATGCGCTGATCCGTCCACGAACCATGACCTGGCGGCCTTTTGCGAGATACTCGTTACAGGTCTCGGCTTGCCGCCCCCATGCGGTGACCTCGAACCACGTGACCCGTTCCCCATTTTTGTCGTCTGACTTGAACTTCTCGTTCACAGCGACGTTGAAGTGGGTAACAGGTTGTCCGTCCGGCAGGTAGCTCATCTCAGGATCCTTCCCAAGACGACCGATGACGATGGTTTGTTGGAACATGGCATTCACTCCTTTTTGGATATGTGTTGGATGGAACGCCGCGCCCCAGGTGGGAGCTCCAGACGCTTGTCTGCGGGTCGTATCCCAGCTGGCGATTGTCTCCTTAGCGTGGCCAGGTTTCCTCACGTACTCCCTGACATTCAGCGGCCTTTCCGGCGCACCCACATCTGTCTCGGTGCAGCTAACGAAGATCGGCTGGATGAGGATCGACGCTCGTGGTTGAGCGCTGTCTCGGAATGCAAAGGAGCGGTGTTTGTACACTGGCCCCTCGGCCTCTCCTCATGACCCTGTGGCGTCCTCCCACGCTTCGCTCGATACAGTCAGCGTCCGTCTTTTTCTCTCGACCCGGT
>JAFGLD010000302.1 GCA_016928235.1 Anaerolineae bacterium | reverse complement strand
CAGGCTCCGGATCGGTTGATGCAACATCAGGCGCATACTGGAGGGTCACTTTAGCTCCCTCGATGGGCTCACCCAATGTGTTGACCACCACACCGCTGGGGTCGATGTAGACTGGGACTGTGGTTGTATCTCCACAACCGGTGGTGAAGGTGACGAGTGAATCTCCCGGAAATTCCCCATTATAGTGAATGGGGTAAATCGGCCCGGCATGAGCTGCCCACAGGTCTATGTCACCATCGACATTACTCGAAACCATTTTCAACGTGTAAGTTTTATCCAGTGTTACCGGATCGTTGTCAGTGATCCTGGCGGTAACATTACCTGTCTCGCAGGTGGTCTCGTATCTGAGCACGAACTTCTGAGCCCAGTGGATCAATGGTGTTGTTCCGTCGGGCATAACGAGGCCTGTGTCAACCTGTGTCGTGTATGTGCTCGTATCGACATTTGGCTTGACGCTGAACTCGTCCACCGAAAGCCCCTGACCATTCGCCCAGATCTCGAAGCCGGCCTGAACCGAGGTAACCCACCAGTTTGTTGAGGCACATTTGTTTCCGGCTACAATAGGCCCATTTATCGTCGTCGGGCAATCATGTGTCGTAGCGTTCAGTATGAACTCGTTGGCATTGAAGTCTGCCATTCTTTGAACATCAGGGTTTGTTCCATCGGTGTTTACCCTGACATAGGAGACAACATTCCAATCGAAATAGTTGGAATTCTCGTTTGTTTTGCCTAACCGGGCAGCCCATACATCCCATTTACCCTCTACTCCGCTGATTTCCACGGCGGTAGCGACCTGATGGCCGGCCGGGGTGATAGGGTTACCGTCTTCGGTGTCGGGGTTGTTATCACTTCTACCATAGCCCCGGTTGTTCATCCAGATCATAACCTCAACGCCGTCATTCTGGCCAAGTTGCGCAAAATCCGGATTGGCAGTGCCGTCTTCGTTCTTATATTTCAGGTAGGCACCCGGGAAGCCGGGCAGGATTGTCCAACCGACATAGTCGCCATATACTTCTGTTTGTACGTTTGGATTACCCCATGTTGTCGTGTGATACCAATTGTCTTGAATGACACGCTCGCCTTTGTCCAACCAGATATCGAAGGCGGCATTCCACACAGCGCCGCTGCCGGCTGCCTGACCGGTCACGCCGATATCGAAGGTCGAAGTCAGGCTCGTGATCGTGCTGGCCCGGATAGGATAAGGTATGCCGGCATTCCCGTTGCCATAGTCAGTGCTGTCCTGTGTACACTGGCCCCAGTGGCAGCCCTGGAAGAAATCGGGATAGGCAGCCGGGCCATGGCTGGGATTGTCTGTGTCCCATGTCCATGTCGAGCCGGAACCGTTAACCACATTGGCCGATGCATCCCAGGCGGTGATGTCGAAACGCATCGTTTCTCCATCGCCGTCCTTAACATCCATGGATATGGAGCCATTGGATGCCGGGTTCCAGTGGTTGATCGCAGAGTGATAGCTGTCTTCAGGATCGCCGGCCGGCCAGGTGCCGTACGCGCTGTTCCATGGCCAATCACCGTCCGTGTCGCCGGCTGTTGTTACATATATGCCATCACCATCACTAGCAAAGACAGCTTGCATCGTCACTACCAGCAGCGCAACGGTGACAACTGCAGCCGTGATGGCTAACCATCTTTTTCTCATGATACTGATCATGATGTTTTGATTCTCCTCATTGATATCTTGCTACTTTGAACATCTATCAACATTCAGAAATGAGAATTTATGAACTTCCACATTTACGGTCTTGATTGCAGGCCCAAAATGGGAAAGTTATTTAATCGCCATTCCTTACCAAGATTGTTAGGGCGGCTTCTCCTTTCACTTTGCATCTTCCAACCAAGCTAAGCACACCTGCTCCGGGCAAGCTCAATCAGCCTGTCCAGGAATAGGAAAGACAAGTGGTACAACCATGTGATAAACTGGCAAGACGAGTAAGTGAGATAATGGAGTTTGCGGTGTCTCGTTCTTTTTGTATTCAGCCAAACCAAAATCTAACCCAATGAATGTGCCGGACTGGCGTTTTTACCCCCCTCCACGCTATCTTCTCAATAATCCGGGGGGCATAGGCGATAACTTAAGCTTGATATGCCGTTAGCTTTTAGTTCCTGGTTTTCAGGCTCTTTCCAAGAGCCGTTAGCCAATCATGGCGAACAAAAAACTGATCACTACGATGTCGTTTAATCGTCGAGCACTGAAAACTGATCACCAGGCAATGGGAAAAACTTAATCATCGAGTAAAAACTGCCCCAAGTTATTGAGAAGATACACTCCACGCATGTCACGGTCAGATTGACGAGTTCTGTTCTCTGTCAGGATAAGCTCATCATCTCATCAAGTTATTGTGTCCGGCTCTCTTTGCTGACAAGTTGTATCTTCTCTCTTCGTAGTTATAATATCTCCAATACCTGTCTGTTGACTCCCAATTGACTGCCACGTGACTCGCGCTTGACTCTCACTTGACTCTCAACAACGGGTCAAGGGGTAGGGCGAGAACAGATCTGGCTTGTCATCCGGACGACTGGTGAGAAGTTTTCCAACAAATGATCGACTCAGAATTGGGGGATTCAGATGTCATCTACCTCGACGCTGCCCGGCGATGGCAACTCATCTGCTGCGATCTGGGATGAAAAACATTTCAAGGCGCTGCTTGGTCTGCCGCGGTTTCCGCTGCGTCTTCTTCAGGAAGAGCCCTGGCGAAGCTGGCTTGAACAGCATGGCGGGCTGAGTGCGGTTCGAAGCAATCTGCTGTCAACTGCCAGCAACCTCTCCGCGGAGCAGCGAGAACTCCTTCGGATCATCCTGGACAGTCCTAGTACCTCCACGCAATATTATGCAGATCAGCTCAATGTAAGCTCCAGTACCTACTTCCGCCAAATGAGTGATCTGGCTCATCATTTGATCCCACATCTGAATTCTTGGGAATCGGGCCGGCCGAATCCGGACGCCTTGCCGAGCACCAACCTGCCTGCGTTATTGACACCCCTGATCGGCGCGGATGACCTGTTGGCGGTGGCTTCTTCAAGATTGATGCAACCGAATACGCGGTTGCTGACCATCACCGGTCCTGGAGGCGTTGGTAAGACCCGTTTTGCAATCCAGCTTGCGACCGAGTTGTTGGCACAGTTTCAAGGAGGTGTGTATTTTGTCCCGCTTGCGTCGGTGACCAATGTGTCACTTCTGGTAGCCGAGATCGTGCGGGTACTGGAAGTAGAAGGGGGCAGCACCCAGCCCCTGGAGGCGATTCTCAAGGCTTATCTGAGAGATCGACGACTGCTGCTGCTGTTGGATAGCTTTGAGCATTTGATCGATGCAGCCCCCACGGTGGCAGATCTCTTGTGGCAAGCGCCAAAACTACAAATTGTTGTAACCAGCCGGGAGGTGCTACACCTATCCGGCGAGCATCGTTTTGAGATCCCGGTGTTAGCGACGCCTGATCCGGCTCACCTGCCGCCGGTGGAGCAGTTGGCACAGTGTCCATCGGTATGTCTGTTTGTCGATCGCGCCCAAGCCGTCATGCCGGGCTTCACGCTCACAACCGAGAATGCCGCATTTGTAGCTGAGGTGTGCTGCTGCCTGGACGGTCTACCCCTGGCAATCGAACTGGCAGCAGCGCGTATTAAGCTGTTTCCCCCTGAACAAATGCTGTCTCAAATGCAACATGGCCTGGATTTTCTGAGAAGTGGCCCACGAGATAAGGACACCCGGCATCAGACCCTGTGGAATACGATAGACTGGAGTTATACACTGCTAAGCGAACCGGAAAAGGCCCTTTTCCGGCGACTGGCAGTGTTTGCCCATGAGTGGAGCCTGGAGGCAGCCCAGGTTGTGTGTGATGTGGCAGATGCTGAGGAGGGATTGGAGAATTTATTGCACAAAAGTCTGGTTCAATTTGCGGGGACAGACTCGACAGGCAGCCTCCGATTTCAGATGCTGCAAACTATCCACGAATATGCCCGGCAGAAGATGCGAGATAGTGGGGAAGAGAAAGAGTTGCAAAAGCGACATGCTTCTTACTATCTGGCCTGGTTAGAAGATGCCGAGCGTTTTTTGGGTACTCCACAGCTCAAGAAATGGACCGTTTGCGTCAGACAAGAACATAACAATTTGCGCGCCGTATTGACCTGGTCGATGGCAGAAGAGCCGGAGATGGCCCTCCAGTTAATTGGGGATGTCTTGCCTTTCTGGGAAGTCCTCAACGTCCTCAGCGAAGGTCGGCGCTGGGCAGAGCAGGTGTTATCTCGGACTCAGCATCTCAAGATCCCGGCTCGGGCTAAAGCGCTTCGAGGAACCGGCTGGTTGGCGATCAGCCAGAATGATCATGCCCAGGGCGAGCAATGCTTCCGGGAAGCGCTGGCATTAGCGCAGGAACTGGAAGATGGGTATCTGATCGGCACAATGCTCCAGGGGATGGGTGAAATCATGAGGAGCAAGCGAGAATACGATCAGGCCAGAGCCATGTTCGGTGAGAGCCTGACCTTGTTTCGGGAGTTGGGTGACAATATCCAAACGGCCTGGTCGCTCGATCATTTGGGACGGATGGCCTGGCACCAGGGTGACGCGGCTCAGGCGCGACTCTTGTTGGAAGAAGCTGTCGCTCTGTTTCAATCGATGGGTTTTCAGTGGGGGTTATGTATGACCCTTGAACATCTGGGGCGGGTAATGCTGGATCTGGGCGAGTATCGACAGGCACAGAACTCCCTCGAACAGGCGCTGGTACTTCTGGAAGAGTATGGAACCCGGTGGCACATGGCCTGGACATTAGGCGCGCTGGGACGGGTGATGCTGGCCCAGGAAGATTACGAGAATGCACAAAAACTTTTGCTAAGGAGTTTGGGATTGCACAAGGAAGTAGAAAATGATTGGGGGGTAATTATTTCCTTGATGGATTTTGCCGCTCTATCCGTTGCCCGGAACAACTATGTAATGGCCGTTCAATTGAGTGGAGCGGTCTATGCCTGGCTTGGAAAAGCTGAAGAATCCGCGCTATCAGAAACAGTCCAAATATTGCAAGATATGGAAATCAAAATTCTCCCTCTTGCTCGGAGTGATTTGAATCAGAGTGACTATGATTACGCCTGGGAGCAAGGAAAAACCATGAGCCTGGATGAGGTCATTGTCAACCTTCGATAATGGTTGATTGTGTGGGTATGGCAGGTGTCGGCATTCACCATGAGCCAATAGCAGTGTCGCCGCGACTGATTAGACTTTATCGGAAATAACTAAGTTACGCATAAAATCAGCTGGACTTTACGCATAGCACGCCTATTGCCGATAAAGTCTACTATCCTTTGCTCTCGCTTCAATCCGATTTCGTGTACAATACCTCATAACATCTACGCCAAATATCGATAGGTGTTTTTCTGAAGACGATTTGAGAAGGGGAGATTGTCGGTGGATGATGATATTCTTCGCGCCAGGATGGTTGATTTAGTATCCAGGCTGTTCGATCTTGCCGGTGAGACACACGCGCGCAGTCAGGGGGAGGTTCCAGCTGCGGTATCCTTTCGCTACTGGCAAGGCGTCTCGTTTGGGCTGGAGATGGCAGTCGGCGATGTGCTCACCCTTATCGAGACGCTGACGCAGAGCCACGAAGCCGTCAAAATAAAGCTGGACAATCTACATGCCGATCTGGTCGAGCTGGCGTCCAGGCTCTCTCATCTGGCCGAAAAAGCGCTTCAGCGCGGCCGCGCTGAGGAGCCGGTTGTGGCAACACAGGATTACTGGCAAGGCGTGGCTTTCGGATTAACCATCGCGATTGGCGAGGTCCTCAATTTGACCATCGAAACAGGCAGCCGGGCAGCCTCGTAGACGCTGTTGGTGATGTGAGCATCGTCGAAGACATCATCGTCTAACCAGGCCTCGCCAAGTGCCAACAATGATGGTATACTTTCTGCAGTTGCCCCCATAGCTCAGCGGATAGAGTGCAGCCCTCCGGAGGCTGAAGCGCAGGTTCGAGTCCTGCTGGGGGCATTTCCCTCAATGCTCCGCTTCGATAACCGTGAAAAGCTGGAATTGCTGTAAATTAACCTGGGTGCGCAAGCGTAGAAAAGTTCGAATCTCCTAAGGTTGTCAACAACATATGTGACAGAGCTACCCACCAACGATACCAGGTTGGTGGGTAGTTTTTATCCATGGTGGTTTGATCTTCCTCGCCAGGGTTGGGTAGGTGCCGATCATCAAACCGGATACGCGATGAACTGGATGCGGAAGAGACACCGAGAGCGGCGTAGGAGTAGAGCAGACAACAAATCGAGTTGAGAGCGGGCGAACCGTTTCCATCTGTGAATTCTTTTGTGACTCCGGCATAGGTGTCAACATAAGCCCAATACCATCCTGTTCGCTACGGCTACCGTCATTCCCGCGAAAGCGGGAATCCACTTGACGCGCTATGGATTCTCGTTTTCATGGGAATGACACGCGGCTCGCGAGGCTGAAAGCGGATCATCGAGCAATACCAGGCTCTTAACATGACCTTTGACCCGTGCCTTATTAACCGCTTAACTAGTACTGCAAGGTGGAAATACTTCCGCAACCTTATGAATTCCACTGCACGCAACTCATTGCGGAAGAACTTCCGCCAGCATGTACTGATTGTGTCATTGTTGAGACTCCAGTCAAAGGTCGTGCTATCATAGGTGTCAACTTAAGGCATCAGTACTGCTTGGTGATCAGTTTTCAGTGATCAGTTTTCAGTTTTTTGTTCGCAATGACAAGCTCCTGTCTGTATACCAAAGATTGATAACCAAGAACTAATAACTGAAAATGTAGAACCAGACAGATCGAGTTTGTGCTTAAGTTTACGCTAATGGTCATGCTATGCCCCCATCCCCTAACCCCCATAGGCGGTAACTTAAGCATGATGCGCTATCGCTGATGCCAAAAACCGGGGTTTTCTCCTGCAAGAACGGCACAATGTTGATACCGCTTCCGCTGTCGAGATGGCCTGTTCGACGACAAAAAACCCGGTTTTTCGTCTGCGAGAAGACTATGCCCCCATCCCCCATTCCCTAACCCCCATCCCCCGCCTGTACTAGTTGTGTCATTGTTGAGACTCCGGTCAAAGGTCATGTTAAGTTGACACTTATGGTGACTCCGGAATGGACTCTGCTTAGAACTGCCTGGATTCTCGGATCGTCGCTGGAAAAACCCATTATAACCCCGGGAAAAGTTCCTGTTTCCGCTGTAACTCCGGAAAAAGTCTTCACTTGCATTGTGATCGTATGATGTGTGCCATGTTAAGTACCGATATATTGGAACCTCACCAACGGGCCTGATTCACGATACCGGGATTAGCAGTGGCACGGGCTGAATAGAAGCATCCTCACAGCCCACGAACAGGAGCGGCATCAATGCTGCCAACAACGCTTGGACTGACTTGAATGTCACCTTTGCCTCCTCATGGTAAGCTCTCGCGCACACTCCCACCGCGCTAATCGACCAGTTCGGCGATTACCTCACCCGTCTGCTCATCGTAAACGACTACCGCTTGCGGCTCTACGAAATAGATATGCTTACCATCCGGGCTGAGCTGGTAATAGTCAATATCAAAGCTTGGCAGCGTTTCCCACGCCTTCGATGCTTGGGGGATGGGGAATGGCTCGCCAATCTGCCCCTGGCTGGTATCCAGTGTCACGATACGCTCATCAACCTGGTAGAGGAATGAGCTTCTATCAGGCAGCCAGCCAACAAAGTCGAACGAGGTGGTGTTCGATGACGCCAGCAGCGCGCCGCTGGCAGCCGGCAGATGCTTACCCGATGGCATCTCCCATGCATGGATAGCAAATCGGATATCATTCCCCTCGAAGGTGTTGTAATAGAGAAGACTCATCAGCTTCGTGCCGTCCGGCGACAGATCAATGCTTGCCCATTTGAAAGGCTCATCGTAGACAATCTGGGACTGGAAGCGCCATGTTTCTGTATTCCAGAGGATGAAGCGCCCGTTCTCATCGGAGATCAGGTACGAGCCATCCGGCGACCAGCCCAAGTTAGTGGAATAGGTTCCCTGCCGAGAATCGCGCAGCTTCGTAATCAGCTTGCCGGTCACGGTATCCCAAACAAAGATACCCGGTTCTCTGGTTGGACCGTCGCTGGAGAGGCTGATGACCCCCTCGATGATCTCGACCGCCTGTGTGGGGCTCCCAATGGCAAGCTTCCCGGCGAGGAGCGTGCCATCTGGCGACCAGTTACCTGTGCGTGGCCACTCCAGCGTCGCGTACTGGGGAAGCTCCAGTGTGCCAGTGCGCTCTGGGACAGAGCCATCCCACAGCTCACCCAAATCACGATAAATCGATATCAACAGGAAGTGGTTGCCATCGGGTGCAAATGCCACACCATGATGATCCTCAAAGGATTGCTGCCACAACAGCTTGCCTGATGCTGCATCAAAGCGGCTCAGGTGTGACACATCCCGCACCACTGGTACGTAAACCTCCTGGCTGATCGACACGATAAACGCGGTGCTGTCATCGGCCCACGCAATCTGCACCCAATTGCGCTGCAGGTCCTCCAGTATGCCCGTGACAGGTGCGCGCCACACTTCACTGTATGACGCCGTCTCGTACACTCGCACGCCGAGATCATCGACCACTGCCAGCCACCGGCCATCAGGCGAGGGCGTACAGCCGAGTATCAGCTTCCGTGGCACAGGGGAAGGCGTGAGCGTGGAAGTCGGCGCAGGCGTATGGGGCGGTGTTGATGTGGCGGTTGGCGATGGTGTAGGTGTCGATTCTGGCATAAATGAGAAGGCACCCTCACAGCCCACAAACAGAAGCAGCATCAATGCTGCCAACAACGCTCGGATAGGCTTGAACGGCATCATGACCTCCTCACGGCAATCGATCACATCTGTCCTGTTGCCAAACCGGCCCCACAGCAACCCCCATCGGCAGAAAGGACAGCCAGACTTCACGCATAGCTCACGATCTTTGGATCAGAAACAGCGCCGACCCGGCACCGCTGCCCGTTAACAGCAAGTACTTGCCATCGGGCGACCACACCCCCGGCGTTGCCCATTCATAGCTCGGCGACCACAGCCCAGGCGAACCAAGCGTGTAGTCGTCTGCCCACCATCGTCCGGCTTCATGGGCATCAGGCACACTGTACAGCGCGACATATTGCCCTGCCTCAACCGTTACCGCGAAGGTCTCTGAATCGGGTGACCATTTGAACGGGTTGAAGCTCCATTTGGGATTGACCTCACCCTCAAACAGTAGCGGGACGAGGGGAGCGCCGGGTGGATCGATAGCCCGAAGATACAATGACTGCTCTTCGCGGTTCCAGATGAGCATCCACTGCCCATCCGGCGAAAAGCTTACATCGCCAGTGAAGTCAACGGCTTCGATCTCGCCTGTCTCTGCGTGATAGATCTGTCTGTCGTAGCCCGCGTACCAGATTTCCCACATCAGATGCTGCCCGGCATCCGAAGTCCCAGCCGTGCGGACAAATGTGTGCATCAAGCAGGCTTCCTTGCTGCACTCCTCATTTTGCATCTTGGCGCCAAAGATTTGCTCCGGGATGAGTGTGATCCCACCCCCTATCGTTACCAGAAGGGGGCCGCGGTCTAGAGTGCGCGGCACAACAAACTGCGTATCGCTGATCCAGGGCGGCCCAAGATAGGGAGCATCCTGAACCCACAAATCCATGTCAATCACCCGCGCGATGTTGCCACTCGTCACATCCATAACCCACACACGCCCCTGATGCGGTTTCATGGGGTTGGTGAGCGCCATGATTGCGAGATAGGTCGAGCCTGGCGACCACGAAAAACCTGTGTTCAGGCCGCCAACATCCGGCGGCATAGCCCACAGGCTGCCGTCAAGGGCATCGTAGAGATACCAGCTACAGAAGTATTCGTCGCGGATCGAATAGAGCACGAGCAGGTTATGATCGGCATTGGCAGAGGCAATACCCATCGGGTGCGTCGTGAAGACAGTGCTGATATCTTGTTCTGACTCGGCACACGGTTCTGTGATTATCACACGGTCTGGTAGGATGACCAGCAGGCGATTGTCGGCAAGCCACTCCCAGTCCGAGTGGGTCATCTGCTGCATCAGCAGCGGTGGCATCTCTGCCAGCGGGCATGTATCGCCGCTGACCAGGTCATAGAGATAGTCGTACGAGGTAGAGAGATCGCGGTAGGCAAACCACTCACCGTTGGGTGACCAGCCAAGTGCAATCAACTGTCCCGATGAGGTGATCAGCGGCTCGATGCGCGTGCCGGATGGGAACCGGGTAGACTCGATGGTTGCTACCGAATTGGAGTGTGTCTCAGACAAAGCAGTACCGGTTAGGTCGGGGGCCAGCACAGCAGGCTCGGCCTCTGTGACAGGTAGTCCATGGTCATCTGCCGGCTCTACCTGTGGGGTCATGCCGAGGGAGTCACTGCATCCAACCAACCATAGTACGGCAAGTAGGATCAGTCCTTTCATTCGTTTCTCCCCGAATTTCCTTTCAAGAGTTATCTCTTGGTGTCACCCAATATGAGATTGAGAGTATGGTGTGGAGAAGGCTGCGAAGATGCCGTCAGTCTATCACAGCTATGTCTGGAGGAAAAGCCCGCTGAACGACTCCCGATTACACCCGGCTCACTCAGATGTCAGGTTTGTTTGGGGTACGAAATCCTACAAGTTGCTGTAACTCGATGATCAAGTTTTTGTTCTGTCTGGTTTAGGTGATCAGTTTTCAGTTTTCAGTGATCAGTTTTTTATCGCACAGCAACGACT
>JAFGLD010000301.1 GCA_016928235.1 Anaerolineae bacterium | reverse complement strand
GTCTGCCTCCTTGTGAGTTGTTTATGTTGGTATCCAGGACACATCCTACCATCTTTACCCTGCTACATTTGACAGTATAGCACGCTTCATTGATGATGGCAAGAAAAAGTTAGAATTTGGTTTGTGTAACAGTAGGTAGATGCATGAATACGTCTCATTGCCCACTATTGGGTTCGATGCTATACTTCCGCCATCTGGAGATAAAACCATGTCACTGTTCAATTTAGCCAACAAGCGAACACCAGCAACAGAGGCGGGTGCCGGTTATCCCGTCGATGGGTGTTGTGTTCCTGCCGGGGGTTGAACGCGCGTAACAAATAGCAACCAATCGCGGGACGCAGCACAGCAGCAGCGCCCGCGATTTTTTATTGGAACGATCGATAAGGAGCCGTGGGTACAACAGCCATCGGCTCCTTATTGCGTTACCATAGTTAGCACTTCGAACAATATGATGGTCGATGGGGTGGGTGGGGCAACTTTTGCTATGCCGGAGCCTTGGGCGACCGCGGGTCGCCCCTACAAAGCGAAAGGCGTCTGACTATAGGATGATCGAAGGATCACCGAAGGATCACCGAAGGATGATTATAGAACGGCAGGGTGAGGGATAATCCTGACTGCTGTCCGTTGTTTTGGAGGTTCTATGCTTTTAACGATCACCACAACCCATCGACCGGCCACTGAGCTGGGATATTTGCTGCACAAGCATCCGGGCCGCTGCCAGAGCTTCGAGATGGGGTTTGGGCAAGCACATGTCTTCTATCCGGAGGCGAATGAGGATCGCTGCACGGCGGCGCTGCTGATGGACATCGACCCGGTGGGGCTGGTGCGGCGGGAGAGGCGCGCGGACTTCGCGCTGTACGACTACGTCAACGACCGGCCTTACGTGGCCTCCTCGTTCCTGAGCACGACCATCGCCCAGGTCTATGGGTCGGCGCTCAACGGGCACTGCAAGACGCACCCGCAGTTGGCCGAGGCGCCTATCGCCCTGGAAGCCAGGTTGGCAGCGGTGCCCAGCCCAAACGGTGAGGAGACGCTACGCAGGCTGTTCGAGCCGCTGGGGTATGCGGTGGAGATGGAGGGCTGCCTGCTCGATGAACAGTTCCCGGAATGGGGCCAGAGCCGCTTTTACCGGCTGGGGCTATCGGGCACTGTCCGGTTGGCCGACCTGCTGACGCACCTGTACGTGCTGATCCCGGTACTGGATGCCGGGAAGCATTATTTCATCGGCCGGGATGAGGTGGACAAGCTGCTGGAGCGGGGCGAGGGCTGGCTGGCCGATCACCCGGAGCGGGAATGGATCACCCGCCGCTATTTGATGCGTCGACAGGTGTTGGTGCGAGAGGCTTTAGGGCGATTAAGCGAAAGCGCCCCGGATGAGGATGAGCGCGCGGAAAGGCAAGATCGAGAAGAGGAAGAGATGGTCGAGCAGCCGCTGAGCCTGCAAGAACAGCGGCTGGCGGCAGTGGTCGAGGCGTTGAAGGTGGGCGGCGCCGCGCGGGTGCTCGACCTGGGCTGCGGGGAGGGCCAACTGATCGGGCAACTCTTGGCGGATCAGCAATTCGCCGAGGTAGTTGGCGTGGACGTCTCGCATGTGCAGCTGCAAAAGGCGGCGCGACGGCTGAAGCTCGAGCGGATGCCGCCGATGAAGCGCCAGCGGGTCAGGCTGATGCAGGGCGCACTGACCTACCGCGACGACCGGCTGAGCGGCTACGATGCCGCCGCGCTGGTCGAGGTCATCGAGCACCTGGACGCGCCCCGACTGGCGGCGTTGGAGCGGGCGGTGTTCGAGTTCGCCCGGCCGGGCTGCGTGGTCATCACCACGCCCAACGCCGAGTACAACGTGCGCTTCGAGACGCTGCCGGCGGGCAAGCTGCGTCACCGCGACCACCGCTTCGAGTGGACGCGGGCCGAATTCAGGGCGTGGGGGGAGCGAGTGGGAGAGAAATATGGCTATCAGACAGCTTTTGCGACGATTGGGCCAGATGATCCGGAGGTGGGATCGCCCACCCAGATGGGAATATTCAGCCATGCCGGTGAGTGACAGCAGCGATGTGAACAGTCAGACTGTTGAATCGGGTTGGTGCCTGGTAGCAAATGTACACGAGTTTACGCGGCGTGGCCCCAACAAGGCAGAGATCCAGCGCGGCACAAAGCACTTTTCAGGTGGCACAAAGGTTTATTGCTTCCCTCCACATTGGGGCGAAGGTGAAAACCGGATACGGGTCATTGGACGACATCGTGGCTCTCGGAAACCGGTAGTGATGTATCTATCGACCTGGCATCTAACCAATTGGCGAGCCAAAGTTGTCTACGACCCACAGATTGTCGCGATGCTGAAACGGCAAGAACACTGGATATGGGGCAATGAGGATGCAGAGGCACGGGTGAAAGCCTTTGCCGAGGGCATGATCGAGCGAGAGAGGCTCGACGAGAAGCTCTACGACCTGAGCGGCATGGAACCTGAGATGCGCGGACGACGTGATTGCCAGGCTCCCGGTTTAGGGCAGGAGGCACTTTTGCATCACGTTAAAACAGTGCTTCGCTCGGAGGATCGCAAGGTGAGACATCGGGCCTTGCGGGTTCTTCAGACACTCGATGTCTCTGAGGTCGTGCCGATGCTGATCGAGCTGATGAATACGGATCCGGTCGATTACATCCGGCGTGATAGCGCCTCCGCACTTCGACACATCGGAACACCGGAGGCGCTGGCGGCAGTCGAGGAGTGGGTGAAAAATCGGGCAAACGTGTGAGTGTTGGAGTGGATCGATGAGTGGATCGATGCGTTTGATGGAGATGGACTATCCAAGAGGAATGATCGGTGAGAGGAAGATATCAACTTAAAAAGCAAATCGATGGGAGAGGGCAGTACGCCCTGGTAGAAGTTCACATCGAGCCGACGATGGCTGGGCCTGAGGTCGTCTTTAGCGGTGAAGAATTCGCCTGGCTGTATGGTATCTACGGCTCGAATGCCATGATCGAAGGGCCGGGCTTTGAGGAGGACAGGCAGGCCGCTGTATGGGGTATCGATTATGCGCTTCAGCAGGTTCAGGAAGACTGGAACATCTCAGATATTTGCGTCGTTGTGGACAGGATCGAGTTTTTTTATGTCGATACAACGCCTGAGGGAATTGCGTTTGCGGCCTGCCATGCTACTTGGGATGCCCTGGGCATCGAGGGGGTGGATGATGCTGTTTTGCAATACGGAAGTGGTTTGTTTTCCTGATTGGGATGCATAAGCAGTGAGGCACTTTGATGAACATCGCAGTATTTGCAGACATCCATGGCCGGGTGGTGCTGGCCTTCAAATTGTGCGCTCGATGGCAGGCCGAGACCGGCCAACACATCGACCTGATCCTTCAGGCCGGCGACCTGGGCGCTTTCCCCGATCTCGGTGAGCTGGACAAGGCCACCCGGCGCTTTGCCGAGAAGGACCCGACAGAACTGGGCTTTGCCGAGCACTTCGCCCGGCGCGACCCGAAGATCGAGGTGATGCTGGCCCACACGACGGCGCCGATGGTCTTTGTGCGCGGCAACCATGAGGATCATCGCTGGCTGGACGAACTGGAACGGGAGAGCGCCGAGCCGCTGTTCCCGGTCGATGCCTATGGGCGCATCTTCTGCCTGAAGACCGGGGTGCCCTACGTACACACGGTGGGAGATGAGACAATCACCATCATTGGTATCGGGCGCATTGGGCTGCCGGAGGACAGCCACAAACGAGAGGACAAGCACATCCAACCCTACGAAAGCCGACGGCTGTGGGACGTGGGGGTGGATCGGTGCGATGTGCTGCTGACGCACGACACGGCGCTGGACTCGGTCACCGTGAGGATGGGGATGCAGGAAATCTGCGACGCGCTCGACCTGTTCGAGCCTGCCTGCCACTTCCACGGGCACATCGGCGGGCGCTACACGTCGCGGCTGGACGACAACGGCATCACCCAGGTGCACAAGCTGGCCGACCTGCATTGGTCGAGTAATAAGCTGGTCAGGGAAGGCTCGATGGGGATGCTGGTTTGGCACTCGGAGGAGGAGCATCGCTTCGAGGTGGTCGACGCGCCGTGGCTGGCGGAGTACTCGATATACACATGGCAGCATGTGGAGCCGTGAAGGCAGGTGATCAGTTGTCAGTGTTCAGTGATCAGTTTACAGACATATTCGAAGCGTTGGCCACAGTCGAGGCGTGGCGACGGCAGTAAGGGGATGACACATGACCCGGCCAGAATACGAAATCCGGGCCGACTACGACCGGGAGACAATCGTGATTTACCAGGCATTTGGGCCGCAGATCGCGTTGCCTGCGCTGGAGAAGCAGACCTTCGTGCCTCCTTTCTCGTTCCAGCGGATGACCTGGATCAAGCCGTCGTTTCTGTGGCTGATGGCGCGCAGCAATTGGGGGCAGAAGGCCGGTCAGGAGCACGTGCTGGCGGTGCGGATCAGGCGGGAGGGGTGGGACAAGGCGCTCGGCGAGGGGGTGCTGACCCATTCGGAGAAATCCATCTATCCCAACTCGGATGAATGGCACAAGCTGTTCGGCACGGCACGGGTGCATATCCAGTGGGACCCGGAGTACTCGATCCGTGGCAGCAAGCTCCCGCACTTCTCGATACAGGTAGGCATCAGCCGCCATCTGATCGAGGCGTATGTACGCCAGTGGATCGTATCGATTGAAGACTACACGCCGCTCGTCCGCAAGCTGCATAAGCTGTGCAAGGCGGGACAACATGCCAACGCCAACAAGCAACTGCCCCCTGAGAGACCGTACCCTGTATCGAAGGATGTTGTCAGGCGATTGGGGATGAAGACATGACCAAACAAATCTATGCCGCTTATGACACTGAAGGCATTTACGTCTACCAGGCATTCAAGCCGTCGATTGTGCAGGCTGCGCTGGAGAAGGGCACCTTCGGCCAGGGCTTCAGCCTCGACCGCATGACGTGGATCAAGCCGTCGTTTGGCTGGATGCTGTATCGATCCGGCTATGCGACCAAGAGCCGCCAGGAGGCCATCCTAAAGATTAAGCTGACACACGAGGGCTTCCTGGCCATTTTGGGGAAGTCGGTGAAGACCACCTATCCCCCAGACCTGTATGCGAGCATCGATGAGTGGAAGCGGGCGCTCAATGCCTCCGACGTGCGCCACCAATGGGACCCTGAGAGGGCGTTAAAGGGCCATAAGCTCGACCGGCGGGCGATCCAGATCGGGATGCGGGGCCAGACGGTGCGTCGATACGTGCACGAGTGGATCATCTCCTTGGAGGAAGTTACCAACCTGGCCCATGCCGTCAAGGCGGCGGTTGATGTGGGACAATCGATGCCCGTCGTACCGGAGGAGCGGGCGTATGATGTCGATGAGGAGCTGGGGCGGCGGTTGGGGGTGACGATCTTCGATCGTACGGAGTAGGCTTGCTGTGTCCTGAAATGAATACAAACGTATGCATCTCGCCTCAGCGATTTCCCCTGACCCCGATCTGTGGCTGAGCACAAAATACACCCTGCCCACTCACGCTATCCCGTAACACGGGGAGGATGCTGGGACGACACTCAGACGACGCCCTCAGCGTGACGGCAGCCGGCAACCCACCGATCTCTGCCCTAAGCCACGCCGCCCTCACCGACCCTCGACCGCGGCTGAGCGCAAAACACGCTCTGCCTCTATTGTACACAAATTCATGTTCGGCTATAGTTACATCTATAGCAGCGTGTGCTGCGCACGGTGGAGTGATTGATTGTGCCGCGTCTCGTTATTCCAGAGGGAGCCACGCCTGCCGATCTTTTTGGCGAAGCTGATCTGCTACCGGGCCAGGATTGGCTGGTGAAGGAAACGCTGCTGGTCTATGCCACCGCGATGCAGCAGAATTGCTTTCCATGGACACGAATGCAGACACAGGAACCAATGGCAATTCATGTAGGGATGACCGGCAAGGTACTGACCCAGGGTCATCATCGCTGGGCTGCTGCACAATTGGCAGGTGTTGCAATACCCGTTGAGATTGTCCACTATACAGACTACCTGGATGCGGGAATGGCTGTCCCTTTTGCGCGTACCTGGGTGGAAGTGGCATGGAAGTAG
>JAFGLD010000300.1 GCA_016928235.1 Anaerolineae bacterium | reverse complement strand
TTCCTGGTGATCAGTGATCAGTTTTTAGGCGCAAATCACAGGTCGACGGTTAAAAAACCAAGAACTACCCCAAGTTATTGAGGAGATACGATTGAAGTTGGAGGCAGTTTTCAACAGCCGGTTATATTCACGAATCGTTTTGACTGTGTCCCTTCTTGCTTCTTATCCGCCCTGGCTTTGGCGAGAAATGGCTATCTGCGGTAACTTTTCGATGTAGTGTTCGCTGGCTATTGTGCTTTTTGCAGACTGGCCTCTGGTGTACGCGCATATCTTTGGCGTCAAGCAACAGACAGGGCAGCCCTCTACATCGATAACACTTATGACCCCGGAACCCATTACGGCTCTCCTCGAAAAAGCTATCGCAGCCCGTGAACAGCTCTTCGATGCGCGGCACAAGACTGCCTTCCGACTCTTCAACGGCTTCCTGGAAGGCTGTCCCAATCTGGTGGTTGACATCTATGCGGCCACGCTGGTCTTGCACAATTATGCCGATCCGCCTGATCGAGGCATTGACCTTGTACACACTGCCCAGGTCTTTCTGCAAACCCGACTGCCGTGGCTCCGCGCCGGCATACGCAAAACCCGCAATGGGACATCGGCCAATGAAAAGCGGGGAGAAGTGTTGTTTGGCGATGCGATAGATCGACGGATTCAGGAGCATGGCGTCTGGTACGCAATCGACCTGTGTATGAACCGCGACGCCGGCTTTTATCTCGATACACGCAATTTGCGTTACTGGGCCTTACAACACCTGCAAGATAAATCGGTTTTGAATGCCTTTGCCTATACAGGCAGTCTGGGGGTAGCTGCTCAGGCAGGAGGGGCAGCGCGTGTGATACACCTGGATCGCAACCGTTCATTCCTGAACGTTGCAAAAACCTCCTACACCCTCAATGGATTTCCCATCCGCAAGCAGGATTTCGTGGCCGGTGATTTTTGGGAACGGGTCAGCCGATTCAAACAGGCAGGCATGCGCTTCGACTGCGTTTTGCTCGATCCACCCTTTTTTGCCGTGGCGCCCACCGGTGTGGTCGATTTGGTCAACCACAATGCCAGGCTCATCAATAAAGTACGTCCGCTGATCAACGATGGGGGGTATCTGGTCGCGATCAACAACGCCCTCTACGTGAGTGGACAGGCATACATGGACACACTCGACGCGCTGTGCAATGCGTATCTGCAAGTGGTTGAGCTGATACCCGTTCCGGATGATTTCACCGGATATTCCCAGACGTGGGTCCATGCGCCAATCACCGATCCGTCACCTTTCAATCACTCAACAAAGATTGCTGTACTGAAGGTGCGACGCAGAGAAGAGGCAAGCCGGCATTCAGAAGCCAACCTGTAGTCGTGAGGAAAGAGTACTTCCCAGGATCGAGGAATGGCTAGGCCATCCCTCGATCCTGATGACACATGACTGATCGGCATGAAACGATCTGCCGGTCTGAAATCAATGACATAACTCCGACGGCGTAACTCTAAGCCCACCGATTCGACAGATCTCTGGGGGCACTTCGATATACTGGTTGCTGGCCAGATAGAGTTGTCTCAGGCCGGTAAGACGGCTGAGTTCGCCAGGTAAGTTTGTAAGCTGGTTGCCACGCAGATCCAGCTTTTGAAGTTCGGTCAACTGGCCAAGTTCCGGAGGAACTTCCGTCAATAAGTTGCCGGACATATCCAGTTGTTGGAGATTAACCAGCTCGCCGATATCCGGTGGCAGCTCGGTCAGTTGGTTTCCGCCCAGGTTAAGTACTTTGAGATCTTTCAAATAGCGAATTTCGGGTGGAACCGTCCCCTTCATTTTGTTACCAAACAGGTTCAGTTCCACGATGCTTAACCCCTGACAGGTTACTCCCTCCCATTTACAATATAGCTGATCGCCCAACCAATTACTCCTGCGGGACCATTGATCTCCACCCGATGACCTGTAAAGAGCTACGAGCGCGCCGCGCTCGTCCGGGGTAGTCGGTTCGCTGGTTGGTGTTGGTGGAGAAGAGGTCTCTGCCACAGCCTCAGTGCCCATCAATGCGCAAGATGAGGTCACCAGGACAACAACAAACAGCAAACACAGTTCTCTTGTCATGGTCAGGGCTGTCCTCGGCAGCAATCCGGCATGGTATTCGGCTTGTTTAAGGGGGAGATAATGAGAATTTTGCGCTGACATTGCCCACCTCCTGTCGCTCATTGTCCAGGTTTGCATCCGGCATTCGTGCGGTGATGGGAGATAAGTGATGGGGAATGGATTTTCCGATAACCCATTATAAGCCAGCCCCCCAACTGACAATTGCCGGCAGTGCTTTGTAGACATAAAAACAAGGCTAAAATATACCCAATTAACAGTATACTGTATGTCTACGATCTGTCGTAGTTACAACATACTATCAATCGCTCGTCGCCGTAATAAGGTGGCTATTAGCTGTTAGACGTTGGATGTTGATTGTTGGTTGTACCGGCTTTCGATCTCTAATCTCGACTTTGTGCCTATCTGACTGAATGGTTCCGAAGGGTTGCTCGATGGAATAGGATGTTTTCCGATATCACGATCAAATAGCGATAGTCGAAAAGTCGCGACCGCCCATACGACGTCATTCCCGCTTTCGCGGGAATCCACTCCACATGTCGCCCCGTCTCTCCCACGCCCCACCTACCGATCCCGCCCTCGCGAAAGCGGGGGCGTAGGTGCGGACAGTACCGGACCGAACATAGAGTTGTCGTATCTTTTCAAGATGCTGTCGGCGAATAGGATCGGCCCCATCAATCGGGCGATTCTGAGAACCACTCCTACAAGGTATTTCGCGGATTCGCCGACCAGATCTTCTCAATAAACGGAGGTAAAGTTGCGTTTCTCAATACGTTTTCCCTATATCTCTTTTCAACAGGCAGGATCCGGAAGATGAAACCTACCAGATCGTTAACCGGCATTACGACCATTTCCTTCGATGGCGATGCAACATTGTGGGATTTCGAGACGGTCATGCATCATTCGCTGAGGATGGTATTGCAGGAGCTGGCGCGACATTTATCTGAGCAGCAGATCAAGCAGATCAGCGTCGAGGGGATGATCCGTACCCGTGACGCCATCGCGCGGGAGTTCGAGGAGACAGAGATGAACCTGGAAAAGGTGCGTTTCCTATCTTTTCAGAGAACGCTGACTTCTGTTGGCATAGAGGATGATGGATTAGCCCGGCACATCAATAACCTTTACATGAAGCACCGCTTTGAAGACATCGAGCTTTTCCCGGATGTTGCCGGTGCGCTTCGCAGCCTGGAGCCGATTTTCACCCTGGGGTTGCTATCGAACGGGAACACTAACCCGGAACACTGTGGTCTGGGAGACTTCTTTGCCTTTACCATCTATGCTCAGGATTATGGCATTGCCAAACCCGATCATAGGCTGTTCGAGATTGCCCTTGAAAAAGCCGGCTGTTCGGCATCTGAGATGTTGCATGTCGGCGATTCGCTTGTCAACGATGTGGCAGGGGCTCAGAATGCCGGCATCAAAGCCGTCTGGCTCAACCGCAACCAGGCGCCGAACGACGCCAACATCCATCCGGACTTCGAGGTTACCGATTTGTTTGAGTTAGTGGATCTATGCCGGGAAATCGGGACCGGTTAACGCTCTCTGTGCAGCAGCCTGTCGATCATCTCGAACAGTGCTTCACCTGCATCGCCGCTGGGCCTGGCAGCCGTGAGATGGGCGATGGTGTGATCCGAGTATCGGCGGGCAAGCTCCTCAGCGTACTGGCGAGCCTTTGCGTCATTGAGCAGGTCGATGACGCGCCCGACAGTCTGGTCATCGAAGGGTACTTGCCTGGCATACAGATCGCGCAGCTCCGGATTTTGCTGCATGGCATACAGCACCGGCAGCGTTTGCTTGCGCTGGTAGATGTCGTTAGCCGCGCGCTTGCCGGTGAGCGTTGGATCACCCCAGATATCTAATACATCATCAAGGATCTGGAAGGCCAGTCCCATATTCTCGCCAAAGGCCCGATAGCGCGACTGGGCAGTCTCGTCGGCGCCTCCGGCTAATGCCCCCAAATGGGCCGATGCGGCGAGCAGAGCAGCGGTCTTACTGCCGATCATGCTCAAGTAGTCTTCGGCGGTCACCTCGTTGCTGGTCTCGAAGAGAATATCGAGGTGTTGGCCTCTGGTCAGCTCCACACAAGTCTCGTCGACGATTTCTAATATGCGAGCCAGCAGTGCGCCATCGACGTTACCGTCAGCCAAACGCGGAATCGCCAGGTGCGCAAGGGCAAACAGCGCGTCGCCGGCGTTAATAGCCTGCTGCTCTCCCCAGATATGCCATACCGTCGGCCGATTGCGCCGCAAGGGGCTCCGATCTTCGATATCGTCGTGAAGGAGCGAGAAATTGTGGATGAGCTCTATGGCGGCAGCCGCCGGGCGGGCCGGAGCGTGATCACCGCAGACGGCCCGGCACACCAGCAGGCACAGCATGGGCCGAATACGCTTGCCGCCGGCAATTTCGACAGGCTGCCCGTCCTGATCAACCCATTCCATGTGGTAATGCAGCATCCTGTAAAACAGGACAGGCGTGTTTGCGGGCGGCGCCAGCACCGCCCGCAAATCCGATTGCACGACGGGTAAAAGCTCATCGAAAAAACGGGACAGGGAGGACATGAGATTTCCTTGGCAACAACGAGTAATAATTACTGAGCAACGAGCTGTGAGTGACCAGCGCGACAGTTTGCTATGTTGAGATAGGCTTACGAGTCAGCTCATCATCGACGATTCGCCAGATAGTGAGTGGATTGGCATCCTTGAGCGCGTCAGGCAGCAGGGCATCCGGTATATTTTGAAAAGCCACCGGGCGCATAAACCGTTTGACGGCTGTCAGCCCTACTGATGTCGTTTGCGGCGCTGTTGTGGCCGGGTAAGGGCCACCATGCTGCATGGCATGGACAACTTCGACGCCGGTGGGGTACCCGTTCCAGATCAGCCGCCCGGCCTTTTCGCGTAGCAGTGAGAACAGATTGCCGGCCATATCCAGATCATCCGCCTCGGCATGAACGGTGGCCGTCAGGTTGCCTTTCAGTGCATCAATGGCCTGGCATAGCGCATCGAAGGACGAACAGACAACGAACAGTGTCACCGGCCCAAAGTGTTCTCTCTGCAAGGATTCATCAGCGATGAACGCTTCTGAGGTCGTTTGCAACACCGTATTGGGATAGCAGTAACCGCCCGCGTTGATGTCATCGACCAGAGTGCGCTTTGACACGGATGGGTGCTCAAGAGTCTCCCCAACTGTCTTGAACAGGTGATCCTGGGTGGCCTGGTTGAGCAGTACACCAGGCCGGCGCCGATCCATCAACTCGCCAACTTGGGCAATCAGTGACTGGCTCTCTGGATCATCAAAGACGAATATCAGCCCCGGGTTGGTGCAAAACTGACCACTTCCCAGCGTGACGGCGGTCGCCAGTCCCTCCGCAATAGCCTCGCCGCGTGCTTTTACTGCGTTTGGCGTGATGACAACCGGGTTAACGCTGCCCATCTCGGCGAAAACGGGGATGGGGCGCGGACGCCCGGCAGCCGCATCGAACAGCGCGCGCCCGCCGGCCAGCGAGCCGGTAAAACCAACCGCTTCGAGCAGCGGATGGGCAACCAGGGCCTGCCCAACTTCGGTGGTACTGCCCTGGAGCATCGAGAAAAAACCGAGAGGAAAATCACACTGCTCGACAGCGGCCCGGATCGCTCGTGCCACCAGTTCCGACGTGCCGGGGTGGCCGGGGTGAGCCTTGACGATCACCGGGCAGCCGGCAGCAAAAGCCGATGCGGTATCGCCACCCGCGACGCTGAAGGCCAGCGGGAAGTTGCCGGCGCCAAACACGCCAACAGGGCCAAGAGGGACGAGCATGCGCCGGATGCTCGGACGCGGCGCGGGCTTCCGATCCTGCTGGGCGGTATCGATGATAGCTTCGACGTATGAGCCTTCGCGCAGCAGCTTCCCAAAGAGCCGCATCTGCCCGGTCGTTCGCCCGCGCTCGCCCTCCAGGCGCGGCTTTCCCAGGCCGGTTTCGGCATCGGCGGTCTCGATCAGTACCGCGCCCAGCTTTTCAATTTCATCGGCCACTGTGTCGAGGAATGCTGCAAGGCGCTCTGCGCTGTATAAGCGAGTTGTCTTGAAGGCCTCGGCGGCCCGTGTGACCGCCAGGTCTACTTCCTCACTGGTGGCATTGACAAACCAACCCTCGCTTTGTTCCTTTGTCCTGGGATTGATACTGGAAAATGTCTCTTTCCCTTGTGCTGACCACTGCCCTGCGATGAGATTTTGCCCTGTTATCATGATTACCCTTTGAAACTGGTGATCGGTAGCGACTGTGTCTGACCACATTAGCAGGTCGACGGTTATCTGTCAAACTCAAATAGATCGATTTATAGTTCTCCAGAATAAATACCGCCGCTTTTCCCAACCCCCGTTATAATTGGTCAGCGACCTTCACCATTCCGAAGCGAGGAAACCCATGTGGCTTGTTCGTATCTTTCATCCCGATCACGGTGTCCGGCTTGGTGTTCACCAACATGACACCATCTACGATATCACAGGCAAAGTACCCTCCGTAAGCATCTGGCTGCAATCCTCATCCGGGGATGTGCAGGCGGCCATCAATGCACTGGCGCGAGCAGCTGATGAAGCATCGACTGCTTACCCGGCAACGATGTTCGATAACGAGCCGGGGCCGGATGTCGCGCACTGGCTGGCACCGGTCGATGCTCTGGATGTCTGGGCGGCCGGTGTGACTTATGAGCGCAGCCGCGCAGCTCGACAGGAAGAAGCCGATGACGGCGGTGACGTCTATGCGCGGGTCTACCAGGCTGAGCGCCCGGAGATTTTCTTCAAGGCCAGAGGGGAATGGGCCGTTGGGCACCGAGGCGAGGTTGGTATTCGCTCCGATGCTAAGTGGAATGTGCCGGAGCCGGAGCTGACGCTGGTGGCCAACCCGGCGCTTGAGATCGTCGGGATGACAGTTGGCAACGACATGAGCAGTCGCGACATCGAAGGCGAAAACCCACTCTACCTGCCACAGGCCAAAATTTACACCGCCTCGTGCGCACTCGGTCATGGCATCTTGTTGGGAGAGATCGACGATTTCCCGCGTACCAGTATCCGTGTGGCCATCAGGCGCCAGGGCGAGCTGCTCTTTTTCGATGAGACCAACACTGCGAAGATCCAGCGACACGCAAATGATTTGATGTCCTACCTGGGGCACAGCCTGGCATTTCCCAACGGTGTCGCCTTGATGACCGGGACCGGCATTGTGCCTCCTGGCGATTTCACGCTTCAGGCTGGTGACACAGTGCATATCACCATTGATGGAGTCGGCGAGTTGGTTAACAGAGTGAAGGTCGTGTGATGCGCGATAGAGAAGATATTCTGGGCAGCGATGAATTTGTCAGCGGGTCGCGACTGTCCGGCAACGGCCCCAGGGGGCATCTGCCGCTGACAGAAGAGATACTGCGCAATGCGCCAAGCGGCGACTTGTTCGGTATGACGCAAAACGCGGCCATGGGCTGGGCCCCAGAGGAGATCGGGCGCGAACAGTATTGCATTGCCGGCATCCAAGGGGGTCTGCGCGCCCCCAATGGCTCGCCGCTGGCGCTGGGATACCACACCGGGCACTGGGAAATCCCATTGTTGGTCGAGCGCGCCGCAGCTACCATCCGCGAGAAGGGTGGCATTCCCTTCTCTGTCTACTGTTCAGATCCCTGTGATGGGCGTTCGCAGGGAACACCTGGCATGTTCGACAGCCTGCCCTACCGCAACGACGCCGCCGTCATCCTGCGGCGGCTGATCCGATCGCTGCCGACCCGCCGGGGCGTGATGGGCATCGGCACGTGCGATAAGGGACTGCCGGCCATCATGATGGCGCTGGCTGGTACGGTCGACTTACCGGGCATCATCGTGCCCGGCGGCGCGACAATGCCTGATCCTGGAGCCGAGGATACCGGAACGGTGCAAACCATCGGGGTGCGCTTTACGCATGGTCTGATCGATCTGGACTATGCCGCCGAGATGGGGTGCCGGGCCTGCGGCTCGGCGGGCGGCGGATGCCAGTTCCTGGGCACAGCGGCGACCGGACAGGTAGTTGCTGAGGCGTTGGGGATGGCTCTCCCGCACAGCGCACTGGCCCCATCGGGTGAGCCGATCTGGCTGGATATCGCCCACCGATCTGCCCTGGCGCTGCTGAATATGAAGGTCCACAGCATTGCTCTGGCCGATGTTCTCACACAGCACGCTCTTGAAAACGCCATGCTCATCCACGCCGCTTTCGGCGGCAGCACCAATCTGCTATTGCACATCCCTGCCATTGCGCACGCAGCCGGACTGCGTCTGCCGACGGTATCCGATTGGCAAACTGTCAACCGCAGCGTGTCACGCCTGGTCGATGTTCTCCCTAACGGTCCGCGCAACCATCCGACCGTGCCGGTCTTCTTTGCCGGGGCGGTACCGGAGGTCATGCTCCACCTGCGCAAGATGGGGCTGCTGTTCCTGGATGTGTTGACTGTCACCGGTCAGACTCTCGGCGAGAACCTGGACTGGTGGGAACAGAGTACACGCAGACAGTCCTGCCGAGATCGATTGGCGGCGGTTGGGCACATCGACCCCGACCTGGTCATCATGGATGCGGACAGCGCGCGCCGCAGTGGTCTGGCCAGCACGATGATCTTCCCCACCGGCAACATTGCACCGGAAGGCTCGTTGGTCAAAGCCACCACCATCGACCCCAGCATCATTGACGCGGGTAATGTCTTCCGCATGAAAGGTACTGCAAGGGTGTTCACATCTGAGCAGGATGCTATCTCAGGGGTCAAAGGAAAGACCGATCCACCAGTCAAGCCAGGTGATGTGCTGGTGCTGATTGGCAGCGGCCCGCTGGGTACCGGCATGGAGGAGACCTACCAGATCACCTCGGCGCTCAAACACCTGCCGTGGGGAAAACATGTCCCCATTATCACCGATGGACGCTTCAGTGGCGTCTCGACTGGGGTATGCATCGGCCATATTGGGCCGGAGGCCCTGGCAGGCGGGGCTATTGGCAAACTGCGCAACGGCGACACAATCGAGATCATCATCGACCGTAACACGCTGGAAGGCAGCGTCAACCTGGTGGCAGCGGACGGGCGAGATTTATCGTCACAGGAAGCCGCCAGCCTTCTCGATCGGCGCCCGATGCATCCCAACCTGCGTCCTCATCCCAACCTGCCGGATGACACACGTCTGTGGGCTGCTTTACAACGTGTCAGCGGCGGTACCTGGAAAGGCTGTTTGTATGATGTTGATCGAATTGTTGAGGTCGTTGAAGCAGGATTGGCAGCAATTGAATGATTGACGACCATAAGTGTCAACTCAAGACCTGTCTCGGCGATTGGTATTGTTGCCCACCGGTCACGGCTTCTTCTTTCTCGGACAGAGAGGCATCGACAGGTTAGCACTCATTGCGCCAAATGTCAGCCGCGTTGTTATCCCCAAGGGCTATCGATATAATGCTTCTCTTTGAATGCTCCGGGCATCTTGGGTACCTATAACCAATAATAGGTCCAAAGGTAACATCGCTGCGTCCAAGTGCAGCTCTATTTGAAAATGATGTTAGCGCGCCAAAGCGTTGGGATAGAGAAACACTGCCTTATGTGAATGTTCACTAATCTAGCTCAACCTCTGGCGAGTTCACGTCTATCTTCCAAGATTAGGGAAGGAGTATTCCAGCGGTTTGGCGCGCCAATCGCGAATCTAGGAGGATGAAAGGAAGATGCCGGGAGGATGCCCGGAGGATGATAGGACGCGCCCCCTAAAGGCTCTGCCGCGCATCGAGTGGCTGCCCCTCTGCTCGATACGGTGCCCGCCGGCTCGGGAGCGTGAAGGGACGAAAAGGCGAAAGGCGCGAAAGAAGCATCGATGACGTCCAACGTCGATGCCTCTTCCGCGCTTCAGATGGCCGAGGACGTGCCCCCTCACGTCGATCCTGGGTGGTTGGGGGTCGATGAAGGGCAGGCTCGCGAGGCTGAACACCACTCTCTGCAAGAACGCACTCAGCTTGTTCTTCCAGATGGGTCTGCGGACATTGGAGCACTTTTTTAACCATGTCTGCCTATCCCTGTCGCTTTTCCATTAGGGTAAACTTAAGCACAAACCCGATCTGTTTGGTTCTACATTTTCGTTTATTAGTTCTTGTTTATTAGTCTTTGATATACAGACAAGAAACTGTCATTGCGAACAAAAAACTGATCACTGCGATGTCGTTTAATCGTCGAGCACTGAAAACTGATCACCAAGCGGTATTGATGCCTTAAGTTGACACCTATGGTCGCTGTTCATATGTTGGCTTGACCTGTGGTAGAAAGTGTCCGGTAGTGAATTTTGAACCATGCCGGTAAATTTAATTTTTAGGCCGATTTCTCCATCTCAGCCACTATTTGCACAAAACTTACGCTAGAACTCACTCTCAATCAAAGAGCTGAAACTGTTTTGTTTCGTCTTGTGGCAACTCTCTCGTTTACACTAATGCTAGGCGGAGAGTATAGATCATTGGGAATTGGCGTGGTTTTGATATGTATAGCAGGCCAAGTAAGCATATTTTACGCCAGAAAGCTTGATATTAGACAGAACTCCACACCAATTCCCAGAAAACCAACAATATGTCTCAATCCTGGCTTTATTCCGTAGGTACCCGTTTTACGGTCGAGCTTGTCCGGAGTTGGGATCGAGCATTAAGCCGGATGCATCGACCGCCTCGAAGTTGTCACCTGTAATTCCACGGAAGGTGTCGACCAGTACCTCGTTGTTCCAACGCTCATCAGGGGCGCCGGAGATAAACCAGGATGAGCCGTTGTCGGCCAGGATGATCCCATAGCGCTGCATGGCTCGGAGGATGACCTGTATCTCCGGGGCATACGGTGATATGTCAAATGAAGCTTTGAGCCGGAAACGCTGACCCATGGGTGGGACAGACGTATCGGTGATGTCAGAAGCGAAGTGGCGGGCGGGCCAGACGTAGGCGTGCTGTGTCCTGTCAGCCGTGAAGCGGATGGCATGGCGGATCTCACCTGCTGCTACCTCATCATAGCGCACCAGGCCGGGCAAGATCGGTAGTCCGGCTGCATCTGCGGATGTCCATGTCTCCGGACGCAGGGCGTGAGAGTTGAGATCCCAGATAGCGCCTGCGCCGGCCTCCCAGCTCCCATCACCTTGTGGGTAAGCACCTCCCACCTCAACCAGGCGGCAAGTGCCCTCCTCAACCAACAATATGTGGCGGTCGCCGTCGCCGTTGGGACCACCCTCGATGAGTGGGTTGGATGGAATACGGTAAGGGCCCGGATCGCTTTCGTCTGCATAATAGAAAGAGATAGCAACCTCTGCGGTATTGGCCGGGATGACCATGTAAGGTATGCCGATCGGGCTACCTTCCCATGTTCCCGATCCAAAGTCGGGGTGCAGTCCCGTGTCGCGGCCTATCGAGTTGATGTACTGCTCTGAGAGCGCGTGGACAGGCAGCGCATCGATGGGTGTATTCCAGGCGTTGTCGGCCGGGAAGATCGGGCAGCCACCGATGGTCGGGCCTGTGCCGGCTTGCTCCGGAAGCCCTGCGGGCGGCTCCTCGGCGACTTGTGCTGACGATGATGTCATAGCTTTTACTGACAATGGTTTCGCAGCTTGTTCTGACGCGGGTGTCGCAGTGGAAGCCTCTTCTGCAGGTGTGGAATCCGCGGTGTTCGGCATTTCAATGCTAGTGCCGACGCAGCCTGCGATCAGCAGCCCAAAGATAGACAGTGTGATTGTCAGACTGATCTTGTCTTTCATCCTCATTTCTCCTATGATACTATTCTAGTCAATGACACTCTTTTTTTACCCTCTGTTGATATATTCTCCATCGGCTAGTAGATGCCGATGATGTCTGCCTTTCAGTCTATTTACTGATACTCTTCGTCATCACCGGGCCCCCCATAGAAGGTATCATTGCCTCCTTCCCCATAGAGGATATCGTCACCAACACCGCCGGACAGGTAGTCATCGCCTCTACACCCGTGTAGGATATCATCATCATTTCCTCCAAAGATGTAGTCGTCACCATCGTTACCATAAATAGTGTCATTGCCATGATCGCCTTTGATATTATCTCCGGCACTGCCACCAGAGAGGGTATCGTCACCAGGGCCGCCCTCAATATAGTTCTTCACACTGGCGACAATCCGGATGTAATCATCGCCGCTATTTCCAGAAACATGGTTAGAGCCACCATAATCTTCGATGTGATCATTGCCTAATCCGCCGTAGATGTGATCGTCGCCAGCATGTCCATGGATCAAATCGTCGCCATCCCCTCCAAGGATGTGATCGTTACCATCATTCCCATTAATGAAATCATTCCCTTCTCCCCCCTCGATCCAATCATCACCATCTCCCCCGTAGATGTGATCGTCGCCACCAAGCGCACAGATAGTGTCATTTCCACCACCACCGATGATGTTGTCAAACCCATTAGTTCCCATGATAGTGTCATTGCCATCAGTGCCTACAATAGTGCCACCTGTTCCTTGAATGGTTACCTGCCTGCCATGACAGTAACTTGCTGCCCGAACCTCGGCGCCGGCAGACTGGAAGGTTACTCCCACCAACAGCGTAACGGCGAGCACTGTGCAGACTGTCATAAGCGTTGCGCGTTTCTTGTTCATGACTGAGTTCTCCTTGTTGACTTGAATTGATACGGCTGTCACTTTACGATTGGTTATGCATGTCCTCATCTCTATGCTATGTACACCCCCTTTCACTAAGGGATGTGAAAATAATTAAACCTTCCGACAGGTAGCTGGAGCAATATCGATGAACCACTTACCCAGACCTGGGCTGTTTC
>JAFGLD010000299.1 GCA_016928235.1 Anaerolineae bacterium | reverse complement strand
TTTCCATCTCAACCCTTTTGGTCTATGATTTCTTCAACTCTCAGACAATCACACACTATACTATTATCGTGTTTTATGAAAAAATCGACACTATGCTCTTGCCCGTTCCTCAACTGGAAATCTCTATGCTATGCCTTGTGTGCTCTTATACGACAAATTTAGCTTGTCGGACTACTAGAAACTGTTCACTGATCACCAGGGATTAGCCTGAAGTTGCCCCTCCCGGATTATTCAGGAGATACATCGGCACTCAAACGGTGCTCCTTACATACGCTATTGCTGCTATACTGCTGCCATACTGCTGCTATACTGCTGCCATACTCCTACCATACTCCTGGTCTCCCCACTCCGTGTCCTGTCCCCTTCCGCCCATCCTGGGTATCTTCTCAATCATTCGAGGAACATAACTATTCAGCGGTTAGCGATTAGCTATTAGCTGTAAACTAAAACTCATCACTCGTCCCCCATCACTCATCACTCGTCACTCAAAACTGCCAGGCAGCCGGCACCAATAACTGAATAGTTACCGAAGGAACACTGTCTCTGTCACGACGTTTTGATGCATAAAAAGGTGTTGAAGAACGTAACGCTACCCCTATCCCCCAATCCCCATCCCCCAACCCCCATCCTCCAACCCCCATCACTGTGGTATAATTGCCGCGTTTCATCCCACATCACCCGGAAATGGAAGTCGAGATGACTGATTACGAGCCTGTCATTGGCCTGGAAGTTCATGCTGAGATGCTAACCGAATCGAAGATGTTCTGCGCCTGCCCGGTTGTGGACAGCACCGAAGCCCCTCCCAACACCACCATCTGCCCGGTCTGCACCGCGCAGCCGGGTGTCTTGCCGGTAGTTAACCGGCAGGCTGTTGAGTACGGCATCAAAGTAGGGCTGGCTCTGGGCTGCACCATCAACGATTTCAACCAGTTTGCCCGCAAGTCTTACTTTTACCCCGATCTACCCAAGGGATACCAGATCAGCCAATACGAGCATCCGCTGGCCTCGAACGGCCGATTGGACATCGAGGTCGATGGCCAGACCAGGCGCATCGGCATCACCCGTGCCCACCTCGAAGAGGACACCGGCAAGAACTTCCATGTCGGCGATTGCAGTCTCATCGATCTGAATCGGGCCGGCGTGCCGCTGCTGGAGATCGTCTCCGAGCCGGATATGCGCTCGGTGGAAGAGGTCGAGGCTTACGCCCGCAAGCTGCGGGCTATCCTGGTTTACCTGGGCGTCAATCACGGCGATATGAGCAAAGGTGTGCTGCGCTTCGAGGCTAACATCTCCGTCCGGCCTGTTGGCACCGATGAGATGAACACCCGCACGGAGATCAAGAACCTCAACAGCATCCGCTCGCTGGCGCGTGCCTCTCGCTACGAGATCGCCCGCCAAATCAAGCTGGTCAAATCGGGCGGGAAGGTTATCCAGCAAACGCTGGGCTTCAACGATGATACCGGCGAGACGACTGTCCAGCGCAGCAAGGAGTTTGCCGACGATTATCGCTACTTCCCTGAGCCCGATCTGCCGCCGCTGCTGATCAGCCGCAAGCTGGTAGCGACAATCGAAAAGACGCTGCCGGAGCTGCCCGATGCCAAACGCGCACGTTTCATCGACAAGCTGGGGCTCTCGCCTCAAGATGCCGGAGTGCTGGTGGCCGACAAAGCCAACGCCGAATACTTCGAGGCAACGTTGAAGGCAGGCGGCGATGCCAAGACAGTAGCCAACTGGGTAACCGGCGAGCTGTTCAAGCTGATGAATGCCGCCGGGATCGAGATCGGCCAGGTGAAGGTGACGCCGGAGGCCCTGGTCGCGCTGATCAAGCTGGTCGATGTGGGAACGATCAACACAACGACCGCCAAGGATGTGCTGGCGGCGATGTTCGAGACGGGGCGCGGCGCCGATGCGATCGTCAAGGAACGCGGGTTGGCTCAGATCAGCGATAACGCGGCGCTCGAAGCTGTCATCGACAAGGTGTTAGCCGCTAACCCGGAGACAGTGCAAAGCTACCTGGGCGGCAAGGAAGCCTCGCTTGGCTGGCTGGTCGGCCAGGTGATGAAGGAGACCCGGGGCCAGGCCAATGCGTCGCTGGTCAACCGGATCATGCGCGAGCGGCTGGATGCGATGAAAGCATGATGCCGGATGGCCGAGACTGACACTACTCTCTACCAAATTACTCAGGGCACATACCAAACCTATCGAGAGGTACTGGAAGATGCCCTCGAGTGGGGGCGCTATCGTGCCTACACGTATGAGGGTGATGTTCACATTTCCGGCCTCGACGGGGGCTTTGATCGGGTCATTGCCAGGGGCGAGCTCTTTTTCCGCATCGTGTATGCGGGAGAGGAAAGCCTGGCTCCGTCGCAAGAAGAGGCCCTGGTGCAGAGCCGCGAGCGGGCCAGGCAGAAATCAGAAGACATCCTCATCTATGATTACAACGAGAGGCTGTTGGCAAAATTAGTCTGGCTCGATGAGAGACTCTTTGAGGAGTTCTACCCTTCCGATCGCATCGCTATCTCCCAGGATATCTGTATGGGCCAGCCCTGCATTGCCAATACGCACATCCAGGTCTGGCTGATCCTCGATCAGCTGGCTGATGGATGGACGGCGGAAGAGATCGTCGAGGATTATGAGGAGGACAATATCACCATCCCGGACGTGATGGCCTGCCTGGATTATGCATCGAAGGTTCTGCGAGGTATTACGTTCACCAGGCCGCTTTAGTCCGATTTTTCACGTTATGCCGGCGGGTTTTTGGCTTGAGGTATAAGAGCGCAACTATTTGACAAGACCACCTAAATGTCTATTATAGGTATTGTTGTATGGAGAAGTTGAATTTACCCAATTTTTGTTCATATTTTATGGGGAGGCATGTGACACATGGACTTTGTTAAGGCACTAACGTATCCGTTTGACGACGAGAATTGGCTGAAGAAACTGGGGATTGCCGTTCTGGTTTCTCTGGCATATTTTATTCCGGTGGTCGGGTCGATACCGGCCGCGATCATCCTACAAGGTTGGTTGATAGAGACAATTAAACGTGTCAAAGACAATCACCCCGATCCTCTGGCCGATTGGGATGATTTTGGAGGTATATTCAGCAAAGGGCTCTCACCTTTCCTTGCATCTATACTTTACCAGGTTCCCACGCTTATTTTTGCCTGTATCATGGCGAGTACACTGATATTGCCTGCCATGGGGGGAGAGAGCAGTGATATGGTTGCCGGTCTGGCCAGTGTGACCGGAGGGCTTTTAATATGCTGCAGCTGCCTGATCCTTTTCTATGTTATTGCTGCGACTCTTGTTTACGCAGGTGGGTTGATCCGCTTTGTCGACAAGCCGGAGTTTGGCACCTTCATGGAATTCGGCGAGAATCTGGCATTGGTTCGCAACAACATCGGTGATTTTTTGATGGTCGCCTTATATATTCTTCTAGCCGGGCTGCTCATTGTCGTAGCCTCATCGGTTACATTTGGGCTGGGAAGTTTAGTAGCGACCGCATTCATGGCCTATTTCACGGCGCACATCCTGGGGCAACTGGCTCAAAAGGTGTCTCCCGGCAGCGTGCCGCAGGTTTGATTTTACCGGTTCTAACATTTTCGGCTGTCTCCTGGATTGTCAGGCAGACAGCCGTTGATTGATCCGGATGGGGATGGCGGGTGATATATTTCGTATGTATCATCCGCCATTTAGCAATCCCAACTCCCTGGCTCTGGCGACTGCCTGCATCCGGCTCTTGACTCCCAGCTTGCCGTAGATGTTGCCGGTGTGCCACTTGATGGTTGGCAGTGCCAGGTACAGTCGATGGGAAATCTCGTTATTGGAGAGCCCCTCGGCGACGAGATGTAGTACTTCCATCTCGCGCTCGCTGAGGGGCTCGATCAGTTCCGTAGAGGCAGGCAGACGACCACGATCATCGACGGCGCCGGCAGGCTGCCCCAACAACATGCGGGCATAGGTTGGAGCAATGCCTCGCCCGGCAGCCAGGCGGATCAGGGTGAGCATTGGCTCTCCCTCATCGAGGAAGATACGCGCGTAACCCTCCGGTTCAGCTATCTGGAAGGCACGCTCCAGCGCGGCGAGCGCCCGATCGATATCGCCCAAAGCCTGAAAGGCCAGCGCCTGGAGCGCCAGAGCTTCGATCAAGGCCGTCACCCAGCCCCAGGTTTCCAGGGAATCGAACAACGTCTCCAACAAGGCCAGTGTCTCATCGGAGGCTCCTTCTGCAAGGCGCAGCCGGGCCAATCCAATCTGTTCGAACTGGTTCAGATAGCCGGCAATGAAAGGCTCTTTGTTGCTTTCACCACCCATCTGCTCGACCCGGCTCAGCGCGTCGAAGGCCCGGCGGGCCGCATCGATGTCTCCCCGGGCAATCAACAGTCTGACATGGTGCAGACCAACCATCATATCATCCATCTCTGTTGTGTCGAACCTGGCGGCGATCTCCTGCGCAATGCCAATGGCCCGGTTGGCGCCTTCGATATCCCCATGAGTCTGGAGGATGCGGGCCAGGGTAACATGGCTGTCCATCAGCCCCAGAATACCGCTCTGTTTCCCATGCCGGATGCCTTCCTCGACCAGGCGCCTGGCAGCATCCAGGTCATTGCGCTCGCGCATCAGCTCTCCCAACCCGGCCTCGGCAAAGCTGATGGCAGGGAAAGAACGCCCGTGGCTGTCCGTAGCCATCTCCAATGCCTGACGATAGATCGTCTCGGCTTCGCGCAGACGGCCTAGCGCCATTGTCATCTCTGCCACGTGGCTGAGGGCGACCACCGCGATAATCACATTGCCGTTCCTTTGCGCCAGACCGGCGGCTTCATTTAGCGCGCGGATCGACTCTTCCAGGCGCCCGTTGAGCATGCCGACCGTTGCTATGTTCCAGGTGATGGTGCTGCGCAGGAACACGCTGTCTTCCGGCAGCTTTTCCAAAGCCTGCCTGGAAAGCTCCATCCCTTGTTGGAAATCACCGCTGAAGGTGTTGACAACAGCGCGGAAAGCATCTTTCTCGACACTGTCAGCCGCGCCTTTTAGCCGATTTTCGACAGCCTCCAATGGGTGCCCCATCAGCATCATGGCCGCGGCAGTCATCACGGAAAGCCGCGAATGGGCGCGCGCGATATTGTCAGGCAGGGCTTCGACCCAGTCGATCAGCGTAGCAACCTGGCTGCGCATCAGAGTCTCCTCGGCAATCCGGTCGATCAGGGAGGCCGCTCGCCCGAAATCCGGCGCTTCCAAAGCATGGTCGATGGCGTCGGCCATCAGCCCATTTTGCTCATACCACAGGCTGGCCTGCCGGTGCAACTCCGGTATTCGATGGGGCTCGGTTTCCTGTAGACTTGTTCGTAGCAGGTCGGTCATCAGATGATGGTAGCGGTACCATCGACGCTCATCATCAAGCGGAATGAGGAACAGGTTTGCAGCGCGCAGGCTCTCCAGTATCTGCTGGCTGTTGTTTTGGCCTGTAACGGCATCACACAGCGATCCGCTCAGCCGATCCAGGATCGAAGTCTGGAGGAGAAATGTTCGTGTTTCTTCCGACTGTTGGCCGAGCACTTCATCGGTCAGATAATCGATGATGTACTCATGGCTGCCGGAAAATGCATCGATGAAGGCTCTGTTATCCCGCGATTGGCGCATTGAGATTGCCGCCAGTTGCAGACCGGCTAACCAGCCCTCGGTGCGCGTCTCCAGGGCGACGATGTCCTCTCTGGAGAGTGCCAGGCCCATTACCTGGTTCAAGAATATGGGCGCTTCTTCCGGCTTTAAGCGCAGATCGGTGGCGCGCAATTCGACCAGTTGGCCGGAACCACGCAGGCGACTGAGCGCAAGCGGCGGATCGGCGCGGGTGGCAATCACCAGATGCGCTTGTGGCGGCAGGTGATCAAGCAGGAAGCCGAGGGCCCGGTAAACCGGCTCGGCCTCGATCAGGTGGAGATCATCAAGCACGATGGCGAATGGTTTTTGAATGGCTGAGAGATCGTTGATTAGCGGCGTGAGAACCAGTTCGAGGGCGGGTGGCTGAGGAAGCTGGAAGGCGGTCAATGTCGCCTCTCCCACGCCCGGATCGATCTTCTGGAGCGCAGCGACCAGGTAGGTCAGAAAATGCACGACATCATTGTCGCCTTCATCCAACGATACCCACGCCACCGGAATATCGCACAGGGCGATCCACTCACTGAGCAGGGTTGTCTTGCCGAACCCTGCCGGGGCAGAGACCAGCGTCAGGCGGCGCATGAGGCCATCGTTGATCCGGGCGACCAGGCCGGGACGTTCGACCAGTTTGGCCGGAGCAGGCGGAATATAGAGCTTGGTCGCCAACAGTGTGTCGAGCATAGAGACACCCTTGAGATATATCGAGATAGAGGATAAGCTCCATTATATCAGACGCCTGCAAGGAGCAACGAGTCGCGCCGGGGGTAGGCCCAGGGCAGCATACGAGAATGGCGTGCTCGGCAGAGTCGCGCTGCGGTCTTTTCACCTCACATCGCCTCGAACACTGTCTCGAATTTGAACGCCATGTCCTGTTATCTGCCAGGTTTATTCAGGATGATAGGCTTCTGAGCCCCTGTGCCCAAAAACTGGGGCTCATGTCAACTTGCCAGTATGCGCTGAATGTCTTCCAGTGCTTTTTCGACAGTGTCGAACACCTTGATATTTGTATTGCCGAAAATGGGGTTGTTCAATCCCTTCGCGGCCATTTCAACCAATTGTAGGTCTGAGACAATATATACTCCCCGTATCTTCGGATGCCGCCATAGAGGATCCTGTCCGCGGGTGGCTATATTGGCAATAGCGATCAGATCATCCAAAGATAATCTAAATTCCCGCGTATCAGATATGTAAAACAAGGGCTCCGGGTGTGCATCCAATGTCTCTCTCAGTTTTGCCTCGGATGGCGCCCAGTCCTCTGACATGTTGAACCCCTTCGGAATGGTAGATATGTAGACAGGAGGGTCTTCCATCAGGATATAGGTGGGCAAGCGGCTCACTGAATTAACTCCTCTCCAGATAGGCACGTCGTCAATGAATATGTTAATTTCTTAGCCCGACTTTGCACATTGGGAACCACTCGCCATACCGGTAGATTCCCGCTTTCGCGGGAATGACGGCGTCCGGGTGATCGATATTTCTTGGATATACCTACTTAAGGTAGCACCCGTAAATGGCGTGGTTGGGATCGCTAAAGAATGAGAGCAATGTCCAGTTGTGTAGGTTGGGTGGTGGCGCAAGCGCGAAATGGCTTCAAAGGCAAGCCCATACCCTGCAAAATTCCCATCACCCAACGACTACAACGTCGACCACGCTATTCTTGCGTGGTACTCGCCCATTGCCGATAAAGTCTAATATACAGGCGCGAAGTCACAGACGTATCTCTTGTGATCAACCACACAAGTCACGCGATTGGCACTGCATTGCACGGCCTGTTTTCTTAATCGATCAGGATATGATCTCCCAAACCTGCTCACCGTTCAGGATACGCCGCAATTGATCGGAAAAACAGTCGGCATCCAACGGCTTACCCAAAAAGCCATCGAAGCCGGCGCGGCGCGCTTGCTCGATTTCGCTGATATGGACACTGTAAGCCACGATCGGCACGCCGTCTAAACCGTCCATCTGCCGCAGCTTTTCAATAATCGAGAACCCGTTATTGGTCGGAAATTCCAGATCGAGAAAGACCACATTGAAGGGCCCCTCCGAGGCAACCGTATTCTCAATTTCGGTTGGATACAACACCTCAGCATAGGCGATGCCCTCATGTTGGAGGAGCGCCCCCAGTACATTGATGTTGGATTGATTGTCATCAATAATCAGGGCTTTTACCATATTCATTTGTTCTCCATGTGTAATTATTGTTTGACTGTTGCGATCAAGCATTCACCCAGATAGCATGCCCATCCATAATGTCTTTCAGCTGCTGAGCGAACAGGTCGGAATCAATGGGTTTCGCGATGTAGCTGGTCAGTCCCAACCGGCGAGCCTTGGGTATCTCGACGGCAGCGTCCGCCGCAGAGACCATCACGATCGGCACACTATCAAACTCGGACTGTTTGCGCAGTGCGGCATAGATGTCATACCCGTCATAGCCTCTTGTGAACATCAGGTCAAGCAAAATGAGATCCAGAGGCTGATATCCCATCACGATAGCCAGCGCTGTGCCGGGAGTGCCCCAGCGTTCAAACCAGATGTCCGCGCCTTCCGCAGTCACAAGCAGCTCTACCAGTTTGCGATTCCGCAGATCATCTTCTATATAGACAATTCGCTTGTTCTTCAGCAGCATTGGAACCCCTAGGTAATCTTCCAGACAGACTGTCTGGCTTCCAGTTTTTCGAGCAGCTCCGGAAAGGTATCGACATCCAACGGCTTGCCGATTACGCCATCAAACCCGGCAGTACGCAGCAGATTGACTTCTTCGTTCATGACGCTGGCAGTCAGTGCATACACCCTGCAATCCTGAAATTTTGGCTTGTTGCGGATCATCTCAAGCATCTCAAAGCCAGTGATCGGTGCCATATGAATATCCAACAGAATGATGTCCGGCTGCGGGCTGAGGCTTTCCAGTCGATGAAGGAAATCCTCACTGCTCTCCCATATAACGTAACTGGTGACACCCAGCATATCCCGCAGCATCATTTCCATGACCTCGCGACTCAAGCGATCATCCTCCACGTACAGGTAGTTCAGATTAGCCATGGAGAAGATCCTTACTGCCTTGGAACTGCTGGCGCAAGTCCGGCGATTCGATGGGGAGGGTAAACATGAACGTGGAGCCTTCGCCTGGTGCCGATTCCAACCAGATTCTGCCGCCGTGGGCTTCAACCAGGCTCCTAGAGATAGGTAATCCCAAGCCTGTACCACCAGCATGCTTGATGCCTGTCTCCGTCTGGATGAATGGCTCAAAGATATAGTCCTGTTGATCTTTTGGAATGCCTGCGCCCGTATCCTTTATAACAAATAAAATCTGATCATCCTGGCGCTTGACGCTCAGGGTAATTGTACCATGGTCAGTAAACTTGGCCGCATTGCCGAGAAGGTTCAACAGCACCTGCTGCACCCGGCGTTGGTCACAGAGAATAAGCGGGAGATCTGCGCCGATGTCTTTGACGAGAGTGACCGGTTTATCCTTGAGCAAAGATTCTGCGGTCCTGGCTCCGGCATACACAATGTCCTGAAGAGCTACATTTTCTTCAACAAAGAGGGTTAGCGCGCCGCTCTGGATCTTACTGACATCCAGTACGTCATTGATCAAGGACAGGAGATGCTGGCTACTAGCAACCACCTCACTCAGGGTATCGATCTGGCGCTCGTTCACTGGACCCTGAATGCCTTTGCGCAATAGCTTGGTAAAATTCAGAATAGCATTGAGTGGTGTCCGCAACTCGTGACTCATGCTGGCCAGGAACTGAGACTTGATGCGATTGGCTTCCTCAGCTTCATCTCTGGCCCGCTGTGTCTCGGCCAACAATTGAGCATTTCTGTCAGTTATTTCGGCCAGGCTGCTGACCATTTTGTTCAGGTTTGAGCCTAACACGTAAAGCGGCTCCGCCTGTCCGGGCTCACTCTCATAGGCAAAGAGATCCAGGCGCTGAGCCAGGTCACCTTGTGCTACCTTCTCGACAAAACTCATGTACAAATCTACTGTCGTCTGGAGCACCGTACGACTGACGATCTCTTTGTCGATCATTGCCTTGAGAGAGGTGCTCATGCTATTGAAGGCTGTTGCCAGGTTGGCAACCTCCCTCGGACCTTGCACATCCGCTTCCAGTGCCATCTCGCCGGCGGCAATCCGGCCTGCTGTGTTGGTCAGATTCACCAGGGGTACTGCCAACCGACGGGCCATCACCACGCCTGCCACGCTGGCTGCCATCGCCACTCCCAACACAACCACGATGGATAATATGGTCGCTTGGATGACATCACGATAGGCTTCTTGCCAGGGTAGCTCGGCTATGACCGCCCAGCTTGGTGTGCCCAGGGGAGCATAGCTTCCGACAATCGTTGTCCCATCTAGACCGGTGTAGATTTCAGCCTGTGATGCTGCACCAGACGGCTCAGACAAATCGCGAACAAACTCGCCGACCTTACTTATCGAGGCAACATTCTCACCACGCAATACGCGAGCAGTATCTGTGAACGCGATCAAATTGCCTTGCTCATCCACGACGTAGGCGTAGCCCGTTTCACCTACTTTGAGCTGGTCAACCACATCCCACATGAATTTCAAATTTACTTCAGCGACCAAGGTTCCTTGGAAAGCGCCAACAGCATCGTTCATGGGGATTGCCATGACAATTAATGGCTCACTGCTGACGTCGTCAAAATAGATTGGGCTAATATAATTCTGATTTTGCCTGACCTGCGCCTGCGCATCAGTATCAAGCTTCTCAATCAGCCGTCCGGAGGCTATTCTGGAAGTACGAGACACAGTAGCAACTTCACGATCCTGAGCATCCAGCCAGGCAACCTGACGAAAAGCAGGCTGGCCGCTCATCAGACCCTCTAGCGTCTGTTTCCGATCTGCGGAAACCGTGTCTAGCTTGGCTGTGCTGACTGTAGTCGTCAATGCTATGAACTTCTCCTGAATGAAGTTGCTGACCTTTCCGGCTGCAGCCTGAGCGATGACTTGCTGCTGGCTGACGATGGCCTGTCGCTGAGTCTGAACATTGAGGAACAATAGCACGCCGCCAGAAAACAAGAGGGTCAGCACGCTCAACGCGAAAAATGTAGTGGCTAGTATGGCCGATAGGCCTCGTGTACGCCGGGGGCTATTTGTCCTGGTTTTTATCATATCCTGGCACCTTATCGTTCATGTTGTTATTCTGCGATGCTGACCTGTCTGCTCAGGCAAACTATTCCCAGGAGTCTAGAGGTTAGGTTGCCAGCACAAAAAAACACTATGTGTTCTGGATCAGCACCTCTTGCATTACTCTGCTGTTCTTCGAATATGGTGAACTTCGGAAGTCCCAAAGACTTCCGAAGTCCTTGTTAATGTCTTCTCAGTTACTTGATGACTTCATCTGCCATCTTTAACAGACCCTCCGGAATCGTTATCCCCAGTTTTTCAGCTACCTGAGCATTGATCACTACCCTTTGCTCCGGAGTGACCACCGGGATAGTGCCCGGCGCGGCACCTTTGAGGATTTTGTCGACCAGGGGGGCTGCTAGACTGCCCACATTGGTAAGATCGGTCGTATTGACAAAAAGAGCGCCCTGTTTGGCCTGGAACTCAACGCCACCAGCCACCGGTATTTTGTGTTCTGTCGCAAACTCGTTGAGCATTGCAAAAACATCAGCAGAGGTGTTGAATTGGTCCGGCATCGAGAGGATGGCGTCGAAGCCGATATCATCCAAGTCGGCCCGCGCTTCGAGGTCTGCTCCGAATTCTTCGATCGTGGTGATGGGAACTTCCACCAGTGTCACATCCAGGGACGAGGCTGTCGAACGCAATGCCTCAAGCGAAGCGGGCATATTGGGGTTGTTCTCATCGTAGCTGATCCATACCCGCTTGACTGTCGGTACCATTTCAGTCAACATCTCTAGACGTCTGCTCATCATCTCAGGTCCAGGGTAACGGACACCTGTCAGGCTCCCCCCAGGCTCACGCACGCTCTTAACCAGATTGCCTCCTTCTGTCTGACCGTAGCCAAACACCGCGGGGAAATTCGTGCCCGCGGTAGCCGCATAAAGCGCCTTGGCTTCAAGCGCAGGAAATCCAAATATCACGTCGACCTTATCATCCTCTATGAGCTTCTTAACCGAGCTTTGTATCGCGTCCGGATTCTGGGCCGGATTTTCAACAATATAGACTATGTTCTCATTTTCTGTATAACCTAATTTTGTCATTTCGGCTTTGAATCCCTCGCCTATGACAGCAAAGCTTGTGTTGGCATTGACGATACCGACCCGATACACTTTGGGAGTCTGGGTGCCACACCCACTTAAAAACAGACTCGTTACAATGACCGCAATGAGAATGTTCCATCCTCTGTGGAACCTGATGTTACCTAACATTTCCATTCCTTTCTGTTAAAGATCTACTCATGAATTGCTGACTTCTTTTGAAGTAACAGGAATGCTTGATCATTGAGTGGTCATTGCGAAGGTGATGGTAGGCGTTACTCCTGTTGAGGTCAGTGTCTATAGGACTCATTATCGGGTATTTGGGATCAAGATCGTATGGGGTGATTCCCCACCCGGTGCTCGACAGGGTTTCTTGTCTGCCACATGATGTCCTCACCGCTTCGGCGCCATAGAGGTATCTTCTCAATAATCCGAGGGAGCATAGGCGGTAACTTAAGCTCGATACGCTGTTGGCTGTTAGTTCCTGGTTTTCAGGCTCTTTCCAATCGCCGTTAGCCAATCATGGCGAACAAAAAAACCGATCACCAGGCAATGTCAAAAACCTGATCATCGAGTACAAACAGCCCCAAGTTGTTGAGAAGATACCCATGGAGGAGATGTAATGAAGAAACAGGATTCCCATTGTGCCGTCGATGCCGGATATCAGGATATTCCTCAAGGTTATGTTATTCCTGTACACCAGTCGATTGGTGACCGGAATACAAATGGCCGGATTGCAATTGGTGAACACTACCCCAACAGATGTGGTAGACCACCGTTTTCACTAATCTTACAGCACTGGATAGAGATCTACGTCCAATCAGCTATCAGGCTATGTGAAAAGAGACTGCTCTTACATAGGCTCATTCTTGCCTATCGGCAAACATATTGTGAATGTACTCCCCTGATCGGCGCCGGGACTGTCGGCCGTGATCGTCCCGCCGATGGCCTGGGTCAGCTTCCTGGCAATATACAGCCCCAAACCTAATGATTTCTCGCCACCGGTTGGTTTGGCGCTGAGCCGCGCAAATTTGGTGAAAAGTTTGGCACGATCAGATTCAGACAAGCCGGGCCCGTTATCCTCGACTTCAATCGTCACGGATTGGCTATTCCTGGTTAACCGAACAGCAACAGCGGTATCGGTGGGTGAATATTTGATAGCATTCGATATCAGGTTGGAGAACACTTCCCCTAACAAGGTTGGATCGGTCCGGATCGGTTCGTCATCCCCGGCTTGCTCATAGTTGAGCGTGATGCGCTTTTCCGAAGCCAAACCGGCATATTGATCCAGTACCTGGTTGATAATCATCCCAGGGAGGCTGGGCTGCCAGTTCACTTTGATCGGCTTGTCATCAATTTGCGCAACATCCAGCAGACGGGCAATGATCGACGCCATTTGATCTTTGGTTTTTTTGAGCGCAACCAGATGATGAGCAATCTTCTCTGGGGACAGAGAATCATAACGCTTGATGAGAATATCCAGCTTCAACGTCATTAAAGCCAGGATATTCCCCAGATCGTGGGCTAAGATGCCCTGCAGATCTTCTTTATCTTTTAACAGGTTGCCAAGACGAACATTGGCCTCTGAAAGCTGTTTGTTGACTTTTTCCTGGGCCTCAACCTGTTCAATGAGCCGTGTCTGAAGCCGTCGTAACTCCATCTGTGTCTCGACGCGCGCCAGTATCTCCTCCGGGTGAAAGGGTTTGGCGATGTAATCTACCCCGCCAACTTCAAATGCCCGGACCTTGTCCAGTGTCTCGTCGAGGGCACTCACAAATATGATCGGTATCGATGCCAGAGCAGGATCGGTTTTCAACCGTCGGCAGACCTCGTAGCCGTCGATGTCCGGCATCATAATATCCAGCAAGATCAGATCAGGGGGGGAACTACCAGCTGCTTGAAGGGCACGATGGCCGTTATCCACCGTGTGGACAGCATATCCGCGGCTTTCCAGGATTAGCGATAATGCCTTCAGATTTTGTGGAACATCATCAACAATGAGTATCTGCGACATTCTGGCCCTTTATAAAGCCTCAACCGGGATAATTGAAGCAACTCATCAACACACAACCCCCCAATATGGGGGAGCGTTGAACCTGGGGCAGATCAGAGTCGGTTCGGAAACCGTGCCGGGGTGCCTTAGCCCCAGGCTGATTTCAGACAGGACAATTGACGATTAAGATACTCAGATCGTATCCGGCTGCGATGATTGGTTTGTCAGAACAAGGCAGCTTTGCCGGCTTCGAGCGGCACAGCGCGAACCGGCGGAGGCAACAGCCGCTTTTGCCTGATCCCCAAAAGATAGTTGATAGCGATCCTGTACGTCTATTATCAGGGTGGACTTGAATACAGTCAACTGTGCCGCCTCTCCCAATCGGGTTGACGCGGAACAGGTAGACGGGCAGGAAGATAATATAAAAAGCAAGTATCATGGGGATGATGCCCCAAAAATACGGAACCTCTATTGTCAGTGCCTCTTCGAGCAAAATGATAGGCGTCAGAACAAGGTAATACCTCTTGCAAGGTAATCTGTTCCCCGTGCACATTCATCTTCGAAACTCGCCAACCGACAGATTTGGGGTAGAATGACAGAGATATCTGTTCTGGTTTTTACTGTAAGCGTAAATCTGTCAGAACAACCAGCGATGAAGCATTTGTATCAGCATACAGAACACAATACTTAATCGACATCTATCAATCATTAATTGTCAATGTCAGGGGAGAACACTATGATCCGCACTAAAATCGTCTGTACCATCGGCCCGGCCTCGCGCACTCCAGAGATGCTACGCAAGCTCATTGATGCCGGGATGGATGTCGCCCGCCTGAACTTCTCTCACGCCGATCGCCAGGAGCATCTTGAAAACATCACACGTATCAGAGCCACATCACAGGCAGCCGGAAAGTCAGTCGCCATTATGGCCGATCTCCAGGGGCCCAAGATTCGCATCGGCCTTGTGGCTGATGGGGGAGTCCAAATCAATGAGGGCGAGTGCGTAGTGCTGACCACGCGCGACATCACTGGCCAGCGCGAAGCATCAGGGGGTGTTCAGGCGACCATCCCTGTTCATTACACCAATCTGCCCAAGGATATCAAGGCCGGCGAGACCGTCTTGATCGATGATGGGTTGATCGAGATGAAGGTGCGGGAGATTTCCGGGCAGGACATTGTCTGCAAAGTGCTCATCGGCGGCTTGCTGACCGATCACAAAGGGCTTAACCTGCCTGACACGCAGATCTCGGTACCCTCTCTCACCGAAAAAGACCTGGCCGATCTCGACTTTTGTCTGCAGCAAGGGCTAGATTGGGTCGCGCTGTCTTTTGTCCGCTCGGCCGATGATGTTCTGCGCGTCAAGCAGCACATCGCTACACACTGCCAGCCGGATTCACCCATCCGGGTGATCGCTAAGATCGAAAAGCCGCAGGCACTCAATGATATTGATGCCATCATCAACGCGGCCGACGCTATCATGATCGCCCGAGGTGACCTGGGAATCGAGATCCCGGCTGAGGATGTTCCTCTGGCACAGAAACAGCTGATCCGCCTGTGCAATACTGCCGCCAAACCGGTGATCACTGCCACCCAGATGCTTGATTCGATGATCCGTAATCCGCGTCCCACGCGCGCAGAAGCCAGTGATGTGGCCAATGCCATTCTGGACGGCACCGATGCCATCATGCTTTCCGGCGAGACAGCTGCCGGCAAGTATCCACTGGAAGCGATCGAGACGATGGTGCGCATCGCCGGCGAAATCGAAAAGGCCACACTGTCCGAGCCCTGGCGTCCCCCCAAACATGTCAGGATTACCATGGACGATGTTACCGACGCGGTCAGCCATGCCACCTGCGAGACATCTCATGCGCTTCAAGCAACCGCTATCATCACAGCAACAGCCAGTGGCACAACAGCCCGTAACGTCGCCAAATACCGCCCACATGTCCCCATCCTGGCCCCCACCTTCAACCCGACGGTCGAGCGCCAGCTCAGGCTTTCCTGGGGCGTGATCCCCTTCCATACCTCCCGAGCCAACACCACCGATGACCTGATCCGCGACTCGCTCAAGCTGGCAGCATCGATGGGCGTAGCCAAGCCAATGGATCGGGTTGTGATCACGGCCGGTGTCACCGTCCATACACCGGGTATGACCAACCTGATGCTGGTCGAAGTCATGATTTAGGAATGAGAATTTATTAACGTTCTCGTTTGCTGACCTCTTTTGTGGGCGCCGGAGAGCGAGTGATAGTTCTCCAGGAAAGTTTTTGCCTGGTCGTAAAAGGTGAATGGATAAAAGATAACAGGTAATGGCGCGAAGTATGACCTGTGTCCTCTTACCTATTTACCTTATTTTTTGTCCCTTGCTCACCCGCTGCAAAGACTTATCTGGGCAACTATATTTGGTGCCCATTCCTTAGGAATGGATAATTTTTTAACTTGCCTAAGCACAGTCCTGATTGCAGAAGGGGAAAGTGATTTATATTGCAAATGGCTGGGTTTTGGACTTTTTCTGAGCATGCTCAAGCATAATCAAAAGTCCAGTTTTCAACCGTTCGCAGTTTAATCCATTCCTTAGTGTTGAAAGCTGCTCGCTCGTTATGGGCCCGGCGTCTGTGTGGCTTGCTGCTCGATGGCTCGACGGGTCTTGAGTTGGAAATAGGCATCGATTACCTTTCTGGCAATCGGCAGAGCGACGATCGCGCCCTCGTTACCATTGTAGACAAAAGCAATCACCGAGATCTCGGGGTCGGTATAGGGAGCATATGCCATAAACCAGGCGTGAGCAGGCCAGTTACCCGGTTGGCACAGGTTGAGTGAGGCTGCGATGTCATCACAATACTCGGCTGTGCCTGTTTTTCCGGCTACTGGGACATATGGTAGATCGGCAGCTAATGCTGTTCCCCCCTCTATAATCACAGCGGAACGCATCCCTTCCTGGACAATTTTTAGGGTCTGGTCCAATGTTTCCGGGTAGACCTGATCTTCGTGACGCTCAGACCATAAAGCACGTAGCTCATCACGCATATCAGTGGTATCGGCCTGGAAACCCATGATGACATGCCCATCGGCATCAGTCACCTCGCGGATCAGTGTCGGACGTGTCATGATTCCATCGTTGGCGATTGCGTTAAGCGCATTCAGCATCTGGAGCGGTGTGGTAGTAACATATCCCTGGCCAAAAGCTGAGTTGTAGGTATCGCCGGTTGACCAGTTCTCGCCCCAGGTGCGTCGCTTCCAATCCGGACCAGGGATAATCCCCCATGCCTCAATATTTGCCTCGGCCGGCAGCTCGATACCGGTAACCCGACCAAGTCCAAACCGTCTCATCCACCAGCCCAGCCCCTCGATACCCAAGCCAATACCGGGCACCTCGACATAGTCATTCTCCGGGTTGGTATAGCCGCCGCCAACTTTATAGAAGTACACATCACATGACCAGGCCAGCGAACGGATGGCGTCTACTTTTCCGTGCCCGCCTCCGGTTCCGCGCTCGATCCAGCAGACGAATCGCTGCGCTTGTCCAGGATCATTCTCGTAATACCGATTGACCAGCTCGATATGGCCCGGATCGACGATCTGTTGATCGGCGGTCACGACACCTTCCTCCAATGCACCGGTCAGAGTGATAACTTTGAAGATCGAGCCGGGAGGATATAACGATCCAACAGCCTGATTAAAGAGCGGCCTGAGAGGGTCTTGATAGACTTGCAAATAGTAGGCCACATCCAACTCGCGGGCAAAGCGTTGATTGTCGTAAGTCGGCCAACTGACCAGTGCCAGGATCTCGCCGGTGCGCGGGTTCGAGGCAATGACCACGCCGCTCTCGGAGACAATTTTCCCCTCTTCCTGGTTTAAGATTGCAAGCTGATCGACGAGGGCCTTCTGGGCAGCCTCTTGTAGATCGACGTCGATGGTCAGACGAAGGCTATTGCCCGGCTTGGGTAATTGCGGATCGCCAATGGTCGTAACAATCTGCCCGGCAACATCACGCACAACTTGCTGTAGTCCCCAAGTGCCTGCCAGTATTTCTTCAGCATAGAACTCCATACCGTCATAGCCAATACGATCGCGGTCCAGTAGGTAGCCCTTGTCCTCGTATTCTTCTGCCCGGCTTTCTGAGATACGCCCCATATAACCAATAATGTGAGATGTGAGAGGGCCAGAGGGATACTCGCGTACGGACACCCATTCAATATCCACACCGGGCAAGCTGGCTTTATCGGCCAAAATAACCCGGGCAATTTCCTGGTCGATGTCTTTTTTGACCACCACAGGATCGTAAGGGGCAATACCCTGTCCTTCGCGAACCATCTCCATCAAGCTTTTCTCTGGAATGCCACGTTTGTCAACGGTATGCAGTTTACCACTAAGGGGGATGTTGATCAGCCTGGAAAGGCGCTCCAGGACGGCCTTTTCTTCGTCGCTATCTGTAGCAGGCAGCAGCGCAGGCGTTACGGTGACATTAGCACTGGCAACATTGACGGCCAGCGGCTTACCGTTGCGGTCGATGATGATCCCGCGCGTGGCTGGGATACTGACAACATCCAATCGGTTCTCATCGGCCTGAGCGACATGTTCCGGACGCTCGATGATCTGAATAGCGTAGGTGCGTCCTGCCAATATCAGGAAAGACACACCAATCACAATCTCGAAGACTCGTAAACGCCAGAGCTTAGGGCGAGGTTTCCCGGATTGTTTAAATGGGCCTAGGTCGATCATAAAGAAACTGTACTGGAGATTTTTATCCGTACGTGAACCAGCTTTTTTGGGATGTTTTTATGGCCACCTATCACAACAGCTTATATCCGCATCTGCTGTGGGTGCAGCCTGTCATACCATGGCCTGAGTATCCACAAGACAGGCATAATGGCAATGATATCGAACAGCAAGGATGGGAGTGTAACATACCAGATGACATGCAACCAAGCCACCGACATCCCTGCCAGGAAGCGTATCGCCAGCAAATAGCCTGCGTGATAGGCCAATGTCCCGCACCCGGCCAGCAACAGGGGTAACAAGGCATTGGTACGGTACACCTGCGCTTCAGTCAGGCTAATCAGATAGGCAATCGGAACCAGCACCAACGATGAGATTCCCAAAGGGGCGCCGGAAAACAAATCGAGGCACAACCCGCCAATAAAAGCCCAGACCATACCTTCCTGCCTGTGATCCAAAATAGCCCAAGCCAGGACAAGGATGACAACCAGATCGAGTTGGCCCCCATACATTCTCATACGCGGCAAGATAACAGCCTGAATCAGCACCGCTGACAGCATCAATGGGAAACCAAGCTGTAGGCTCACCGCAATTTCTCCTACTACTCCGTGCCGGTCTCAAAGATAGTTGTATCGATGGTCTGGAAGCTCGTAATCACTGAAACAATCTCCAGTCGCCCGAAGTCAACCATCGGACGTAGTTGGGCCTGCTGGAACAACTCGGCAGGTTGGCGCTGGACACTGGTTACCTGGCCGATCACAATCCCCGCCGGGAATTTACCCCCTAGCCCGGAGGTCAATACCATATCATCAGGCTCAATCAGCATTTCCTGGGGGATCAGGCCCATTAACAGAGTACCTTGTAGCTGACCAAACACGGTGCCTTCAGCTCGGGCATTTTGCAACCGGGCATTGACGGCGCTGGATTGGTCGATAATCAACCGCACCCAAGCCGTGTTGGCAGCTATATCATCTACATATCCCACCAACCCCTGATCGCTGATTACAGGGTTGCCGATCCGAATACCATCTCGCACACCACGGTTGATGATCACCCAGCGCAGATAGCCGCTGGTATCCCGCGCAATCACGTCTGCCGTCACCAGATTCTGATTCTGATGGGCACTTTTGTAATCAAGTAGCCCGCTCAGGCGGTGATAATCTTGTTCGATCTCCTTCAACTGGACAATCTCGATCTGGAGCCTGGCAACAGTGCGCTCCAACTCTCGCTCGTGCTCGCGGAGAGTAGCATAGTCAGGTTGATCGCCGGTCAGTCCTGCGGCGAGATCTGCTCCACCGGTCAGTGTTCGGGCCACAGGTGATATGGGGGCCATTACCACGCCCGTCAGTGTTCGCAAAATGCTGAGGCGACTCCCTGCCAGAATCAGGCACATGGCTATGACGATCAGGATGCCCAGCGTTATCAATCGATTGGGTGGATGATGTAGACGCATTAGATACTTAACCTCGCATCTATGGTCTGAATGATGAGTTCATATTTTTCGGTCTCGATTTACAACTATCCGCCATACGCTGTCAACCAATTCAGTTCATTGGTCACGTGCGGCAGGCATAAAGAACCTTGTGCTGTGATACTATTGTACCGCAACAGGCGTTTAAGAGAGGATCGGGGTTACCCAAAAATGAGGAAAGGGGAGAGTATTAGTGCTGCGTGCTTCGACGCTCCAGACCAATCAGCAGGCGGCGGAGGTTGTCGTAATCTTCCAGCACACGACCTGCGCCACGAGCCACGCAGCTCATAGGATCGGCGGCCAACCAGACGCGCATGTTGAGCTCTTCGGATAAACGCTCAGTCATGCCGGAGAGCTGCGAGCCGCCACCAGCCATACAAACACCCGACTCGATCAAATCGGAGATCAACTCAGGGGGAGTCTCATCCAGGGCATCTTTGACAGCATTCACGACAACTGAGACGGAGGGCGACAGCGCCTCACGGAGCTCGATGGAGGATACCTCTACTGATTCCGGCAGGCCGGTAATCAGGTTGCGCCCGCGCATCGTGAAGATGCGCTCTTCGGGCAAGGGATAGGCCGATCCTACTTCCATCTTGGCCTGCTCGGCCATGCGCTCACCGATTAGTAAATTATATTTGACGCGCATATATTGGACGATGTCTTCGTCCATCTCATCGCCGGCTACGCGGATCGAGCGGCTGATGACGATGCCGCCCATCGAGAAAATCGCGACTTCGGTCGTGCCGCCGCCGATATCGACCACCATGCTACCACGTGTCTCGGTGATCGGTAAGCCGGCTCCGATGGCTGAAGCCATCGGCTCTTCGATCAGTAGGGCTTCACGGGCTCCAGCCGAGAGAGACGCATCGTAAACTGCGCGTTTTTCAACTTCTGTCACACCACTTGGGATGCCTACCACCACGCGTGGACGAGGCATAGGAACGAGTGTTTGCTCGTGTACTTTACCGATGAAGTATTCCAGCATGGCTTGTGTGATCTCAAACTCAGAGATCACGCCATCACGCAATGGGCGGATAGCAATAACGTTGGCTGGTGTCCGCCCGACCATCTGGCGTGCTTCTGAGCCGATCGCCAAAGCCCGGCGTGTCCTCTTGTCGATGGCAACCCAAGAGGGCTCGTTGATCACGATACCTCGACCACGGACATAGACCAATGTATTGGCTGTCCCAAGATCGATGCCAATATCGAGTGAAAACAGACTGAGTAGCCAATCCAGGGGATTAAACACCTGGGGTTTGCTCCTTGATGTGTTTTAAGAACAAGAATTGACAACCTTCCATACCCTGAACAACTCATTGGGAACAGCTGTTTAATCCTCATTCCTTTGGATTTACTCAAGCATAGGACCACAGGAGTATTACCAATGCTGCGGAACCGTTCTTGTACAAATCCTTAGGCGATTGAAATGTCTCAATCCAACTAAACCAACCGAGCGGATTATACCATTCGGGCTGGGTAGCTGCAATGGCAGGTTAAGCTAAGAGACAATTCATGCGTTGCCGGTTATGTCATGGACAGTCCAATAAAAGTTGCGGGTCGGCTTTATCCGGAATTTCCAACCCCTGTTTGCTCCTTGTCAAGGCTTCTTGTACACTGTGCATGTTTGTGAGGATACAATCCTGGCCGGCCGGTTAGCTTTCCGAACCTCGGACGGTCGTGGCCATTTTAGTAAACCTATACATCATCACGGAGACGATTACATGCAACACCTCGATCACGTAGAAGACGACGAACTGGAGGATGAGCCTATCGAGGCATATTGTGTTCATTGCAAACAAAAGGTCGATATGGCCAATCCGGCCCCGGTCTGGACACGACGCGGCGCGCCTGGAACCCGCGGTGAGTGCCCGATCTGCGCCAACACCATCTTCAGGATGGGACGCACCGATGCTCATCGCAGTCTCGAACGTCCTGACCTGGGTCAAATGCTGGGAGCACCCCGGCAATCTCGCAAAGGTAAGGGGCGGGGAAGCTCAACCCGCTATGCCGCGTACATCAATTACAGCCCAGCCGATACCGAATTTGCGGCCAGGCTGGCAGAGGACCTGGCCAAGATTGGTATTCCGACCTGGTATGCACCCGATTCAGGTCAGGAGAAGGATCATTGGGCCAGTGGCGTCCATCCGGCGCTGACCGAGTGCAGCCATATGGTAGTTGTTCTCTCTGATAACGCCTTGGCAGATAAGGAAGTCGAGCAGGGTTGGAGCTACTTCCGGGGGCAGCGCAAGCCGGTCGTCGTGGCACATGTCACACCTTGTGATGTCCCTGACGATCTCCGCACCCGCCCACGCTTCGACTTCAGTAGTGATTACAAAACCGCCTTTCGCGAGATGATGCATGCATTGTCAGTGTAACGGATACTGCTCCAACTGGGCATAGTCATTCGGATGAGTTTTGTGCCATGGGCAAAATGGCGGTAGCATGCGGCAATAGCGCGGTTGGTGATTTGGGTATGTCACATTCCTCACCCCCAACCTCGCTGATGCTCGGTCTCCCCCTCTCCATGTATGGAGAGGGGGGCAGGGACGAGGTTTTTTTGACGCAAAAACAGTAAACATGACAGGTCTTGGAGGTTGACTCTGATCCCCAATCCCTGTTTTTAGCTTGCTATCTTCCGAATCTTATACCAGGCCAAGGTGTGTGTGTACCTGGTTAAATGACTCGCACAGGAAGTCCATTCCTGCGCTCATGAGATTTGTTCCCGCAGAAGGGGACTACTCCTTGACCACTCCAGCAACAGGGCGGACGTAGCTGAGTTGTGAAAGCGCCCGCACCTGCCGGGCGGCGTTGTAGGAGCTGCGCACCAGCGGGTTGCTCTCCACCCACTTGAAACCCAATTCCTCCAGGCCGATTCTCTTCAGCTCGGCGAACTCCTCCATCGTGTAATAACGCTCGATGGGCAAATGCTGCCTGCTGGGCTGCAAGTACTGGCCGATGGTCAGGATATCGACCTTTAGCGAGGCCAAATCGCCCATGACCTCGACCACCTCATCGAAGGTCTCGCCCAGCCCAACCATGATGCCGCTCTTGGTGAGCACCAGGGGATCGAGTTCTTTGGCATTGCGCAGTGTCGTCATCGCCCATTCATAGTGATCCTGGGGCTGCACCTGCTTGAACAGGCGTGGCACCGTCTCGACGTTGTGGTTAAGGATCTCCGGCCGGACATCCATCACGATCTTGAGCGCGTCGCGATCCCCCTTAAAGTCGGGGATCAGCACCTCGATCGAGCAGCCGGGGTGGACCTGGCGGATGCGGCGGATAACCATGGCGAAGATCGGCGCGCCGCCGTCCTTGCGCTCATCGCGGTTGACCGAGGTAATGACGACGTGCTGGAGGTTCATCGCCTTGACGGCCTGTGCCACGCGCATCGGCTCGGCCCAGTCGAGAGGATCGGGGCGACCGGTCTTGATATCGCAGAAGCCGCAGGACCGGGTGCAGGTATCGCCCATCAGCAGGAAGGTGGCCGTACCCTTGTTCCAGCACTCGCCCAGGTTGGGGCAGCGCGCCTCTTCGCACACGGTATGCAGCTCCTTGGCGCGCATCAGCCTGTTGAGCCATTCGTATGTCTCACCGGACGCCGCCTTCACTTTGATCCAGTCCGGACGCCGAAGGGGTCTGGGACGATCAGATTTGACAGTTGACATGTGATGTGTGGTCCGTGTAACTCGCGATGTTTGTTTTCTGACCTGACTATAGCGTCTTCAGTTCTTCCCGTCGAGCACCTTTTGATAGACAGCAGCGGTCTCACGGGCAACGCGCTCCCAGCTGAAGCAGGCGGCGCGTTTGATCCCTTTTTGGCTGAGATCGTGGGCCAGGTCTTCCTCGACCAGGATGGAGAGGATGGCGCCTGCCAGATGCTCAATATCGTCCGGCCTGACCAGGAAACCGGCCTCGCCGACGATCTCCGGCAGCGAAGAGGTGTCGGCCGCGACGACGGGCGTACCGCAAGTCATCGCTTCCAGCACCGGCAGTCCAAAGCCTTCGTAGCGCGATGGGAACACGAAACACTTCGCCATGCGGTACAGGGACGGCTTGTCCGCCTCGTCTGCCGGGCCGATAGCGCGGACGGCATCGCCCATGTTCATCCGATCGATGACCTGGCGCACGTCGATGAATCGCGGCGTGATCTGTTTGGGCAGATGGCCGGCCAGCACCAGGGGGATATCGCCTCCTGTGCCGGCTTTAACGTGGACGAAGGCCTCGATCAGCGTATCGACATTCTTCCTGACATCGCTCCCCCCCAGATAAAGGACATACTCCGGCGGCAGATCGTACTTCCGTCGAACAGCCTCATCCACCGCCTTGTCAGATTCTGGTCGATAGCTCTTGCCGCAGGCCAGAAGGATCGCGTGGACGCGGTCGGCAGGCAGGGTGAGATGCTTCGAGATGTCCCGGCCGGAGTGCGCGGAATCGGTCAGCACGGCCGATGCTCCCCGCGCGGATGCTGCCACCAGTGCGGTGTATAATCGAGCCGGTAATCCACCTCGATAAGCCGGGAGCAGCAGGGGGATCAGATCGTGGATGGTCACGACGATGGGACTAGAGCTGGAAAGGGGAGCGCCCCAGTAGGGGATGTGAGCCAGATCGGCGCCGACCCGGGAGGCAGCCTGAGGAAACCCCTTCTGCTCAAAGAGCACCTTGCCCACATGTTCGGCCCCACGCAGCCTGACACGCTCGATGCCGACACCGGGCGGCGCGTCGACCTGCCACCCTTCCGGCGCGACGAGCGTCAGCCGAATGTCCGGCTCGACCGCCCGCAGTCCATCGACCAGACCTCTCAGATACTGCCCGCTGCCGGTATCGGGCCGGTTCCAGAACCAGGCATTGAGCGCAACATGGAAGTTCATAGTTTACAGCTCACAATTCACAGCCAAGAGCTAATAGCTAACAGCTAACAGCCAAGAGCTAACAGCCAACAGCTAATAGCCAACAGCTAATACCCATCCGGGTGCGACTTGTGCCAGGCCCAGGCCGAGGCGATGATGTCGCGCAGGTCGGGGTGGTTGGGCCGCCAGCCCAGCTCCCGGTTGATCTTCTCGGCGGAGGCGACCAGGATGGGTGCATCGCCGGGGCGCCGGTCGGTCTCGACGACCGGGATCTGGTGGCCGGTGACCTGCCGGGCCACGTCGATCACCTCGCGGTTGCTGTAGCCACGCCCATTGCCCAGGTTGTAGATCATCTCCTCATGGGTATCCAGCGCGTCGAGTGCCGACACGTGAGCCGAAGCCAGATCTTCGATGTGAATGTAGTCGCGGATGCAAGTGCCGTCGGGGGTCGGATAGTCTGCCCCGAACAGGCTGATCGATTCACGCTTGCCGAGGGGAACTTGCAGCGTGAGGGGGATCAGGTGCGATTCGGGTTGGTGGGCCTCTCCGCGCAGCGCCTGGCCGGCCCCGTCGAGCATCGCGCCGGCGGCATTGAAGTAGCGCAGGGCACAGTAGTGCAGACCATGAACCCGATGATACCACCTCAGCGTCCGCTCGATCATCAGCTTGGTCTCGCCGTAGACGCTGGCCGGGCCGATGGGATCGTCCTCGGATAGAGGGGCATCCTTGCCGGCATAGACCGCCGCGGTCGATGAGAAGACCATCCGCTTAACATTGTGTTGGGTCATCACATCCAGCAGCGTGATCGCCCCAACGACATTGTTGTGGAAGAAGATGCCGGGGTTGGTCATCGATTCGCCTGCTTCGATCAGCGCGGCAAAGTGGGCGACGGCATCGGGTTGGTGGGCCGAGAAAGCTGCATCGAGCGCGGCTCGATCACAAATGTCACCTTGAACAAACGGGACGTCCGGCGGGATGGCGTCCCGATAGCCATGTGACAGATTATCGTAAATGATGACTTTGTGACCGGCAGCGATGAAGTATGCTGATGTTGCTGACCCGATGTAGCCGGCGCCGCCGATAACCAGGATTTTCATGTGAGCCCTTTCAAGGAGTTTGGATTGCAGGATGAGTGTCGGGTGGCGATTTTACCCGATGAGCGGAGAGCAATCAACGAAATATCAAAAGAGAAACTCACATTTTTCTTGCTTTCGACTATACTTGGTCGTATGTCCTATCCTCTTGACGATACCGATCCACGAATTGAAGCCATGATGCTCTCTCGGCTGCGCGACATGCCTGTCTGGCGCAAGCTGGAACTCCTGGATCAGCTGAACGGCATGGCACGGATACTGGCTTTGAGTGATCTACGTGAGCGGCATCCTCAAGCATCAGAGGCTGAGCTGCAACGCTATCTGGTCAATTTGTTAATTGAGCCGGGCTTGGCTGAGAAGGTATATGGCCCGTCGCCGGAGTTTGTTGATGGCGCTTGATATCATCGACATTGCATTGTTGGTCGCCGATGCATTCGAGAGGCTCAGCGTGCCATACTTTGTGGGTGGATCGGTCGCAAGCACAGCCTATGGCATGATACGCACCACACAGGACATCGACCTAGTTGCAGATGTGCAGCCTGAGCATGTTCCACCGCTTGCCGAGATGCTTGGCAAGCCATTTTGCGTGGACACAGAGATGATTCTGGGTGCCATCCGGCATCGAAGTAGCTTTAACCTCAATACCCGTGAATGAAATCATTGTCTTCCTTGAAAATAGTGATGGGGGATGGGTGATGAGTCAAAAAGCTATTTTCATCCTCTTGGGTGAGCTTTTGCTCATGAGCCACTCCCTGGTAATTGCCATAACTCTGC
>JAFGLD010000298.1 GCA_016928235.1 Anaerolineae bacterium | reverse complement strand
GTCGACGGTTAAAAAGCCAAGGAACTACCCCAAGTTATTGAGAAGAGACCCTGTGTCGACTAATGCAAAAACGCGATCGTCGAGTATGATCCGTTTTACAGGTCGCTTGTTGTCAGTCACGGGCTGACGATTGACAGCCATTGTCTTGGAGGGTATTTGATGGGCATTTCATTTGCAATGGAATTTCTGGAGAACAATCTCTACAAAGTGACCCTGAATGGGACACTGGATGCGCCTGGCGCTATGGCGATCGAAGAGCAGTTTCAGGCGATGCTGCGTGAGCGTCAAGATCGCGTGATTATCGATCTGGCCAGTCTGGATTATATGTCGAGCTATGGGTTGAGGATGTTTTTATTGGCCGCCAAATCTCTACGCGATTCGGGTGGAGGATTGGTTCTCTCTGGGCCTAATCCGTACGTCATGGAAGTGATCCGGCTGGCCGGGTATGATACAATGTTTCCTGTTTATGAGACTGTCGAGGATGCCTTGCTTGACTTGACCTAGCCGCATGTTGAGGAAGATTGTGGGCGAACTTGTCCGGATGCGTCAATACAAAAACTGTCTATGTTCTATTGAGTTGCTGTTTGCTCACTAAGGGTTTGGAGAATTGCCGTTTCAAGATCGTCGAGACCAACTGGCTTGATCAAATATTGAGCAGCTCCCAGTTCAGTGGCCCGCCGGATCGAGAAGGGATTGCTTTCGGCAGACACAACAATCACCGGTATGGTTTTTAGCTCAGGATCATCTTTTACCCGGCGGCAGACTTCCAGGCCGCTCAGATCGGGTAGATTGAGATCGAGCAAGAGCAAGTTGGCCTTTGTTTTAGCGAGACCATCCAGCGCATCCTGCGATCGGTGAAAGACAATTGTGTCATAACCAATCAACTCGACCATGCTGGCCAGCGTGTCAGCCATCATTGAATCATCTTCAAGTATCAGAATGGTGGATTGATTGGTGCTCATCCTATTTATGTCTCCTCGATGTGTTGCATGTGGTGTTATCCAGCAGCAGTCTACCGCCAAATCACTTTGTATTCACAACAAGTTGCATTGATTGTATATCGCTCGCATCGTTTGCGTCAAAGTGGTGCACACCGATCTACCCCGCATTGCTCCATCGGGAGAGTCGCGTATAATGGTCTTGAAGCGGGGAGTGGATGATTTACCCCTGAGACAGGTAGAAATCGCCTGTTCGCCGATGTGCCCCTGACACATGATTAGTTCGCCGGAGCGGGGATGAGATAGCCATTCTCGTATTAGCCACTCTTCAGGCTCAGTTATGGGAAAGTTGTGAAATTCTCGTTCCACCATACCCTGTGAGGTTCATCCATGAGACCGTCGCGCACCTTTGGTACTGATCTGTGGCGTACCCTGATCGAAAAGCTGGATGAGGGTGTGATCGTCTTCAATCAGCGCGGTGTGGTGATCTATGCCAATGATGAAGCTGCGCGCCTCCTGGATTATAGACCTCGGGATGTCCTGGAGTTAGATAAGGAAGATGTGCTTTCCTTGTGTGACTGTGATCGCCTGGATGGCGAACAGTTTGCCGCGGCCTTTTTGGCCGAGGAACTGGGAGAGAACAGTGATCATGCCTTCGAGGTTGTAACGTCCAACAAACGGCTCATACTGACCCCCCTGGCACTTGATCTGGAGCGCGGCCGGGTGATTGTGCTGCTGTTACGCGAATCGGTCTGTTGGCGCGGCGATTTAATTGCACAGACATTGATGACTGATGTACATAGCCCATTGACCTTTACTGCCGAAGGGGCTGCTATGTTGAGAGATCGTGTCAAGAGTGGTGATGCGCATCCCTACGAATTGAGCGATCTGGCTCGTATTATCAGCGAAAGCCACGAACATACTCTGGGCCTCTACTCTATCTTGTCTTATCTCCATCAAGCTGATCCGCGTCAGATGGTCGATCTGGAAGCGGAGCCGGTCGATCTCGAGAAAACGTTCAGAAAAATGTTGGATGCGTTCATCGAGCGTACCAGCCATCAACTGCCAGACGTGAAAATTGGGTTTCCTCACGATTTGCCCGCTGTCCGTGCCTCTCAGTCGCATTTAGAAATGGTGTTGGCTATTGTGTTGGAGCAGTCTCTGCTTTGTCTACCAGAGGGTGACATACTGATCATTAAGGGGAGTAACCGGACACGCTATGTTCAGCTCGATATGGTTATGGGCGGCAAAGGCAGCAAGCTGCGAAGCCATCTTCTGGACAAGTTGCCCCTGGCTGCAGCTGAACAGATCGTGCGGCAGCATGGCGGGCGTGTTTGGATCCATGGCAGATCGGGTCATTTGGCTATTCTCAGCCTTGCGCTGCCCATATGGGATGAGGACCACGAAAAACAATGAACGATGAACAGGATGATTTTGTTCCTCAGTTTGACCAGGATGAGCCGGAGCCGGACGGTCGAGCCGTAGACCCACAAGATGACTGGGAGGGAAAATCTCGGAAAGAGACCCCTGGGGAATATGCGATCCGGAGGCATAGCGACTCCTGGACTGAGCGGACACCCGTTGCCGGATCTACACGTCCATTCCAGCCTTTGGATACGCCATCTTCACCGGAACCTACCCCTACTGAGCCTCAGTTCGAGCCGCTCCAGGATGCGCCGGCAGATTTCCCGGTAATGTCTAGACCAGGACAGCGATATTTCAGCGATACTCCTGATGTGCCGGCTACCGTCGAGACACCTGTGCGGAGACGCCAGATTCCGATAGTTGTTTTGTTGTTGGCAATCGGGTGTGTTTGCTTCTTTGCGGTGAGCAGCCTGGTGATGTGGGCCTATCTGACCAATAGTCTCCCGCTTCAGCTTGCCGGTCTGGTCGATTCGACCCCGACGGGTGTCTTGACTGAATTGCCGTCCAAAGAGGCTGTCACTTCAACGGCAACGCACACGCCTGGAAAGCAGACGCGGCCGACCCATACATCTACGCCGGCAGTGTTTATCACACTGTTATCGACCCGGACACCCGGCTCGCCGGAGGAAGAGACAAATACGCCATCGGCTACGGCCACACGTACGCCAAGGGCATCGGTGACGCCGGTTGCTTCGACGCAAGAGGTATCTCCTGCCCCTACACTGGTTGCGGCATCGACGCTTACCCCTGACATCGTTGCGGATGGCCAGAATATCACCCAGTCGGGTGTGTCGATGGTCTCTGTGCCTGGCGGAAAGTTTGTGATGGGTATCGATAATGGGACTGTGGCGAGTCCGGCCCATGAAGTGATACTCAGCCCATTCTATATCGACGAGTACGAGGTGACCAACCAGCTATGGGCTGCTTGCGTCGATGCAGGAGCCTGCTCCCCACCCGGCTCGATGAACAACCATGCCAACGAGCCCTATTATGGTGTCGAGGCGTTCAATGCCTATCCGGTGTTCTATGTAAACTGGTTCAGCGCCGATGCTTACTGCCGGTGGCGTGGCGCGCGTCTGCCGACCGAGGCCGAGTGGGAGAAGGCCGCTCGCTGGAACCCGGATACCGGCACCGTGACGTTCTATCCCTGGGGCGATGTCTGGGATCGGACGCGGCTAAATTACTGCGATTCAAGCTGCGCACTTGACGAGATGATCGATCTTTCCTATGACGATGGATGGCCCCAGACGGCTCCGGTCGGCACATTCCCGAACGGGATGAGCCCGGTTGGGGCCCTCGATATGGCCGGCAATGTAACGGAGTGGGTGGCCGATTGGTACAGCAGTAGCTACTATGCCATCGCACCGGCTGAAAACCCCACTGGGCCGGCGACTGGGACGACCAAAGGGGTTCGAGGGGGGGCCTGGAGCCTGAATAGTGCCCTGACGAGCAGCATTGTCCGTGCGCGCTTCGATCCGTCGACGCAGTCTGCCGGGATCGGCTTTCGCTGCGCGATCTCCGCCGGCTCGGTGAAGCCGTAGGGATCGATGCGGACTCATTGCTGAAACTGTTACCGGTGAATTTTCATCATGCCTCGCATTGAGAAAACACTCGCGATGCGCGTCCTGGAAGGGCAGTGCGTGCCCTATGAAGTCATCGTCTTTCCTGATACCATCCATGATGCTCATGAAGTGGCAGAGTATGCTGATCTGCCGCCGGAAAATGTCTACAAGACGCTGGTTGTTCAGGCTGATGATGTTGGCTTCAAGCCAATGTTAATTCTGGTAGCGGCTGACCGTGCCCTCGATCTCAAGAAGACGGCACAGGCAGTAGGGGCGAAGAAAGTCCATATGTCTCGCCACACCGATGCCGAGCGCCTGACCGGGCTGAAGGTTGGGGGGATATCGGCGCTGGCGCTGCTCAACAAGGGTTTCACCGTCTATCTCGATGAGTGGGCTACACTGCTCGATTTTATCGTCGTGAGTGCCGGGCAGCGAGGTCTCAATCTCAAGCTTGGTGTTGATGATTTGATCCGCGTCACCGGCGCGCAGGTAATCGAAGTGAGTATGTAGGCGGCCTGGAGGAGGGGGGGATTGCCTTGTTTAATGTTCGGCTAATTTGCGCGGACGATGCTGCTGCGCTTGTGTCGCTTCGCCGTGAGGCCCTGGAGACCGATCCATTATCTTTCGTAGCATCGCTTGAAGACGAGCGAGATTTTTCTCTTGAATTTGTCCGGCATATTTTGGCACATCCCCAAGAACAGGCTGTTTTTGGTGCTTTCGATGGGGAGCGCCTCATAGGCATGGTTGGCTTGTATCGAGAAACGAAGCTTAAGCGGTGTCATCTGGGCAGCATCTGGGGGATGTATGTTACGCCGGAAGCGCGAGGCAAAGGTGCCGGCCATGCGCTGCTCGATATGGCTATCCGGTGTGCCCATGAATGGGGACTTGACCAGTTGCAGCTGGGTGTGACAGATATCGCTCTGGCTGCCAGACACTTGTACGAGGCTGCCGGATTCCGGTCGTGGGGATGTGAGCCGCGGGCACTTCGCTGGGAGGGACTCTTCGTTGACGAGCATCATTTTTCTCTCGACCTCCACCGATCTGAGTGATCTGATCCGGCTGATTATTCTATAGACTGTATCGGCAATAGACGTGTTATGTGTAATTCAGTTATTTCCGATACAGTCTAACACTCATCTTTCATTGCAGATTTCAACTAATGGGAGTAGGCACTTTCCCCAAGCGGTTTTCACTCGTCACTCATGACGATAGCTTGTCAGACAATGCTCTGAACAAAATCAGCGTCTTTTGTGAGTACAAAGACGTCCAGAACGTTTTCCGAAAAGCTATATATCTAAGGAAATTGTTATGTCATCGCCTTGTTCCTCAACCACTATTGTGATATTTGGCGCATCGGGAGACCTGACCTGGCGCAAATTGGTTCCGGCCCTATATAACAATTTCAAAAAAGGCCGGATGCCGGAATGCGCATTTATTGTGGGTGTTGCCCGGCGTCCATACGACGACATCGAGTTTCGGTCGCGCCTGCGTGACGGCATCCAGCAGTTCAGTTCAGAGACCTTTGATGAAGCGACCTGGCGAGCATTCGCGCCGATGTTGCATTATTTCCGTGGTAACCTGGATCAAGAAGAAGATTTTGCCCGCCTATCTGTTTACCTGGATGAGTTGGAAGAAGGAGCAGCCAATCGTTTGTATTACCTTTCGACATCTCCGGAATACTATGAGCGGGTCGTAGCGGCTCTCGGTCAGGCCGGATTATCGACGCAGCCGGTAGGCTGGCGACGGATCATCATTGAGAAACCCTTCGGCCATGATCGGGCTACCGCTTGTGCACTCAACCAGGCCATCCATGCGGTGTTCGACGAGAGCCAGGTTTACCGCATCGACCACTACCTGGGAAAAGAGACGGCGCAAAACATTCTCTTTTTCCGCTTTGCCAATACTATCTTCGAGCCTGTCTGGAACCGGCGTTACGTCGATCAAGTTCAGATCACTGTCGCTGAGAGCGTGGATGTCGGACGGCGGGCCGGTTACTATGACACATCGGGTGTCTTGCGAGATATGTTCCAGAATCACCTGCTTCAGCTCCTGACTCTGGTAGCCATGGAAGCTCCTGCCTCGTTTACGGCTGATGCGGTACGGAACGAAGCCGTCAAGGTTATTCAGAGCATCCGCCCAATCAACCTGGCTGATACCGTTTGCGCGCAATATGAAGGCTACCGCAATTTGGAGGGTGTGGCGCCGGGCTCAGAGACGCCAACCTACGCGGCTTTGAAGCTCCATATCGATAACTGGCGATGGAAAGGCGTGCCGTTCTATCTACGGTCGGGCAAGGCCCTGGCGCGGAAGTCATCTACTATTGCGATTGTCTTCCAACGTCCACCCCATCTCATGTTTAATCTTTCCGATGAGTATAGGCTCACGCCCAATATCCTTTCCATGTGTATTCAGCCGGATGAGGGGATCCATTTGCGTTTCGAAGCCAAGCAGCCGGACTCTGATCAGCAGATGCGCTCGGTGGAAATGGATTTCCACTACCGCGATTCATTTAGCGGAGCCCTGCCCGAAGCCTATGAGAAACTGCTGCTGGAGGCGTTGCGGGGAGATGCCTCCTTGTTCATACGTAGCGATGGGATCGAATCTGCCTGGCACCTCATCGATCCGGTTGTTGCGGGGTGGGAGAAACCCGGTACATTCGAGCTTGCTTCATACACGCCGGGGAGCTGGGGGCCGGAAGCTGCTCAAGATCTCCTGGCGCGCGATGGTCGTTTGTGGCTGTCAGGCTGTGATGAGCACGCTTAAGCATGGCACTGGCAAAGAAAGGTTCCAGGCTGATCACTGTTGAGAGTGTGCGATACCGTTGGCGTGTTGTGCCAGAAGATGAGCCAACGGTGGGGGCGATTGTGGTCGAAATGGCTGATGCGCCAGGGCAACAACTGAAGACTCAGTTTGACCCCCCCATGGCTGACTCGTGAGGCGATCCTTCAGGCTCTTTCGGAGGGGTGGCAGCCACAGAAACGCGGGCCTGCGTTCGAGTTTGGTTTTGATGCGTCAACTATCCGGAAAATACGAGCACGTAGAATAGTCGAGGTCTGCAACCGGGCGCTCGAAGCTGTCAGGGTAGCTATCTCAAAACAGCAGTACAACGACGCACATGATTATATCAACAAATATGGTGAATGGGGCCTGGCGATGGAATTTCTCATCGATTGGATCTGTGAAGACGATATCCGGATCACGGAGAGGCAGTTTCAATATATCCAGGCAGCCGTGAAGGTGATGGAGATGGCTGCTGCAGAACGCATGAAGCATCTGGCGTGGCAGATCATAGTACAAGAGTAGTTTTGTGTACGTTGCTGTGGCCTGTCGCTCCTTTTGTAATCATTTCCCTTGACTTTGAAAAGAAACTGTGTAATACTGATTTTTACAGAAAACCGGTTACGCAATCGGTTTTCTGGCTGCCTTTGCTTACTTTATTCTCTTGGTTCTGCCCTCTGGAGGCGTGAGTTTGTCATGAGACGCATCACCATACGCGATGTTGCTCAACGCGCAGGAGTGTCGAAAGCGACTGTCTCGCATGTTATTAACGAGACTCGTTTTGTCGAAGAGCATACAAGGCGTCAGGTGCTGCAGGCTATTGACGAGCTGAATTATCGACCAAGCAGATTGGCTCGCAGTTTATCTACCAGGCAAACCTTTACTGTTGGGTTGTTGATATCGGACATTGGTAATCCCTTTTACCATGAGGTTATCCTGGCTGTAGAAGATGTGGCGCTTGCCCATGACTATAGCGTGTTCCTTTTTAATACCAATTTCGATGCTGAACGCAGCATGAAATATATCCGCTCAATGCTCGATCGGCATGTTGATGGTGTTATTTTCATGACGAACCGGTTGGATGTCGATCTGGTGGCTGAACTGTCCAGGCACCGGGTTCCGGCTGTGACACTCGATCTGGAAGAAATGCAAATGCCGGGGGTTCGGAACATCAGGTTGGAATTTGAAATAGGGATCCGCGAAGCGGTCGATTACCTGATACAGTTGGGGCATCGACGGTTTGCTCATGTGACAGGTCCGCTAGACCTGTGGACTTCTGAGCTTCGACGCAACGCTTTCTTGGGTGCTCTTGGGCAACATGGCATAGACTCATCTGAAGTTACTGTTATCGAAGGTAATTTTCAGATCGATGGGGGGCGACGCGCGCTCCATCAACTGTTAGAGACATCCAATCGGCCAACTGCCATCTTTGCTGCCAACGATCTCACTGCACTTGGCATTCTATGGGAAGCTCGCAAATACAGTTTGCAAATCCCGGAAGATCTATCGGTTGTGGGGTTGGACGACATCTCACTTGCCGGGCAGATCACGCCGCCGTTGACGACTGTGGCTTTGCCTGGTTACAGCATCGGCAGCCTGGCAATGCAGATGTTGATCGAGCTTATCAACTCGGGTGAAGAGCCGGGAATCCAATCCTGGAATCAGCAGCGACTGACAACCAGCCTGGTCATCCGCGAGTCAACGGCAGCGGCTCCGCCGATCTAGAGACCCGGCCCGGTGAAGGAGGATGCTTCAGACCAAAGTATGGGTGTAACTCGTCAGCAGTCAGCTTCAGCTTACAGCATATAATCGTTGGCTCTGAGCGGCTGGCTTTTGGCCATGGGCTGTAGCCTGTGAGATCAAATCCATTACCCGCTACTCATCACGATTAACCAGTGATGACACATATGGTTGGATTCTGTTGACATTTTCCTGTCATTGAAGCACCTCTTTGCCTTATAGACGTCAACAGAACCTGGTGAAGATATTGTGTTCTGTTATCAAGGAGATACCGTCGTGGTCGATGATTCTGCTCACTCCTACGCGCTTCAAATGATCGATGTCAACAAATATTTTGGGCCGGTATGCGCTCTCAAAAACATCAGTTTCGATGTCGGCTCGAACGAGATTGTTGGGCTGATTGGAGATAACGGTGCCGGTAAGTCGACCATTGTCAAAATCCTCACCGGTGTGTTTCCACCCACCAGTGGTGAGCTTTATATTGGCGGTCGCAAAGTGGATTTCCGGCGCTATAGCGTCCAGAAAGCCCATCGGTATGGAATTGAGACTGTCTACCAGGATAAATCGCTGGGTGAGAAACAAGTCCTGTGGCGGAACTTTTTCATTGGGCGCGAGATCACACTACCTTTCGGCTTCATCGATGTCAAAAAAGAAAAAGAGATTGCCAACGAGATCATGATCAATACGATTGGTTTCCGAGGCAAAGGGATTACGGTCGACTCGAAGGTGAGTGAACTCTCCGGTGGTGAGCGACAGGGAGTGGCCATTGGCAGGGCGATGCATTTCCAGGCCGATCTGATTCTTTTAGATGAGCCAACTGTTGCGCTTTCCTTGAAAGAGGTACGCAAAGTGCTTAACTTTGTGCACAAGATCAAGGAGGGGGGCAGGGCTTGCATCTATATCTCCCATGACATTCACGATGTTTACGAGATATCAGATCGTTTCGTCATCATCGATCGCGGAGAGATTGTTGCCAGTATTTTGAAGCAGGATATCAGCCTGAAAGACCTGGATAAATTCTTGCTTGAATATGCCCATGGTATGAAGGATAAAGCTGAGGACAAATCATGAAACAACGCAGATCTATACTTGCCACTCTGGGCAGCATCGAAGGTCTTCCTGTCTTGGGGATATTGTTGCTTTTGTATGGCGCCTTCCTGATCACGGCGCCGAGTGTCTTTACCAAACACCGAATCTATATGTCTTTCTTGCAGACTGTTCCCCCGCCGCTTGTCCTCGGCCTGGGGCTCACCCTTGTGATTACTGCCGGAGAGATTGATTTGAGCTTTCCCGCGGTTGTTGCGCTTTCCGGCTTTGCTTTCTCCTGGGTCTTTACAAACTTCGACACGGTCTGGGCCCCATGGGCCGGTGTTGCTCTGGCTCTGGCTGCCGGTGCCCTGGTCGGTTTTGTCAACGGCTTGCTTGTTGCGAAGGTTGGCGTACCGTCGATCATGGCGACACTGGCCTCTCAGTTTTTCTGGTATGGAGTCACGATCTTGCTGGCAGGGGGGCTGCAGCTGAATATCAAAGAAGTTGAAGAGACCGTTATGCACGATATCTTTACCGGTAGAATTTTTGGGCTCATTCCTGCTCAGGCTCTCTGGGGGCTGGGACTGGCAATCTTTCTCTGGTTCATCCTGAACCGGCACACATTTGGCGAATCTATCATATTTGTTGGTGATAATCCCAATGTGGCGCAGGTCATGGGAATCAATGTGGAAATAACGCGCATCAAGCTATTTACCTTAATGGGGGTTATAGCGGCTTTTGCCGGCCTGCTTCTTACCATCGAAATGAATGTTTTCTTTCCTACGCAAGGCCAAAGTTTCCTACTTTCAGCCATGGCGGCTGTTTTCATTGGCGGAACGTTGATTTCCGGTGGTAAAGGCAGCGTGATCGGTACACTGTGGGGATCTTATATCATTGGCTCCCTTCAGGCTGGGGTGGTTGCGACTGGTGTGACCAGTTATTGGGTTCAGTCGGTGATGGGCTTTATTATGATCCTGGCAGTAGCTCTCAATGTTGTGATCGGAGAAGGTCGTTTAAGCGGGGTGTCCGATGCGTTCCGACGCTGGACCAGTTCCTCCCGATCTCATGTGACGAAAACAGCCATGGAGACGAATGATACGGCGCTGTAATCATCGCGCATTGGCCATATGGAATATGATTTTTCAGAAAGGGGGGCTTATCGCAGCTACTAGATGGTAATATCGCAAGGACCGATACCCAAAACGGAAGAACTCTAAATTCACAAACTGAAGGAGAAGGGACATGAAACGCTTATTTCTCATCATGGCTGTGGTGGTTGTAGCACTCACTGTTTTGTCAGGTTGCCAGCAGGCTGTTACACAGGCAGCCAATGTTGAAGCAGATACGCGATCGTCCGACGCGGCCGATGTGGCTGAGGAACCCGCGGCTGATGTAGCGGAGGAACCCGCGGTTGCGGGGGAGCAGATTGTCGTCTACATGCAGATGGGCGGACAGCAGGGAGATCCCTCGACCCTGGCGCGGACGAACGGCGCTAAGGCAGCCGCGGAAGCTCTCGGCATCAAGTTGATTGAGCAGTATTCCGGTTGGGATCCTCAGGTGATGATCGATCAGTTCAAAGAGGCGATCGCTGCTGAGCCGGATGGAATCGTCATTATGGGACATCCCGGAGAAGATGCCATGGAGTCATTGGTCGATCAGGCCAGAGAACTGGGTATCATTGTGACGAGTGGCAACAACCCACTGCCTAACATCGAGGCCAAATATCAGACGACAGGGTTCGGGTATGCCGGCGCCGATCTTCATGCCGGTGGCTATCTGACCGGCACGGCGATGGTTGCGGCAGGTTTGCAGGAGGGTGATAAGGCTCTCGTCTATGATATCTGGCATCAGGAGGGTAGAAGCCAGAGCCCACAGGGTATCAAAGATGCCCTTGAAGCTGCCGGCGTCATTGTGGATACGCTCGACGTTACCGACGATGTCGACAAAGATGCATCGAATGCGATTCCGATCCTGACCGCCTATCTCGAGGCAAACCCCGACACGAAGGCTATTGGCACCCAGCATGGTAACATTACTGCTGTTCTGCCACAGGTTCTCGAGGCGGCGGGCAAGGCCCCCGGTGATGTCATCGTTGGTGGTATCGACCTGTCACCGGCGACGATTGACGGCATCAAGAGTGGCTATATCAGCGCCAGCTTCGATCAGGTTCTGTACCTCCAGGGATTCTTCCCGGTTCAGCAAATCTGGCTGACCAAGATGTACATGATCCCAGGTCTGCACATCGATACCGGTGTTGGTACGGTTACCCCAGATAACGTAGCCGAGATCGAGCCGCTCATCAAGCAGGGAATCCGTTAGTCCAGGTTCATAGCAACGCGCCCTCGCTCCCTAGGCGGGGGCGTTTTTTTTGTGTGTGGCTTAATGAGGGAAAGAGGAGGATGGAGCTTGGGCGCCTCGCATCGACTGGAGACGGCGCGATGGTCGGAAGAATGGTTAATGGGTGAAACCTGCAAACCATTCCCGGACGGCCTAAACCGATGCGACCAGCTTCCAAAATCTGGCCACACCATCCGAGCCCAGCTCGTCGGGATGGCCATTGCCCGACCTGGGCTCGGCGCTGCCGGCCATCATCCGCGAGAAGATGCCTGTCTCGATCATCCACCAAATGAAATTGGCGGCCTGCTGAGGATATGTGGGCAGTCTTACTCCTCTCCATGTATGGGCCTGATCGAAGATCCGGGCTTCTGCAACATCCTGGATGCCGGCATTCTTTTCTGCCATCGCCCATAATGCTGCGTTGGTGTATTGGGATGGAACCAGGAAGTGTCGCTCCAGAAAATCCATGTTATCGAACTCCTGCTTTCCCACAGGCTCCGAGAAGAGCAGGATAACCCCGCCCCTCGACCGTGTTCCCAGTAGCGCTTTGAAAGACTGCTCACTGGGCTTGGTTATTTCCAGGGCAATGATGTATTTCTCGAACAGGCTGTCGTAGGCATCGACGACCTTTCGATCTACGCCAGCAGCATGGACATCGATCCACTGTTTTCCGTTGATTTTCGCAAGAAAGCCCTTTGTATAAGGCGCGTCTTTTGTCACAATGTGAAAGATGAACCGCTCTGACCTGGCTCTCAACCCTTCGATGATTCCCAGGGAATAGTCTGTGCCGACCGCCGCCCCGGAGATTGGGATTGAGACTCTGATTGGTTCTGTGCTCTCACTATCAAGCTGCCTGTTCTTTGTCGTGATTGCTTTGGCCGGCAGAGATTGGTCTAATCTCTGGTTGATTGGGTAAGGCAGTACCTCTATTCTCTCCCTACTGCCAAATTGCTTGCCGTAGGCCATGTACGCTTCTTTTGCCTGGTGGCTTGGGACGACGATTAAGTCTGCTCCATCCACATACCAGATCGGTTGGAATGTATCATCTGTCACGACAACGACGAGAGACATCCGGACGTGGATTTCCTTTTGCAGTCTCTCCTTGATAGTGGCCAGCTTATGGGCCAGACCAAAGTGTGTCGATACAACCAGGATCTGTTGGGGTGGCTCAAATTTTCCGTCGATCAGCCGAAGCATTTCCTCGTAGACCAGATCGGTGTCCGAGCGTAAAAGCGTCCTGTACAACCGGTTCGATGAGAGAGACAGTGGGCCGGACTGGAGCCACTCAAATGCCTTCCTGGCCAGAGGATGGATGCTGGTGATCCGATGAATGACCTGGATTGACCGATCTCGGCTGCCTAAAACTGATGGATTGATTGCCTCCGGAAGTCCGTGATAGAGAGCATCGGACACTCTCAGGTGTCCCAGCCCGGCGGGAGCATAGGTAAACACGAGTTGAAGCTGTCTTTGGGCTAGTATGTTGAGCATCGATGGTGTTGTACTTCCTGTTGATTGTATGATGGCATGGGGATGGATTAAATGACTCTCCCATCCTGAGCCTGCCATCGGGATTGCGATTGGGCAAGTTAATGAATTCTCATTCCTCAATCCAATATGCCAAACGTTTATTGTCATTATCGAGGATTCCAGGCCGAACTTGTAGCGGGTAATATACCCATATTGAGCAATGAGTGATGGGGGATGGGCGTCGAATGGCCATCAGCTTGCCGATTTGCCATCCACAAGAATGGGAACACCCCTACCCGATTCGCCGATGCCGGGCCAAACTCGCTATACTGGTGGCATGGCTCAAAAAATCTTTCGACTGTTCACAAGTTGGAGTTGGCCCCTCTTCTGGCGAGTTTTGTGGCCGGTTGTGCTGTTGGGGGTGTTTCTGGTTGCCGTTCCCGGCGTCCGGCCCGATCTTTCCGGCAGTGACTTTCACGCGCTCGGGGCAGCCCGTGATCATCTCTTCGATTTTGTGGAATGGGAAGCTGGCACACTGCTCGATAAAGCCGCCAATGACACGCTCGGTCCTCAAGTCTACATGACGGAAGATGAGCGATCCCATTATGTCGGCGATTATCTCAAGCTTGTCGAGGAGATCGCCGGGATCGAGAAACAGGTCGAACAGATCTACATCGACCCGTCTACTGCGGATCCCGAGGTGGCTAGCGCAGGGCTGCGGGCTCGTCGGGACAGCCTGAGGATCGAGCAGGAGCAGCGCCAGGCCCTGGCCGAAGCCATCGTCCAGGCGCAGGTCTCCGGCATATTGGTCGAACATGGTTTTGGGGTGGGGGGACAGATATTGCCGCCGGTCTCGATCCGCTTTACCCGGCTGCCAACTATCCTGATCATTTCTCCTCGCGATCACATCGAGCGGACAGGCTCATATGCCCTTGATCACGGTCTGACGGTTGACCAGATGGAGAACATCGAAGCCGGCATTGACGAGGAGCTGGATGTCTCTTCCCTGATCGCTCCGTTGGGGGGGCTGGCTGTCTATCCGGCGATGCTCATCGAGACGAGCTATCCCACGCATGTCTTCGAGATCTCTGCCCACGAATGGCTGCATCATTACCTGACGTTTTACCCGCTCGGCTTTAACTATGGCGTGACACCGGAGCTGTACACGATGAATGAGACGGTGGCCAGTATCGTTGGTCGGGAGATTGGCTGGGAGGTTCTGGCTCGCTATTATCCTGAACATGCTGGGGCGCCGCCTGATTGGACGCCGCTGCCGGACGAGGCTGAACAACCACCTTCTCAGGATGAGCCGCCGGCCTTCGATTTCCGCGCCGAGATGCGCGAGACGCGCATCCGCGCCGATGATCTGCTGGCGGCAGGGCAGATCGAGCAGGCAGAGCAATATATGGAAGAGCGGCGTGTGTTCTTTGTCGAGCATGGTTACCAGATCCGTAAGCTCAACCAGGCTTACTTTGCCTTCTATGGCTCCTATGCCGATGAGCCTGGGGCGACCGGCTCGGATCCCGTTGGCCCGGCTGTTCGTGAGCTGCGCTATTACAGCCCATCGCTCTTCGATTTTATCAGGCGTGTACGAGGCATGACGTCTTTTGCCCAGCTCCAGGTTGAGCTGGAGGAAGCTCGCCGGCAGAGTCAGATGCGCAGCGCGCAGTTGTCAACGCCCGGTCAATAGCTGCCGGCTGCGAGTAGACTGTTCTCAGGCAAAACTGTATACTGGTGGCAGAATGACATGTTTTCCTGGCGCATGTCTTGTTGCTCATGACTTATCGCGCATCATGCTTCACGTATCATTCATCGCTCGTCACGCGTTGCTTATCGCTCGTCACTCATTGCTACTTAAACGGATTGGTCTATGCGCAAACAAGCCTTACTCCTTCTTTCGATCTTGCTCCTGACGACCCTGGCCTGTGGAACAGTGTCTCAACCCGCCACCTCCTGGTCGACACCGACGCCTTTTGTACCTGCCACGCTTGAGCTTCCGCAGGACTCCTCGCCGACCCTGGAGTTGGCGCCCAGCGAGACGCCCTATCTTTCTCCCTGGCCTTTGCCTGCCGACCTTTTTTACCTGAACGATACCGGACAGGTATGGCGCCAGCCTTATCTTGGCGATGAGAGTGTTGCCTACCTCGTCACACGCATGGAGGAGAAGGTATACGACTTTGCTGTTGCTCCCGGCGGTGAATGGATCATTTACCGTACGGATGGTGGTGTGACGGTCCGCCAACTCGATGGATCACAGGGGCAGGTGATAGCTTTAGAGGTTGGTACACCGTTCGATGTCTCTCGTGGGCGCACCTTGAGCTGGTCGCCCGATGCCGCCCGTGTGGCTTACGCGACTGCGACAGGGTTCCAGGTCTATATCCCGGGAGCGGCAGAAGATCTCCAGCCGCTGATCTTCGATGCGCAATTGCCCGATCCCTCCCTGATCGATCTGGGGTGGTCGGCGAACAGCCGCTGGCTGGTTGCCTGGCTGTCCAATGGGCTCGCTTCACTGTGCGATACCGGCGATCTGGCATCGTTGCGCTGTGTCGACCTGGGGGCTTTGAACAGTTATGCCTGGCTGATCGATGGTCGCCTGGCGTTCGCCCCAGTAGAGGGGGGCCTGGCGCTTCTCGATCCTGAAGATCTCGAATCGCGCATTTTCATGGTTCCCCAGGATCAATCAATCGATCTCCTGTTTCAACGCATCGATGAGATGTTGGCTTTCTTTGTGCATGATGGTGGTATCGATCAGCCTGGTTTTCTCCATCTGGCTACCCTTTCCGATGCAAGTTTCAATCAGGAGGGCATGGCTCCCATTCAGACTGCCGGGCTTTCTTGGGATGTAGCCGGTGGACGGTTGATGGGGCGCGGGCAATCTCAGTCGATTGCCTTTCTCGATCCCGTGACTGGGGCTGTCGGCGAGATCGCGTCTACGGGTGTGCCCGTCAGTCTCGATTGGAGCGACCCACCCCCACATGGCGTGACCAGTCTTCCCCTGGCCGGCGACCTGTATTTCCTGGCCCCACAGGCCGGGATTGTTCAGGTGTGGCGACTGCCTGCCGACGGCGAGCAGCCCGCTTCGATCACCAACGCTGCCGCCGACGTCCTGGCCTACGATGTTGCGCCCGGCAGCACGCAGATCGCTTATACCAGTGGTGGTACGATCTATGTTGGGCCGGTCAACTCACCTGATGTTAAAGAGATGGCTGTTGTGGCGCCTGATGCCAACTCGCCGACCGGTACGCCGGCTTTCTCTGCCGATGGTGAGCGGTTAGCCTACGCCAATAATGGCATCTGGACGATCGATCTCAAAACCGGGCAGAAACGTCGCCTGGTTTCCGATGTCACTCCCAGCGCAGCCGATCAACGACAGGTTTTCGACCAGCCTCGCTGGTCGCCTGATGGTCGCTGGCTGTTGGTCAAAGCCAATTTCTTCCAGGGATACGATTACGCCCTGGTATCGGTCGCCGGTGGAACGGCGCCTATCTTCCTCAACCGGTACAACTCTCGCGCCGAGTGGGGCGCTGACAACATGGTGTTGGTCTATAGTGATGGGCGATCGTTTAGCCAGGCAGGCCTCTCGACGGTACAGCCGGGCAATGCCCCGGTGATCACGCCTCTGCTCGATTTGCCGATTCTGGATGTGGCGCTGCGGCCTGATGGCCGGCTGGTTTTCCTGATCGCGCCTGGGCCGTTTGCTTTGGGGCCAACCAGTGTTCAGGTATATAGCGCCGCCGCCGATGGGGCAGATGTGCGGGCAGAAACGGCATCGTTGGTGCTGGAGCAGCCGCGACTTTCGTCAGACGCCATCATGGTGGCCGGATTGGTTCAAACCCGGCGCGATGACCTGGGACGTGTCTCCGGCAGTCTGGTGGTAGTCAACCCGGCTACCGGACAGCTCTTTGTGTTGGAGGCTATGTCTTCTGTTTATGACCTGCAATGGTCGCGGTAGCTATCGTGGCGAGAAGGAACCGTTTTGAGCAACGTTTACCAATCATATAGATAGCCATTCTTTGAGAAGATAAGCCAATGACTCTTGAAGATTCTGCTGAACATCATCTCGCTCAGGCGCTCAAGTATTACGAAGAAGGCAAGGACTTCAACAGTGCTTTGGAGGCCTGTGAGCAGGCCATCGATAGGGAGCCTTACCTGGCTGATGCCCATAACCTCCGTGGGACTATCCTGGAACAGATGGAGAAGCCGCTGCAGGCGCTCAATGCCTACAAAGAGGCTTTTGTATCTCGACCCGGACCATTCGGAGGCGAAGGAAAACCTATCTGTGCTCCGGGCAGCATTGGCTGCTCAGAGTGAGTTTGTCACCATTGCAACGTTCAGCCATCCGGTGCAGGCTCACATTGTCAAGGCCAGGCTTGAAGCAGAAGGTATCTGGGCATTTGTGGCCGATGAATCGACGATCACAGCCAACTGGTTGATGTCCATCGCGTTGGGTGGCGTCAGGCTTCAGGTCAACGGCAAGGACGCCGAAAATGCCCTCGATATCCTTGACCAGGCACCGGAGCCAATCGAGTGGGAGGAGGAAGATGCAGACGGTGAGGAGGAGAGCGGCGATAGCAACGATCCGGAAAAATGCCCTCGCTGTGGCTCACCCGATATTCGGTATGAAAAATATACCAAACGCCTGGTCTTTCTCTCGTGGCTCCTGTTGGGTTTTCCGATTCCATTCCTGAGAAGGGAATGGGAATGCAAGACATGTGGGCTCATTTGGAAGCCGTAAGTTAGAGACCATTTGATAATTCGCGGCTTAATCGAACTTTGAGGCTAAATTGCTAAAAAACCAAGTGTCATAGATGCACTCATGTGG
>JAFGLD010000297.1 GCA_016928235.1 Anaerolineae bacterium | reverse complement strand
CTGTGATCTGCGATCTTTGGGCTACGATTTTAAACTGATCACTGAAAACTGATCACCTGCCAATGTTAAAAACTTGATCATCGAGTGATAGCAAAAATTGGGCTTATGTGGGGAAGTTGATATTGTTCTACAAAAAGATTGTAGTGCCGTCCCTCTGCCTAGGACGGCACTAGCACCAAGGAGGAGAAGGTCATTTCAGGTGGGGCCGAGGTGAGCCTATCACCGTAAACCTGCTTATACTATACGGAAAGATGGTTAACCTGTATATGGGGGTTTACCCTACCTTTTCCGGCTTTATGGATCGATAAGCTCAGGCAGCAAGTTACTCATGGGAAAGAGCAAATATCAACTAATCATTGATAGTCTGAGGCAGACCATCGAAGAGATTGCGCGTTCGATTTGGCTGGTCGGAGAGGCCAGGTTGGGGCGTCCGGCGCAGCGCTTGTGGGCCAACCCATTGTTGCGCCATGTCCGGCATGAAAGACCCTTGCCATGGTTTGTGATCAGACGATGGTCTGTTACTGCCATTATTGTTGTGATATTGCTCTCCGGTCTGGCCTGGGTGTTCAACTGGAGACTGTTGGGAGCTTTGTTGATCGGGGCAAGTCTGGGAGTGATACTATTCCTGGGACTGGCCGCTCCTGTTCTCGGCGCCGATCGAGTGGCGCGGCAGATGCGTTTTGCCAGATACGATCCTCGTCGACTGACGGATCTGGATCCTCGGGTAGTGGTCTGTGGATTGGCTCTGGTGACTTTGTGGCATTTACGTTGGCTGATTGTTGCAGGTATAGTGATGACGCCTGCCCTTGTGATTGGGATGATGCGGTTGGATGTGGCTAACTTTACTGTATGGCGTGAGTCGGTAGAGGCGCTTGGAGCGGCGGCCCCGGCCGGTGCATCGAACTGGCTACCATCTGATGGCCATATTCCTTACTTTCGGCTGGCGCTCAGGGCTCTGAGCGCCGGGGGTTTGCCTTGGGTGATGTTGCCTTTATTGGCTTCACTGGGGATAACATCAGCCCTTCTTCTGCGAGATGCCAGCCTCAGCCCGCTTGTAGGATTGTTGGGGGCTATTTTGCTGAGTGGCGTGATATCGTTCGTCTGGGAAGGCTTGACCCGGACACCGCTGTTGGCCGGTGGCCTGGAGGTTGTGCGGTTGGTTCTCTTGATTGGGTTGTTGGTAGGGATAGGTAGAGGGGTGATATGGGTGAATGGAAAAAATGGAGCATGTTTGGCGCATCTGCAAGTGGCTGTTTGCGAACAGACCAACATTAAAGTCGGACAGACTGGTAAGGATTCAAAATGAGCAAGCAGAGCCAACAGCAGTTCTTTGATGAGGAAATTAGCAAAAACACACGTCAATCTGTAGGTAAATTTTATTCCATTACATGGGCTATCCATTCCTTTTATCGCGAATATTTATGTGCCCATGTAGTGGGAAAACGGGTTCTCGAATATGGCTGCGGCAGCGGATCTCAGGCATTCTTTATTGGTCAGCAAGGAGCCAAGAAGGTAGTTGGTATTGACATATCTGGGGAGCGTATCAAACAGGCTGTTCGGCGGGCGCAGGAGATGAAACTCGAGAATGTCACTTTCCGTGTCATGGATGCGGAAGCGATGGATTTTGAGGATGGTTCTTTTGATGTTGTGTGTGGCTCCGGTATCCTTCACCATCTCAATATGGATATAGCGTTGCCTGAAATAGCCAGGGTGCTGGCAACCAATGGCAGGGCGATTTTTATCGAGCCAATGGGGTACAATCCGGCTATCAACCTCTTCAGGCATCTGACACCTCATTATCGTGTAGAGGATGAGCATCCTCTGAAAAAAGCTGATATCGATCTGATTTCACGTCATTTTGGATATGTCGATCATCGCTTCTATTACCTGTTTACATTGCTTGCTGTACCCTTTCACCGTACGCTAATACATTCATCCCTTGTTGCGTTTCTTAACTTTGTCGATCAAGTTTTGTTCAAAATAATACCTGGGTTGAAATTTCTTGCCTGGCAGGTTGTACTTGTTGTTGAGAAGCCATTGAAACACCACGCATGATTTAGATCCGTGTAGACTATGGAATCGAGATAACTTTCTATGGATAATTCTGCAATTCCCAATCTCCCAACTCGGCCACCCTCCATCTGGGGGGCCTGGCTGCGGCGCAACCCGGTTGTCCTGAAAGAACTGCGTGGACGCATGCGCGGCGCTCGGGCCTTCGTGGTGTTGACGATCTATGTTGCACTGATGAGTCTGTTTGCTGTGCTGCTCTATCTGATTTACACAGCCTCGAACATGATGACACTGAGCACCACCGGCGGGGTAACCGGTAAGCTGATCTTTGGGGGTGTGCTGGCTGTTGAGCTGTTTCTGGTTTGTTTCATCGCGCCGGCGTTTACGGCAAGCTCGATCAGCGGGGAACGCGAGCGCCGAACCTACTATCTACTTCGCACAACGCTGCTTTCCGCCCGGCGTCTGGTGTTTGGTAAGCTGACCTCGGCAATGGCCTACATTGTGCTCTTGCTGTTCGTAGCTGTCCCGCTGCAAAGTCTTGCTTTTTTGATGGGAGGGGTGACGATAGCTGAAGTGCTGCTCTCTGTCGAGTTGTTGATTGTCACGGCGATAGGCTATGGTGCTATCGGTGTCTTCTTCTCGGCCACCACGCGCCGCACGTTAAGCGCCAGTATTCTGACCTACATTTTTGCATTGCTGATCACAGTAGTGTTGCCTCTGGCCGCGTTGGTTCTCTTGTCTTTGATGTCCATTTGGTCACTCAGTGCTTACAGTCTGCCGGCGTTGGACGTGCTTGCGTTTTTGGTTTTTTGCCTGTTGGCTTGCACGAATCCCATAGCCACTGCTGTTTTGACGGAAAGCGTTCTCCAGCAACACAATACAGCCTTCATCTTTACCCAAACATTATCTAGTGGGATCAGTCTTCCACTGCCTTCGCCCTGGATCGTGTATACTTTGGTGTATGGAATAGGGACGTTGGTTCTCGTTCTTTTGAGTGTGCGCCGCGTGCGCCAGGTGGATATGTAAAGATGTCGATTCAAACGGCTGTTGTTCGCCCCTCTGAGATCAAGCGATTGCAAGGTATGCTTCGAGGGTGGGATGCTCGCCTGCGGTTGCGGCAGAGCATCGATTGGCTGCCCAAAGGGTTGCTGATCGGGCTACTGCTCACGTTTGTCCTGGCGTTGGCAGCACGTCTGTGGCCGATTGTGCCGCAACGTGACTTGATCATGCTGGGGATACTGCTAACTGTGTTGAGTGTGGCGGGTGCCCAATTGGGCGTATGGTTGTGGAAACGTACGCCTTTCCAGCTTGCCCGCCGCTTCGATGTGCTGTTTGGCCTCAAGGAGCATATCTCGACGGCTCTGGAACTGGGGCACGGTGTGCTGCCTGCTGAATCGCAAGTGTTGGCTCACCAGCAACTCGATCAGGCGCTTCGTCTGGCGGGGAAAGTTAATCCGGCGCGGTACATCTCCCTGCTGCCGGAGCGCCGGGCGCGTGCCTGGTGGGGTGGGGTACTGATCGCTTTGCTGGCCTCAGGCCTGGCGATTTTCCTTCCAAACCCACAGGAACAGGTTCTGGCGCAGCAGGCGGAAGTCGAGCAGGCTATCGCGCAAACGCTGGAGGAGCTTGAACATCTCCGGGAACAGGCTATGGCCGATCCTTCGCTGACGCCGGAGCAGCAGTTGGCAGTTGTTGAGGCGCTGGATGAGGCGATCGAGACACTTAGCCAACGAGATGTCAGCCAGGAGGAAGCTCTGGCGGCGCTCGACGCAACACAACAATCGCTGCGCGATCTCAGCGAGCAGTTTGCCGCGGAACAGCAGCAGGCGCTTCAGCAGGCCAGCGGCTTATTTAACGGCACAGCTGCTCAGGAGGTGGCCGATGCGTTGGCGGAAGGAGATTTCCAGGAAGCAGGCGAAGCACTCCAGAATATCGATCCCTCTACGCTCACGCCTGAACAGCAACAGCAGCTTGCCCAGTCGCTTCAAGCCGCTGCCGATGCGCTGCAAGGGAGCGATCCTCAAACCGCTCAGGCACTGGAGGACGCCGCCCAGGCTCTCCAATCGGGCGACCCGGCGGCCGCCGGTCAGGCGCTGGATCAGGCGGGACAGGCAATGGCTCAGTCGGGAGGAAAATCGACTGCGCGGGTTGATCAATATGCCGATCAGGTGGAAAAGGGGCAATCGTCTGTGTCTAAGGCCGGCAAGAACCCCGGCAATCAGCCCGGACAGGGTGGTATGGGGCAGGCGCCGGGTGGTCAGGGAACTACGAACCAGAATGGTCAGGGGCGTGGCAGTAGCGGCTCTGGTCGTGGCGAGAGCAACGGGGATGGCGGTCCGGGTGGGCAGGCCGGCGATCAGATGCCAACCGACAATGGCCCTGGCGATGGCGGTGAGCGGGATTACGAAGATATTTTCTCACCACAACGTGTCGGTGGTGAGGGTGGTGAGGAAGTCGATATTCCTGGCGATCCGGGCGCAGGTATGCCGACCGGCGTCGAGGGCGATCTGGCTGCCAATCCGTCCGGCTCGTCGAATGTGCCTTACAACGAGGTCTGGAGTGATTACGAGGGCGCGGTCAACCAGGCGCTCGATAGCGGGCATATTCCGCTTGGCCTGCGCGATCTGATCAAAAATTATTTTGGCAGTCTTGACCCCAAGAAGTGATTCTGGTCCACTGATGGCGATCTCGTAGGGGCACGATATATCGTGCCCCTACCATGTTGGGAAGGAATTGATCATGTCAGATAGAGTGATGGAAGATATTTCGCCCGCCGAATTTCGCGAGACGGCTGTTGCGATTGAGGAACAAGTCGGGCAGGTCATTGTTGGGCAACAGTCGGTTGTCCGACATGTGTTGGTCTGCATCATTGCCGGAGGACATGCGCTGTTGGAAGGCGTACCTGGTCTCGGAAAAACCATGTTGATCAAGACGCTGGCCGATGTGCTCAACCTGCGTTTTTCACGGGTGCAGTTTACGCCTGACCTGATGCCGGCTGATATCACCGGCACGGATATCTTCGAGGATTCAGAGGATGGCCGGAGCAAGGTACGCACCTTCCTGCCCGGACCGATCTTCGCTAACCTGATCCTGGCCGACGAGATCAACCGGGCTATCCCCAAGACGCAATCGGCGCTGCTGGAGGCGATGCAGGAACACTCGGTGACGGTCTTTGGACATACTTACCAGTTAGAGGAGCCATTCTTTGTTTTGGCAACTCAGAATCCCATCGAGCAGGAGGGAACCTACCCACTGCCGGAGGCCCAGCTCGACCGCTTCATGTTCAAGATCGACGTCCTGTTCCCGTCATCGGGCGAGCTGATTGAGATACTCTCGCGGACGACTGGTGCTTCGCAGGCACGGGCGGGGTTGGCTGCCGAGGGAACACAGATCATCCGGATGGGCTCGCTGGCGCGCAAGGTGCCGATTGCTACCCATGTTAACGAGTATGTCGCACGGCTGGTAGTGGCAACGCATTCCGAATCGGCTAGCGCGCCGGAGATGGTGCGCCGCTATGTGCGCTATGGATCGAGCCCACGTGGCGCCCAGGCTATGATCCTGGGGGCCAAGGTCAATGCGCTGCTCGATGGGCGCTACAATGTTGCTTTCGATGATGTTCAGGCGGTCGCTCCGGCGTCGCTGCGCCACCGGCTGCTTTTGAACTTCGAAGGTCAGGCTGAAGGGATCAGGCCGGACGATGTAATTGCCGATCTCATGAAGAATGTGCCTGTATCATAAAGGAGAATCATCATGGAAGTAGCCGGGTTAACTGAGCTTATCGTCATCGCAGTGGTTATTTGCGTGTTGCTGCTGGTGGTGGTAGGCGGAGCCGGTTTGTCGGTCTGGCTCATCACGCGCAAACAACGTGATGATCGCTAGCTATGCCATGATCATCGAGCGAGGTGAAGACAATGCCGGCTGAGCGTCTCTTTGATGAAAAGACACTTCGCAAACTCGAACAGCTCCGCCTGATTGCCCATAAGGTTCGCTCCGGGGCGGTCAAGGGCGAGCGCCGATCGATCAAAAAGGGAACCTCTATCGAGTTTGCCGACTATCGTGATTACACACGCGGTGACGATCTGCGGCGGCTCGATTGGAATGTCTATGCGCGCCTGGAAAAGCCCTTTATCAAACTCCTGGAAGAGGAAGAGGATCTCACGGTCCACATTCTGCTCGATACCAGCGAGTCGATGAACTGGCCGCCTAATGGCTTGGGCGGGGTAGGGGGCGCTATCTCGACGGTCGATGTCCACAAATTCCGCTATGGAATGCGGTTGGCGGCAGCATTGGCGCACATCGCTCTCACAACCGGCGACCGGGTCTCAGTGAGCCTGCTGACCGGTGCCCGCATGGCTGATCGATGGGGGCCTGTGCGTGGTCGAGGGCAGACGCTCTCGATGCTGACCTGGCTGGAGCATCTTCGGACAGGTGGAACGACTGATCTCAATGCCGCATTGGCTGATTACGCTGTGCGGGGTGGTCGGGCCGGACTGGTACTCCTGATTGGCGATATGCTTTCTCCGGGTGGGTACCGCGATGGGTTGAATGCGTTACAGGGACGAGGACACGAGGTAGCTGTCCTCCATCTGCTGTCACCTGACGAGATCGAGCCGGTTGCAGCGGGTGACATCCGTCTGATCGATAGCGAAACCGGGGCAGGGCAGGATGTGACCATCGATGGCGCCATGCGTGGCTTGTATGCCAGGCGGCTGCGTGAGTGGCGTAGCGAGATGGCTTCTTATTGCCTGGGGCGTGGCGCGCATTACGTAGCGATGGAGACCAGCACGCCCTGGGAAAATGTGATCCTGTATGCGCTGCGCCGCGCGGGAGTGGTGAGATGATCCGCTTCTGCCCACACCTCCTATAATGTTCCACTGTGGTTGGGATATTTGGCAAAGAGTGGCATTTGAGCAGGGCGTACTGGTCAGCTCCGGCAAAAGCAGCCTGTATTTTTAACCGTATAATCTGATGAGCCGGGTTATCGTCGTGACATTGTTGGATCAAAACAGATTAGGTAGGGAGATTGTATGTTTGTTTCGATGTTGAAGGCGAAGTTGCATCGGGCTTGTGTGACCGGCGCCGATCTGAATTATGTTGGCAGCATTACGATTGCTGTCGATCTGCTTGAGCAGGTTGGCATGTATGCGTATGAGAAGGTATTGGTTGTTAATATCGAGAATGGTGCCCGGTTTGAGACTTACATTATCCCCGGTGATCGTGGCTCCGGGGTGATCCAGCTTAATGGGGCAGCGGCCCGGTTGGTCAGCATCGGTGATCGCGTCATCGTGATGGCCTTTGCCCAGGTTCCCGCTCCGCCTCCGGCCGATTGGCAGCCGTGTGTGCTGGTGCTCGACGAGCAGAATCGTGTAGCGTCGATTGAGCTGGAAGGCAATGTCAGAAACTAAATAGTGAGCAGTGTCTGACTGGGGCCAATCGTCAACATATAGAAGCTAAGAGCCAAAATCGATGAGCTTTCTGACACCGACTTTTCTTGCACTTGCGGCGCTGGCAGTGCCGATTATCATCCTGTACATGCTACGGCTGCGTCGCCGCGAGGTGCCAATCAGCAGCATCTTGCTGTGGCAGCGTCTGATGCAGGATCGGGAGGCCAATGCGCCCTGGCAGAAGTTGCGCCGCAATCTGTTGCTGCTTTTGCAGCTGTTGATCCTGGCCGCTCTGGTGATCGCGCTGGCGCGCCCGTTCATTCCGATTCCCAGTGTGGCCGCCGGGAGTGTGGCGCTGCTTATTGATGCATCGGCCAGCATGAATGCAACGGATATGCCGGGTGGAGCGACACGCTTCGAGGCAGCGATCAGCCAGGCCCGCGCTCTGATCGGCGATCTGGCCAGCGATGAGGTGATGACTATCATCACGGTTGGAACGTCACCAAACGTGATCAGCCCACCCAGTGGCGATCAGGTTGTGCTGCGAGAGGCCCTCAGGCGTGCCGAGCCTACTCAGGCTTCGGCTGACTGGGAGGCGGCGCTGGCCCTGGCCGGCGCCAGCATTGCCGGGCGAGAGAATGCCAGTGTCGTGATTCTCTCCGATGGCGGGTTACCGGACAATCTGCCTGCGTTGACTGTGCCAATCCGTTATATTCAGATCGGGCGCGAGGCGTCCAACCTGGCGATCTCGGCGCTGGCGACCCGACCACAGGAGGATGAGCCACAGCTTTTTGCTGCCGTGACCAACTATGCTGATCAGGATGCCGATGTGATCCTCAGCCTGGAAATCGATGGGGAGTTGTTGACCGCCGAGCGGGTGAATGTTCCGGCAGGCAAAACTGCTAACCGTACATTCACCGCGCTTCCTGCTTCGACGCGAGTCATCCGGGCCTGGCTGAGTGCTCCTGTCGAAGGTGGCATCAGCGACTACCTGCCGGTGGATGATGTGGCGTATGCTGTCTATACGCCGCCGGCGAGCGGGCGTGTTTTGATCGTCACCGAAGGCAACCGTTTCTTGCAGCAGGTTTTTTCATCTTTTCCGGCACTCAATGCTTTCCGTACTGCCCCCGGCGAGCTGCCTCAGGAGCCGTTCGATCTGATGGTCTTGGATGGCTGGCTGCCGGAGAAGCTACCTGATACCCATTTATTGATCATCGCGCCGCCCGCCAGTACCGATCTCTTCGCAGTGGGTGACGCATTTACCGGTGTTCGCTTTGCCCGCCAGGTCGATGATCCGATCCTGGCTTTCGTGGATTTCAAATCGGTGGCTATTCGTGAGGCGGCACTGGTGCGAACGGGCGGGTGGGCAAAACCATTGGTCGAAGCCGTCGATGGGCCGTTGTTGTTGGCCGGCGCGTCTAATGGGCGACGTATCGCTATCTTGACTTTCGATCTGCACGCCTCTGATCTGCCGCTGCGCATTGATTTCCCGATTCTGATCGCTAATTTGCTGCAATGGTATTCGCCTACCCAGCCCTTCGACGCGGCCGACAGCCTGCGGCCGGGGCAACCGGTGGTGATCCGTGCTCAGGCTGCCACCAGTGGTTACCGGATCACGTCACCGGACGGCTCTGAGCAGACTTTCTCGGTGGGGGAATCGCCTCTCTCCTTTTCGGCGACGACGCAGTTGGGCATCTACCGCGTAGAATTGTTAAGCGGTTCGCAGGTCGAGACGGAGGCGAGCTTTGCCGTCAACCTTTTCTCTCCTGACGAGAGCCGCATTGCGCCTGTCGACGCGATTGTGGTAGGGGAGACGGAGATCGGTGGCAAGGCGGATCGCGACGAATATGGCCTGCGAGAATTGTGGCCCTGGCTGGCTGCTGCCGCATTGGCGGTGCTGATCATCGAGTGGTGGGTGTATCATCGGGGGAGCACGTTGCCGTGGCGAGCTGAGGAGAAGCCAGGAGTCGCAAGCAACCAGCAGTAAGACATCTGAAAGATATGTGATCTTTCACTCCCTTCTTCAATATTGTCATTCCCGCGAAAGTGGGAATGACAACGAGAGGCGTGGCGTCATTAAGGGTTCGGTTTTTCCGGACATCATGTGAATGGTTTTGCCTCATCCGGATGCTTGCGTTTCCAATGCATCTGATAGGTTTTTCCGCCTGCTCGATTTTGGCAAAGGGATCGATCTTGAATAGCAGATAGAGGAAATGATGGTCGTAACCAAAGAGTTGAAGTTGTCCACACGTGGCAATGCCGATATCTGTGACATTACCGGACAGGTTGCCGATCTGGTGCGATCCAGCGGATTGTCTGATGGTATCGTGACAGTCTTCTGCCCCAGCGCGACCAGTGGTCTGACAACCATCGAGTACGAGAGCGGCGCGCTGTCCGATCTGCGGCGGCTATTTGATGAGATCGTCGATCCGCGCCGCGACTACGCGCACAATGCGCGTTGGGGCGACGGCAACGGCCACAGCCATGTGCGTGCATCGTTGCTTGGCCCCAGCCTGACTGTCCCTTTCGTTGCTGGTGACCTGACACTGGGTACCTGGCAGCAAATTATCTATATCGATTTCGACAACCGCTCTCGTCAGCGCCGGTTGGTCGTGCAGATGCTGGGAGAATAAGAGTCAAAGGATAGATAATGCCAGACAAAGTGGATTCAGCCTATATTCTTGTCAAACATCTCAAATCGGTCCACGATTGTTTCTGGGCCGGGGTCCTACTGTCTCTCATTGGTTTTGCTCTGCCCTGGTTCTGGTTTGCGCGTTACGGGCGGGATTGCTATATCAGCGGTCTGACCCTGGTGATCGACTATGGCTTTCTGTCCTGGTTTTCTCTGATCGTTGCCAGCTATGTTGTGCTCTTTCTGCTCGGTTTTGATCTGCTGGGGCTGAGCCTGCGACGGGATGGATGGGTTGCTCTACTATCGCTGGTTGCAACCCTGGGTACATTAATCTCAATCAGCGTCGCGGCAGCGGATGCAGGTGCCGCGCCCGCCCTGGGCATTGGCTTGCTGATCATGCTCCCAGGGCATGCTCTCTTGCTCTTTGGCGCATTTGCGTCGTGGACTTTGCGAGCCATGCATGAGGTTTTTGGCTTGCCTGACAAAGTCTCTTTGTGATATGAGTACCCTATTGGTGCAGATAATGGCGTTCAACTCATGACCTTTACCTATCCTCTTGCTTTGCTTGGACTGCTGACGCTGCCCTATTTCCTCTGGCTTGGCAAACCGGCTGGGGTATGGGCCCGTGCCCGATCCTGGATAGCGTTGGTGCTGCGTGCGCTGATCATCGTGCTGCTGGTGCTGGCGCTGGCGGGCTTGCAGATTGTCAGCACCTCTGACCGGTTGGCGGTCGTTTTCTTGATCGATGCGTCCGACTCGGTGCCGCCTCAGTCGGTGGAGGCAGCGCGCCAGTATGCCGCTGACGCGATCGCCCAGATGAAAGTCGATGACCAGGCCGCCATTATCGTGTTTGGCTCCAATGCGTTGGTCGAGCGGCCCATGTCGGGTAGCCGCGAGGTTGGCCCTATCGAGTCAAAGGTTATCCCGCTCAATACCGACCTGTCCGAGGCGATCCGGCTGGGGATGGCTCTCTACCCACCCGGCGCCGCGCGTCGTATGGTGATCCTGTCTGACGGGTTGGCCAATACTGGGGACGCCGAGAGCGCGGCCCGATTGGCGGCTGCCTCCGGCGTACAGATCGTCGCTGTGCCGTCCGACATGGAGCAGGGAGCGGAAATCCTGATTACGACTGTTGATGTGCCCACGCGCATGAACGAGGGGCAGACCTTCGATATGACTGTGACGGTTGAGAGCACAGTTCAGACCAATGCTTTGCTGCGGGTGATGGCAGGGGGGCAGGTCCTGGTCGAGCAGGGTGTTGCGCTGACGCCGGGGATCAATCGTTATTCCTTTACCTTGACGGCTACAGAGACGGGCCTGACGTCGTTCCGCGTTCAAATTATCCCTGAAAACGGCACCGGCACTGATGTTTTCTACCAGAACAACGAGCTTTCGGCTTTCACCCAGGTGGTAGGGCCGCCGCGTGTGCTGATCGTCGCCGACAATGATTTTGAGATCGGCAACCTGGCCGATGCATTACTCTCGCAGGGGCTGCTGGTCGATCGGACCGAGGGGGTTACCATGCCCTCCGACCTGGCAACACTCTCCAGCTATCAAAGCATCATGTTGGTCAATGTGCCGGCCCGTAATCTTGGTCCGAGAAAGATGCGTGTTATCCAATCCTACGTTCGTGATCTGGGCGGTGGACTGGTCGTGATCGGCGGGCCACATGCCTATGCTGTCGGTGGTTACTTCCAGACACCGCTTGAAGAGACACTGCCGGTCGAGATGCGGCTCAAGGATCAGGAGCGGTTACCCAGGATGACCGTCGTCTATACCATCGACCGTTCCGGCTCGATGTCGGATACCAGCGTGGGAGGCTTTCAAAAGATTGAGCTGGCCAAGGAAGCTATTATCCGTTCCGTCAACTTGCTCAATCCGTTTGATAAGGTCGGCGTGGTGGCTTTTGACGAGAACGCGTCGTGGGTGGTGCCGATTAGCCAGCTCGACGATCCCGGCGGCGTTGCGATGCGGGTGGGAACCCTCCGCGCCGGTGGAGGCACCGACATTTATGCAGGTGTGCTGGCGGTCAGCAAAGTTTTGCCGCAAGACGACAGCCAGCTCCGCCATATTATCTTGTTGACCGATGGCGGCGCGTCTGAGACAGGTGTCCCGGAACTTGTTCAGAAGATGTATGAGGAGGAGGGGATTACCTGTTCGGTCATTGCCATCGGCGCCGGCTACGCGCCCTGGATCGAAGAGCTGCCCAAGATTGCCGATGGCCGCTTTCACTATGCATATGACGTCGATACCATCCCGGAGATATTCTCCGAAGAGACGGTAATCGCTACCAAGTCTTACATCATCGAGCACGAATTCTATCCGGACCTGACCGGCACCAGTCCGATCCTGAACGGAATCTCTTCAACACCTTCGCTGCTGGGATACGTCGGCGCGACGGTCAAACCGACGGCTCAACAGATCTTGATGACTGATGAGAAAGACCCACTGTTGGCCTCCTGGCAGTATGGGCTGGGGCGGTCAGTGGCCTGGACCTCCGATGCGACCGGCCGTTGGGCGATCAATTGGGCAGGTTGGCCCGATTATGCCCGGTTCTGGTCGCAGGCAGTGCGTTGGACGATCACTGAAGGTGTCAATCAGAATGTTGAGGTGCGGGTGATCCAGGGTGATGAAACGGCTCATATCATTGTTGATGCTCAGGATGACGATGGTACTTATCTGAACGATCTGGAGATGTCTGCCAGCGTGGTTGGCCCCGATCTCAAATCAAACCCATTGGCGCTTCAACAGGTTGCGCCAGGGCGCTATGAGGGTACGTTCATGCCTGGCGAGGAGGGTGCCTACTTCGTTCGTGTGGCCGGCGCTAACCCGGATGACGGCTCGGAGGCGCAGGCGGCTCTGGCACAGACCTCCGGCTGGGTGCTGTCCTATTCGCCGGAGTATCGGTCGCTGAAAGGGGATCCTGACTATTTATCTTATATTGCGGGATTGACGGGAGGGATGCTGCTGACTAGTCCGGAAGGTGTCTTTGCGCACAATCTGAGCCATACTCCTGTACCGCAGCCAATCTGGCCCTGGCTGCTGCTGGCAGCTACCCTCATCCTGCCCTTCGATATCGCTGTGCGGCGCTTGATCATCACCCAATCCGATTGGGCCAGGCTGATATCCCTGTTGGGTTTTGGACGGCGGCAGGAGGTACCGGTACAGTCGGGCGCGTCGCGGGTCGGATCGCTGTTGTCGGTCAAGGAGCGGGTGCCCAGGCCGCGTCGCCCGGCTGCGGGCGCGCCGGAGAAGCCTTCCACATCTGCGACTGTCGATGATCAACCTGGCGCGCCGGTACCCAGCCGGAGCGTTGAGCCGCGATCTGCCCCACAGCCCGGATCGGGTAGGGGGACGGCATCGAGCCTGCTCAAGAGCAAGCGGGCGAGACAGGAAGAGGATCATCGTTGATCGACGGGTAGGAAGCGGTGGTCGACACGGAGCAGTGATTGATTGAGTGTACACACCTGGAAATGTTCGGTAGTTGCGCCTGGGCGCATCGTTATGAGAATGCGGAGCTGAATACTTTCTGACTGGATGGCGAGACATGGATGTGGATCAGATTCTGAAGAAGCATGATATCGGTAGGGGCAAGGTCGATATCGGCAAAGTGATCGATTTGCTGAAACGGGGCGAGAAAATCGCAGCCGTCAAGCTGGTTGTCGATCAGAGCGGCGCCGGGCTAAAGCGATCGAAGGAACTATGCGATGATTTGCAAGAGGAGATTGACTGATCGTGGAGCAATATCAAGCAGCTAACCGTAATCTATGGAATGAGTGGGCGGCCATCCACGAGCAATCGCCATTTTATGATGTGGAAGGCTTCAAGGCCGGCAGGGTATCGCTGCACCGGCTGGAACGTGAAGAAGTGGGCGATGTGTCGGGGAAATCGCTGCTGCACTTGCAGTGTCACTTTGGGTTGGATACGCTTTCCTGGGCGCGGTTGGGGGCGACCGTCACCGGCATCGACTTTTCCGACAAGGCCATCGAGATTGCCCGCCGTCTCAGCGATGAGCTACAGATCCCGGCAACGTTTGTGCTGTCCGATGTATATAGGCTGCCGGATGTGTTGAGCGGCCAATTCGACATCGTGTTTACGTCGTATGGCGTTCTGTGTTGGCTCCCGGATATTCCTCGCTGGGCGCAAGTCGTCGCGCGTTATTTGAAACCCGGCGGCATATTCTACATTGTAGAGTTTCATCCTTTTGCCTATGTCTTCGATGATGAGGCCAAAACCCCTGATTTGAGTGTCCGATATCCCTATTTCGGAAAGTCAGAGCCGCTGACGTTCACAGACGGCAGTTCTTATGCCGATCCGTCGGTGACGATCAGCCAGCCCGTTCATTACGAGTGGGATCACAGGTTGGGAGAGATCGTGACGGCGCTGATCGATGCCGGGCTGCGAATCGAGTTTTTGCACGAATTTCCATATAGTGTCTTTGCCCATATGCCGTTCATGCAATGCGGCGAAGATGGCTATTATCACCTGAGCAAAGGAGAGGGGATGATCCCCCTGATGTACTCTCTTCGGGCAAAACGATGCGAATGAGGAGAACCATGTCTGCCGCTTACCGAACGCTTGCATTCTTCTATGTCGTCTTGTCGTTGGTGGCCTGCAATATGCCTGCCGGGCCATTTGGCGCGACCCCGGTCGGAACCCGCACCCCGCTGCCCGATGCAGAGGCCTCGGCTACACCGTCACCACTCCCACCGAGCGCCACGCCTTCGCCGGAGTGGGAGGAGCTGCTGCCGGGGTTCGATTTGCGCTCGATGGAGATGTGGATCAACGGGATAGATATGCCCGTCGACGTGGTTGTTGCCCGGATCGATCCGGATCAGTTTGTGTTCCGTGTCCACTACTCGCCGATGAATCCGGGAGAGGTATCTGACTGGCAGCGGCGTCTTGGCGCGTTGTTGGTGGTGAACGGCGGTTTCTTCCAGACCAATAACCAACCCCGCGGCTTGATCGTCGTCGACGGCCAGCGATTTGGCACATCTTTCGATCATCATGGCGGTATGCTGACAGTCTCCGACGATACGGTCAGCATTCGCTCTCTGGCGCAGTTCCCTTACAAGTCCGAAGAGCATTTTAACCAGGCCGTGCAGTGCAGCCCCATGATCCTCTACCCGGGCGGATTTCCCAACCAGTTCGATGATATCGCTCCCGATCTCAGCCGTCGCACGGCGGTAGCCCAGGACACCCAGGGCAGAATCGTGTTTATCGTCGTCGATGAGGGTGTGGCGTCGCTCTACCAATTGCGCGATTGGATGGTCGAGCAGACCGATCTCGATTTGTTTGTTGCCTTCAATCTGGATGGTGGTTATTCGACCGGCCTGGAGCTGAGCGTGGGGGAGCGATCACTGTCAATTGCGTCTCGATCTAAAATCCCGTATGTGATTGCTGTTTATCCTCGGTAGGGGTTCGAACGGTACGCACCTTTCCTGCCCCTTATCGCTCAACGCAGATTGGGATGTCACACATTATCCCTCTCGTATACACGAGGTACCCATGTCATCTGTTAGCATTTTTCGAGCCTGTAAAGATGAAGTAGAGCCGATGTCTGTCCAGGTTAATAGTCTGGATGAAGCCACGCTCCAAACCGGCCACGGCGTTTATACCGTCTTTCGTCTCTATCCGGGCCATCGCATCTTCCGACTGTCCAGTCATTTTGCGCGTTTGCGTCATTCGGCGGAGCTGCTCGGACAGCCTTTTCTGCTGACGTACGATTGGCTTCGCCAGGCCCTGCGCCGCGCCGTTGAAGCGAGCAGATTGGACCTGGCGCGTGTGCGCCTGACGGTACCCTTCGATGCGCCTGACACGGCAGTTATTGCTTTAGAGCCACTCGCAATGGTACCGCCGGAGGTTTATCAAGCGGGTGTTTGCGTCGGACTGGTGGAGGGAAAGCGAGCATCGCCGCTTGCCAAAGATTCGCAGTTCATCGAATGGCGCAAAAAGGTCCAGGCACGCCATCCTTACAGTGTCTACGAGATCATGATGCATGATCAGGAGGGCAGGATTCTCGAAGGGCTCAGCAGTAACTTCTATGCGGTAATGAATGGAGAGCTTCGCACGGCGGGTGATGGCGTGTTGGAGGGAATTGCTCGTAGTGTTCTGCTGGAAGTAGCTCCCACTGTTCTCTCGGTATCGCTGAACCCGATCGGCGTGAACGATCTGCCGCATATTTCGGAGGCAATGTTGACAAGCTCTTCACGGGGGATTGTACCGATTGTGCAGATTCGGGGCGTGGTGATCGGTGACGGAAAGCCGGGGCCAATGGCTAAGACACTGCGGACAGCCTACGATTCTCAGATTGAGCAGGAACTGGAACCGTTGTGATCCTTGCCGCTATGTCGAGAGTGACGACGGACATCTGTGAGTAGTGTGCTCGTCGTCGTTGTTGCTGTTTATTCTGCCGGAGCAGTCTGTTTCTTTTGGCTCAGATGAGCCGCTAACGCTCCCGTACCGGCAGCCATTGCCGCTCCGGCTACCCCAACACATACCCAGATCATGACACCGACCAACAGTGAATTCTCGTTCACGGGGCCAAAATACTCCTCCATCGGGTTGGGAATGGTCCCGCTGCCAACCAATACGCCATTGATAATCGCCGACGCTGTTTGTCCAAGCAATGCGCCGAGCCCTGCTACACCTCCAGCAATGGCTCCACTTTGGGCTGCTGGGGCAGTTGCAGGCTCTCCCCACTTTTGGGAGAGAAAACCGGCTAAGGCTCCGCTGGCGAGTGCCAGAATAGGGATACATACCTGGCACATTAAACCCGCCGGCAGGCCTATGAGAAGTGTGGCTACCCCGATGACAAGACCTGCTCGAAGAGTGCTGGACATGTTACCAATCTCCTGACTTGATGGTGTCCATTCAGGGGCTTCTATTCACGAATGTGAGAGCGTTCCTGAAATAGTATAGAGGATGAATGAAGAGCATAGGTCAACTTGCTGTTTGAGATTTTACCACGGTGGGGGTGCCGAGAAAAATCATCTTTCTGCATCATTCCGATCCAGCTTCACTCTTGCATCGACGGCTTGCACACCTCCACCATCTCTCATCACGATTAACGGATTGACTTCGATCTCGATGATTGGCGGCAGGTCTAGGGCGATCTGTGCCAACCGCAAAATAGTATCGACCACTGCCGGGCGATCTGCCGGTGGGGAGCCACGATAGCCGGCCAATAGGCGACCTGCTCCCGTCCTATCCAACATATTCTCAGCTTGCTCGCGGGTGAGCGGGGCCAGTTCGAAGGTCACGTCGCGCATCATCTCGACCCGTGTTCCACCTGTCCCAACCATCACCAGTGGCCCGAACTGTGGATCGCGCACAACCCCAACGATCAGTTCCGTCTCGCCGCGAACCATACGTTGGACATAGATACCCTTGATATCCTTCTCAGCTATGTGTTTTGAAGCTTGCTTGATCAAGGACTTGAAAGTCTTCTGTAACTGTCTGGGAGTGGTAATGTCCAGGGCGATGCCACCGATATCGGTTTTGTGAGTTACACCTTCGGCAGCCAGTTTCAGGACAACCGGATATCCCATGCTCGTAGCCAGCGGAACGGCGTGTTCTATGCCGGGGGCCAGTCCCATGCTCGGTGTCCGGATATGATAGGCTGCCAACAACATCTCGACTTGTTCGGGCGACATCCAGCCTGCTTCCTGGCCGTTGCGTTGGCTGAGCACCTCCAACCCGGCCTCGATGGTCATCTTGCCCATCTCTTGATCATAAGCGAGAGTCTTGGAAGGCAGTGGCTCCACCGAGAGGGCATCGAGCCATTGCTTGCGCTGCCACATGGCAGCCAGTGTGCTGCCGACGCGCTCCGGAAAAGCGAAATTGGGAATATGTTTCCGGTGCAGGACTTGCGTGGCTTCATTGGTCGAGGCCAGCCCCATGATCACGGCAAGAATAGGCTTGTGTCTGGCCAGTGGGCTGGTGGCTACCTCACCGATGACCTCAGCCAGGCTGATCGGCGCAAACCAGTCTTGTACAGTTTGAATGACGACCACCGCGTCGACGGTCTCATCACCGAGAAGCGCGTCGAGACACAGGGCATAGGTGGCCGGTCCGGAACCGGCCAGGATGTCGACCGGGTTGTTGACACTGGCAGCGGCAAACACGCGCTGCCGCAAAAAAGCCCTGGTGTCTTCGGTCAGCGGGGCAAGATCGAGACCGGCCTCTTCGATAGCGTCGACGGCGAGAATGGCCGCGCCGCCGGCGTTTGTCAGCACCGCCACCCGCCGTCCTTGAGGGAGCGGCTGCCAGGCCAGCGCGCGTGCCCAGTCGAACAGCTCTTCCATCCGGTGTGCTTGCAGGATGCCTGCTCGCCGGAAGGCGGCTTCATAGGCGGCGTGATCGCCCGCCAACGCACCGGTGTGGCTGGCGATGGCCTGCGCGCCGCCGCGACCGCGCCCGGCTTTCAGGATCACCACCGGTGTTTGCCGGGCAGTCCGGGTGGCCGCTTCCAGAAATTCCAGACCGTCGGATACGCCTTCCATGTAGGCTGCGATGACACGAGTGATGCCATCCTGACCAATGGCTTCGATCATCTGCGATTCGGTGACATCGGCCTGGTTACCAAGACTGACGATGCGGCTGAATCCCACTCCCGATCCACGAGCCCAGTCGATGACCGCCGCGGCTACCGCTCCGGACTGCGATACAAAGGCGATCTCGCCCGGACGCGGCATTCCGATCACGAAAGTGGTATTCAAGGGTGTGTGAGCATCGATTGTTCCGATGCAGTTGGGGCCGATCACCCGTATCTGGTACTGTGCCGCGATGCGTCTGAGAGCGTCCTCTCTTTCCGCGCCATCGGGGCCGGTTTCGCGGAACCCGCCGCTGGTCACGATGACTGACCGGATACCGCGCTTCCCGCAATTCTCCAGGGCTGCTTCGACATGTTTGGCTGGGACGATGATCGCAGCCAGGTCGACAGGATCGGGCACAGCAGCTATCGACGGGTATGTCTTCAGGCCCAGGATTTCGTCTGCGTGTGGATTGACAGGATAGATGGGGCCGGTGTATCGATATTCCAGCAGGTTGCGGACAACACCATGCCCTAATTTCTGCGGATCGCGCGAAGCGCCAATAACGGCTACGCCATGTGGCTTGAAAAAGACGGATAGCTCTACTGCGGTCATAGAGAGATTATCCTTTCGCAGTACTTGCCTCTCTAATAATCCCCAGAGTGTCGAGGAGGAATGGGAGCAAATGCATCAGCCTTTGGCTACAGTATTCAAGCTATGGCATTATGTGTGGGTGGTTAGCGGTAGAGAATGGATGCGTATACTTGGTTAGCTCAAGACACCACCACTTTACTATTCTTCATCCCAATACATTAGACTCACCTCTCCCCTTCTAGTATAAACAGAACATATTGCCCTGCAATTGTTTTTAGAAGAATGTAACGAAAGTGTAACAATACACAACGACATAAAACCTGAGCATAGTCTGTATTTTGTGCTTATCTTGGATATGACAATACCATCGCCAATCCTGTTGTTCCCGCGAAAGCGGGAATCCACACCGCGCTTATGGTTCCACAAAGAGGGGGATTCCAGCCAAACACATAATTCGGAGACCGGGTCAGATATCGGGAAACGGCGCGATCATCTCGCCGTCATCGCGGATTGCCAGACTCAGGATCGGCTCACCCTGGTAGCGGACTACCCCATGAAACCACCCGATGACGAAACCCTGGTATTCGCTGCGAAGCAGACCGTCATCTTTGCCAACCGGCCGCCCAAAGATATCTGTCATCCTTACCAACGGCCGGCCTTTCTCGATCATCTGGCCAGGGCGTATCAGGTGATGGACGATTCCTGCCTGAGGCGCGTACGGGCTGATCTGGTGGCGTACCGGGTAACCTGGCTGGATGATCGGTATCCCGGTGATCGACTCGTTTTCCCCTTCAAGCATCCCCGCCCAGCGCAGCGCGTTGCGCAGTCCGGCCATGCAAGCTTCGATGACGCCCTCATCTACGTGCATCGATGAGCCGAGCTCGATGGTCATAGCGGGAATGCCGGCCTTATTCAGGACCGAGCCGCTGACTGATCGATGCAGATTCTTGCGGGTATAAGAATGGGCCGAGAACTCGTTGATCACCGTCAGCCCAACTGCATTGAGCATTTCGCCGGTCTGATCCTGGAGCATCTGAGCCTGTTGGCGATTGGGCTTCTGCTGACCTTTCGCGTGATACAGCACCGGATCGCGGAAGATAAATGGGATCGAGCCATACCAGGCGTTGTGAAGATCGATCAGCCCGACGGCGTTTGTTGCGACGATGGCTTTGTACAGTCGCTCGTAGGCGATCTCGATCGCAGGGCGCGGTTTCCTGTCTTTTTGAGGCTCCTTGTCGGTGCCGGGTTTGGGAAAGAGTCGGTTGGGATCGTCGTCCAGATAGTACGGGCTGCGTTGTTTGATGCGCAATCCCGCCGGGTTGAGAGCCGGAATGGCGATCAGTGTCCCGTGCAACCGATCAACCAGTGCTTGTGTGATGAACTGTTGGACGATGATGGGGCCAGTGTGCTCGCCGCCGTGGATGCCTGTGGTGATCCAGAAGACAGGGCCATCTGTATCTTTGCCCTGAGCGATGATCACTGGAAATCGATCCATGCCACCGGTGGGCAGGGGGACGGCATCGAACCAACCATAGGATATTGTGCCCGGTTTGGAAGTGGTGGTTCCGATGGTGATGGGGGACATGAAACAGTTTTTTTCTCCTTTTGCTTAATGAGATCCGGATAGGCATACGGTATGAAGCTCAGTCCCGGATCGAATCGCTGTGCCAGTTTTGCCAATCTCTCATATGTTCTGCTGCCAGCAATGTCAGGAGGGTGAGCTGCTGCATCCCAGCAGCAATCGGCGCAATGTCGATGTATTCTTTGATGGTGTGCGCATTGGCTCCGGTGGTGATACCGATGCACACGCTCGGTATACCCATCGCCAATGGGATGTTGGCATCGGTTGAGCCGGTATCCAGCATCGATGGTCCCCAGTGGACATAGTCGAGCACTCCTTGGGCTGTCTGCACCAGGGGATGTGTCGATTGGAGAGTGGCGCTGGGACGGTTTCCGATCAGATCGACGCTCACCCGCAGCCCGGCGGGACAGGGCATCGCGTGGATGACATCGATGATCTTGCTTTCCATGCCGGTGAGTATCCGGTTGTCGATGGCGCGCAGATCGATCGAGAGGCTGGCTTGTGGGGCGCGCGTGTTGATCGATGTGCCGCCTGATATCAGGCCAATGTTAAATATGGCGTGGGGATGGGCCGGAGGGGAAAACAGATCTATCAGTGCGGCGCCCAACTCGATCAGGTGATGTATGGCGCTGGGCCGATCGCTGTGTAGCCAACTGTGTCCCCCAGGACCAATGGTCTCCACACGCAGCCGCCGGACGCCCAGCCCGGCATGATAGACTCGACCAAGTCCCAGACCCTCGATCACAAGTCCCAGGCCGATCTTCCCTTGCTGGGACAAGCATATGTGGCGCATGCCTCGCAGGTCACCCAATCCCTCTTCGCCGACGGTTGCGACCCACCAGACATCGCAGCCTGGAACAATCTGGTGCAATGTGATTTGTCGAGCCAGACCAAGCAGCGCCGCCAGCCCCAGACTGTTATCGCCCAGTCCTGGACCGGTGATATGTCTGGCGGTGGCGTCGTAGTGGGTGGACAGATCGGTGTCAATAGGGAACACTGTGTCCAGATGGGCACTGATCAGAAGGGCCGGCAAATTTGCATCAGTGCCGGGAGTACGTCCTACAACGTTGCCGACTTCGTCTTGATGGACATCGTGGAGACCAACAACTTCGAATTGTTTACGGATTGCGTCGGCACGCGCCTGTTCCTCGAAAGTCGGCGCGGGGATGGATTGGATGGCAATCGCGTCGCTGGTGATATCATCGATCAGAGTGAGCCATTTATCCAACAATATCGCGGTTTTGGACCGTGATGCCTGCTCCTCGATCAGCCTTTGCAGGGTAGGGGGTATTGTTTGTGCCATGATAGACCATTGTAGCTGCAAACAGGTGAATCTAAAAACCGGGTTGAAACTTGTCGGGAGTGATTTGACTTTTTTGAGGGTTATGGATACGTATCCGTAATCAGCGCAAGTATTGATCGGCAATAGGCTTGCTATGTGTCGAGATCGGCTTATTTGATGCATAACTCTGTTATTTTCGATAAAGTCTAATACCTTTGGCAAATTCGAGGATATCCTGTAGGTGACTCTGTTTTGCCAACAGTATCAATTACCGGGTGGGTGGCATCCGGAATATCTCTCTGATCTGAAAAATAGCGTGATTCAAGAACCGGCAACGATCGGGTGTGAAGATGACAAATGATCCCATCTTGCGTGATTTTTACTTGTGCGTCCCAGCCCCTACGGACTATAATGTGCACATGAAATCGGCAGGAGAAACCATCTTACTTGTAGAGAGACCAGGGAAGCCGGATCAGACTTTCGATACGGCGCTCCATACCAAGGGTTTTACCGTTGAAGCAGTTTCGACGGGAACGGTTGCCCTGGCTCGCTTGCATACTGCGCGCCCGGCGCTGATTATCCTCAATGCGGCTTCATTGGGCAGTAGTGGTGCCCGGATCTGCCGCCAATTGCGACAGCAATCTCAGGATGTACCGATCATCCACATTCTCCCATCAGATAAGCAAAATGACGATGATCCGGAGAACAGTGTTGCCGATGTTACATTGACGATGCCCTTCACTGCGCGCAAGCTGATCAACCGGATCAAGCGTTTGCTGCCCAGTGCGCATCACGATGTTATCCAGGTCGGTCCGATTCGACTCGCGCCGGCTGCCCAGACGGTCGAAGTGGATGGGCGGGAACGGCGGTTGACGGCAAAGACCACCAGCCTGCTCGAGATCTTTCTCAAGCATCCTGGCCAGGTATTAGAGCGAGGGTTCCTGATGCGCCAGATATGGAACACTGATTACGTTGGGGACACACGAACACTGGATGTTCATGTGCGTTGGGTTCGCGAGGCTGTTGAAGTCGATCCACACTCGCCTCGCCATATTGTCACAGTCAGAGGGCTTGGCTATCGTTTTGATCCAGGGAACAAAATATAGGAGCACAGACTTTCATGTCTGACAGACTGTTATAAAAAATCGGGCGGACCATTCAATGTGGTCCGCCCCGTTTATTTGGCCTGCGCTTGCAGTTCGGCAAGATGTTTCATCAGCCGGCCCTTGCGACGGGCGGCATTGTTTTTGTGGATGCTGCCCTTGCTTGCGGCGTGGTCGAGCCATTTGCTGGCTGACCGAACGGCTTCAGTTGCCATCGGCACATCACCGGTCTCAAGAGCTTTGCGTGCTTTTTTGACTTCGGTGCGTGCCCGCCCAACATGAATACGGTTGCGCAGACGGCGACGCTCATTGGAGCGCATTGCTTTCTTGGCGGAATTTGTGTTTGCCAAGATATACCTCCCTAAATGGCTCCTGAAATGGAAGCCTGAAATCGCAAATCGCCAAGATTGTACCATTGTCACTGGTGCTTGTCGAATTTGTTGTGGAAGGTGGTCAAGGCAATTGCTTATAATATGGCTTCAACCATAGCCCAAACTTACGATAGCACCTGGGAATAGCGTGGTCGGGTTTGTGAAAGCATGAGATCGGTATCCGGCTGTGTCGGTTGGGTAGTGGCGCAAGCATGCAATGGCTTTAATAGTAAGCTCGTAACCTGAAAAATCTCCACTACCCAAAGGTTAAAATGCCGACCACACTATTCTCGCGTAGTACCGGATGCCCATGTTTCCAATGCGTCTGACAGTTTTTCTGCCTGCTCGATTTTGGTGAAGGTATTGGAAGTGATTGTCATATCTTCTCAATAATTCGGGTAAAAATGTTTCTGTCGGTGTTTTTGAACATAAAAAGCATTGAGAAATGCAACGCTACCCCCATTTATTGAGAAGATATGTGATTGTCCGGGTATAGATATAACTCCCCATAGCATTCTTTTGACCTGTCCTTTATAATGTCAACTATGGATAGGAGATCAGAACAAGTAAGCATCTGGAGAGTGGGGGTGTCATTTTTCTACATCTGGTCAGCCAGGATGCATCGTCATTTCGGTATTGTCTTTTCCCGGAAGGCTGAATATGTGAGTGCTGTCTGTGATTATACCCGGGCAGTGATTGTCAATCCAAGGCTTGTAAAAGCTTATCTGGAAAGGGGGATACTATTGTGGCGGGAGCTTGGACAAGCGAAGCAAGCTGTCGAGGATTTCACGGCTGTCCTTGGCCTGCATCCTGCCTGTGCTGAGGCCCTCTTCTTTCGTGGTCTGGCTTACCAGGGGACGAGTAACTATCCTGAGGCTATTCACGATCTCTCAGAGTATTTGGCTACGGAAGATGTGTCGTGGCGGGAAGATGCTATCCGGCAGTTGTCTCTGATGCGCCTGATCTGGGATGGCATTGAAGAACGAGGGTGAGAAGCCGCGATGACATTGAGTGACGCAATGAGCTTCACGCTGAACTATCTCTTTAGAGCTGATATGTGGCTGAATTGGTTCCTTGGTTGTGTGTTGTGTGTGTTTCCATCGTTTGTGGATGGCTTGATCAATCTGCGTCCATTCTTGCCATTGTTGGTATACTGGGTAGTAGGTGTGGGATTTCTGTTGTTTGCAGCCTGGCAGACGATTGTAGTGGTTCGTCGGCAACTTGGCCCAGGGGAATTGGTGTTCGCGGCTGTTATGGCTGAAATCCCGGTTGTGTTATTGACAGTTGCTCTGATTTCCATGTCGTCTGCTTTGCATCCGGTATGGTACGTTGTATTATGGGTTGGTGATGGCTATATGTTATTTCTGGGTGCGTGGTATATTTTCCTGGCTCGCCGGATGGTTATAGAGAAGGCATCAGGTTAAGTTGAAAACGCAACATGCTTATGCTGATTCGAGTTGGAGGGCAGATTGAACCTTTCACTTTCTCGAATATGTTCTAGTAGGAGATGAATCATGTCAACCTCCCGTATTCTTGTAATTGATGATGATGACGCTGTTTTGGGATTATTGGAATTTTCTCTTAAACGGGCTGGATATGAGGTGTTCTCCGCAATAGATGGCAGTCTTGGCCTGCAGACTTTCCAGAAGCAAAATCCCGATCTTGTGATCGTCGATCTTGCCATGCCTGGAATGGATGGTTATCAGGTCATTGAGGAGCTTAGGAAGCTTGCGGGCACGAATAAGCACCTCCCGATCATTATCTTGACTGCACACGATCAAGACGTGATGCGTGACTATGGAACTGAGTTGGGGGCAGACCTGTACCTGACCAAGCCCATTGCTCCCAAGCAACTGGTCGAGCATGTTAGCCATCTCTTGAAAGATTAATTGTTCTCATTTCAGATTTGGATATCAAGTGAGTGTGTCATGGCGCGCGGGCGACCAGATGGTTGCCCGTCCGTATCTTCTCGATAAATGGGGGTAAAGGCGCATTTCTCGATGCTTTTTATGCGTAAAAACATCGCGAGATAGGCATGTTGCTCTAAATTATTGGTAACTATTCAGTTATTGGTGCTGGTTGCTTGACAGTTTTGAGTGATGAGTGACAAGTTTTAGTTTACAGCTAAGAGGCCATTTGAATATTCAGAAAATGCCTCCAAGTTAAGGCTAAATGCATCCCACATGAGTGCATCTATGACACTTGGTTTT
>JAFGLD010000296.1 GCA_016928235.1 Anaerolineae bacterium | reverse complement strand
CAAGAGCTATCGCTGCCTCAAATTCAGCGTGCCTATGCCCAACGCTTTCCGTTATTTTAGATAAAGTTATCTGGCCCTGGCGCGCATCGAAGAGGCAGCTAATGATTTTTGTCGATATGGGCAGAAAGTGAAGGATAACCTATGAACCTGGCTTTCTTCGCCTCCCATCGAGGGAGCAACATGCAGGCCATCATCGATGCCTGCAAAGAGGGGCGCTTGCAAGCCCAGCCGTGTGTGGTGATCAGCAACAACAGCGGATCGGGCGCTTTGCTGCGGGCCCAGGCAGAAGGTATCCCCCATTACCATCGAAGCAGCAATACGCACCCCGATCCTGACCGGCTCGATGAGGAAATGTGCCGCCTGCTGCAACACCATCGTACCGATCTGGTCATCCTGGCCGGTTACATGCGCAAATTAGGCCCTAAGACACTGGCCGAGTATCGGGGGCGTATTCTCAACATCCATCCGGCTTTGCTGCCCAGACATGGCGGACAGGGGATGTACGGTAGTCATGTGCATGAAGCGGTGCTGGCAGCCGGAGATCGCGAGACCGGGGTGACCATCCATCTGGTCGATGAGGAGTACGATCGGGGGGCGATCATCGCCCAGGCGCGCGTGCCCGTTCTGGAGACGGACACGGTCGACACGCTGGCTGCGCGGGTGCTGGAAACCGAGCATCGATTTTTCGTGGAGACCCTGGTGGAGATCGCGCAGGGGAAATTGGATTTGTAAGCGGATGCTCCTTTACCGTCCTGTTGGGCTCAAAGAGCTTGAGCTGATCGCAGAGGCCGGTTACCGGAAGTTCCCGCCCCGGCTCCCCGAACAGCCTATCTTCTACCCGGTGCTCACCTTTGCATACGCTGAGCAGATCGCCCGCGATTGGAACGCGACCAGCGGCGATTATGCCGGGTTCGTCACCCGGTTCGAGATTGAGGATACCTATGCAGGCCGGTTTGACGTTCACACGGTTGGGAGGCAGGGTGTACACGATGAGTTATGGGTGCCCGCCGAAGAGCTGGAGGCATTCAACACACACATTATCGGCAAGATAACCGTCGAGGCTGCCTATTACGGCGAAGAGTTCGAAGGCGCGTTAGACTTGGAGACCAATCTGCCGATATCCATCGCGAGTAAATGATTTCGGATCATCGATCCTGGAGTGGCACAAAATATGTCTGTGGAACCCAAATATGCCGAGAACATCATCGTGGCTGTGGCGCATCGACGCGAGTGGTCGTGGTACGTCAGCGCAAAGGAGCTGTGGGTGATGGACTGGCGCAGGTGGGCCGAGGATTGGGGGCAGAATCCGGATGAAACCGATTACAGCAGCCGTTTTGGCATCGAGGTACTCGATGTCAGCACGGCCAAGACTTTTTTCCAACGCATGGGCCAGTACCGTGAAACGACGGGCTTTTTGCGCAACCTGGTAGGGAAAGTCTACGATTATAGGGGGCTCAAAACCTTCAAATTTGAGGAGCAGGCAGAGCTGTTGGCCGACCTCTGGCACCTGATCCCCAGCCTGCTGCTCGATTTTGACAACAAACAGCTAATCTCGAATTACCCGGAAACCGATCTCGTGCTAGAGCACTACATGCCCACCAGTTGGACGGTGAAAGGCACCAGTCTGTTCGAGGTCGTCCCCAGCGCGCATCGCTATTGGATCATCGATGGCCGGGATGCGATGACCCACTTTTCCGAGATACTCTACCAGATGGGTGGGGCCGGCTGAGCGCGCAAGATGGGTCAACGAGACTTCTCTGTACAAAATGCAACCACCTTGCCATGGTTTCGAACGAAATTCTCTGGAGCATGTTAGTGTAGATCTCCTATTGTTTTTCGCCAGGAGTCAACATCGCTCTTGCCAAGAGCGCAGAAAGATTCCATACTATCAATGAGAACCTCGGAAAAACTAATTTAGAGATAGCAGGATCAAACTGACAGGGTGGTTAGGATAGGGCGCATGGTCAGGCACAGGTTGGTTGGCCAAACGAACAGATATTGTTCCTGCGCTTGGCATAGTCTGGTTCCCAACTGTTTCACAGTGATCCGAAACTCAAAAAGGAGGAAAAGCAAACTGCTCAAAAGATACTTGAGAAGTGGTACCTCATCATGGTTTTGTCTGTGGTTTATTTTGCACATTTGTTAGAGGAGAAGAACGTATGCGTAAAAACCTGTTTGTTAGCCTGTTGGTATTGTTGACCATTGTGCTCGTCCTGAGTGCTTGTGGTGGAGCTACCCCTACGGCAACAGAGAAACCCGCAACCGATGCTCCAACTGAGGTCGTCACCGAAGCGCCAACGGAACCAGCCGCGACCGAAGAAGCCCCAACCGAAGAAGCTGCCGGATGTGCAATCCGCATCGGCTATGTGACAGATGTGGGCCGCATTGATGATGACAGCTTCAACGAAGCCTCATGGACAGGCATACAGCAGGCCGCAGAGCAGCTTGGTCTGGGCGATGATTGCTATGACTACATCGAAACACAAGACACGGCTGATTATGTTTCCAATATCGAAGCTTTTGTCAAAGAGGGCTACACCATAATCGTAACCTCCGGCTTCTTGATCACTGAGGGCACCCGTACTGCCGCTGAATCCAATCCCGACATCAAGTTTGTCGGTACTGATCAGGGGCAAGATGTGGATTATGATGGTGTCGATGATGTTATTCCCAACCTGACAGGCATTCTCTTCCATGAAGATCAATCCGGCTTCTTGGCGGGAGCGCTGGCTGGCCTGATGACCGAAAGCAACACCATTGGAGGTGTCTATGGCACCAATACTGTTCCACCGGTAGTCCGTTTCAAGGTTGGTTATGAACTGGGAGCCAAGCATGTGAATCCTGATATAACCGTCCTGAGTGCCTATCATCCTGGTACATCTGACGTAGCTTTTGTCGACCCAGCGTGGGGTGGCGAGACTGCTCAGACTATGATCGATCAGGGCGCGGATGTGATCTTCGGCGCTGGTGGTGATACCGGCAACGGCGCACTGACTGCGGCTTGCAATGCTGGGCTACCTGTCATTGGCGTTGATGTAGACCAATACCTTACAGTCCCCGAAGTTCAAGCCTGTATTATGTCAAGCGCCCAAAAGGATCTGGTTACTGCTGTGCGAGACAATGTCTTAGCAGCGGCAGGTGAAGGCGAGTGGACACCAGGCACCTTCTATGGAAAGGCTTTTCTTGCCCCCTTCCATGATTGGGAAGATAAAATTCCTGATGACGTCAAAGCTACATTGGAAGATCTTGCCGAGCAGATCCTGGCAGGCGAGATCGTGACCTGTCCACCTGGCAGCGAGGGTGCTGGCTGCCCTGAGTGATAGCTCTACCGATAGATAGCTGAAAGGATAAGCACGAGGGGAAGTATCAGCAAAGCTATACTTCCCCTCGTGCTAAATCGGGTAGGTGTGAAATTGTCTTTTGTTGATTTTGAGCGAGGGAACTCATGACTACCTCTGTCTCGCCTCTGTCTCGTCTGGGACACAATTTGCGGCAAACGCTGGGAAATATACTCATCCCAATCCTGGCTATACTTACATCCTTGGTTGTCGTCGCCGGGGTAATTGCCCTGTCCGGCGCCAACCCGCTAGAAGGATTCATGGGATTGTGGGACGGCGCTTTTGGCGACGGCGACGCTGTTGCTAATACAATCATCAAGACGACGCCTTACATTTTCGCCGGACTGGCGCTCACCATTGCCTTCCGGGGTGGCATGTTCAACATTGGCGTCGAAGGCCAGTTTTTTGTGGGCTCAATTATAGCTACCCTGATCGGCTATGCACTCCGACTTCCTCCTGTCATTCACCTAATCGTAGCGATCCTGGGAGGGGCAATTGGTGGCGGCCTCTGGGGAGCCATCCCAGGCTGGCTAAAGGCGCGTACCGGCGCCAATGAAGTTATCACTACCATCATGACTAACTATATCATCCTGCGGATCATCAACTGGCTGATCAGTCCCAATGGCGGGCCAATGCGTAATCCCGCACGCCCGTTACCCCAAACGCCAGAAGTTTATCCAACAGCCTACCTTCCATGGATAGACTTCTCGAAGATTAATTTCCCCTGGGTTAATCTTTCGTGGCTTGCCAGTGCTACCGGATCGTTACATTGGGGCTCCATTCTGGCCCTTATTATGGCAGTTATTGTGTTTGTTCTCTTATGGCGCACAATCCTTGGCTTCGAGATTCGTACGGTTGGCATCAGCCCCACTGCCGCGCGATATGCCGGTGTCAACGTTGAGAGAACAATGGTCACGACCATGGCGCTCAGTGGCGCGATGGCCGGCATTGGTGGGGCAGTACAGGTTTTGGCCCTAACACACTATTTCTCCACAGGCTTTAATGTCGGTTATGGTTTTGACTCTATTGCTGTGGCAATGCTGGGCGGTCTACACCCGGCCGGTGTTGTGTTGGCTGCTGTTTTGTTCGGCGCCATGGATGCTGGAGCCACCATCATGCAGATGCGCACTGGTGTTCCCATCGATATTGTTACTATCATCCAAGGGCTGGTGCTGATGTTCGTCGCCGCCGATCTGATCGTCCGCCAGATTTATCGCATTCGGGTCAAGCCTGCGGATGGAACGACACCGGTAAGTGCTACGGTTCAAACCGCTGGTGAGAGTGGGTAGAGAGGCAGAAACATCATGATGGATGAAAAATTTTTCATTGGGCTGCTAGCTCTGGCTTTTGTGAAAGCGACCCCTATCACACTTGGCGCGCTGACCGGTATTTACAGTGAGCGATCCGGGATTATCAACATCGGTATCGAAGGTACCATGTTGGTAGCTGCCTTTACTTCATTTATTGTGTCGGTCGTATCTCAAAACCTATGGGTTGGCCTGCTGGGTGGAATGTTGGCAGGGGGATTGGTGTCACTCTTGCTGGCGGTGCTATCGATCCGCTACAAGGTTAATCAGATCATCGCAGGGATGGTCATTAACTTGTTAGCTATAGGAGTCACGAATTATGCCACGCGCGTCTATATCGACACATCGGGTATTGCAGGTATTGGTGTCTTACCCAAATGGCGCATCCCCCTGCTGATGGATATTCCCATTCTTGGACCAATCCTATTTCAACACCAGCCATTGGTTTACTTCATGTTCGGTTTAGTGGTCCTGACGCACTACGTAATGTTCTACACCCCCTGGGGATTACGTACCCGTGCTGTGGGAGAGCACCCCCGTGCTGCCGATACGGTAGGTATCCCCGTCAACCCGATGCGCTACGCCAGTACAGTGATTGGCGGTCTGATCGCCGGGATGGCCGGCAGCTTCCTGGTCGTGGAAGCCGTGGGAAGCTTCCAAAAGATGATGACTACCGGACGCGGCTTCATCGCGCTGGCCGTCATGATCTTTGGCCGGTGGAACCCCTTTGGGGCATTAGTAGCGGCGCTGCTGTTTGGCTTTGCTGAGGCATTGGGCGTACGTTTACAATTGGGTGATATTAATAATATCCAGGCATTAGTATATCTGACTGGCCTGGGGATGCTCCTGGGCGGTACAATCCAGATGATCACCGACTTTGTCAAAAAGAAAGAAACACGCTCGAAGATCATCGCCGGCATGGTGGCTATTACCGGCCTGATAGCTGCCATTCTGGGGCAGACGCTGACCTTCCCTCCGACTGTGATCCCTTTCCAGTTCCTGGGTATCTTACCCTATGTCCTAACGATCCTGGTCCTCACGGGAATGGTACGCGGCGCTGCCGCCCCCGCCGCTGAAGGCGTGGTCTACGAAAAGCAATAAGGCGGTCAGCTTTTGTCGCTTACCAGCATTGGGCAAAACTCATGTTGTGTTTTTAGCTGATGGCTAAATGCTGACAGATCACAAAGGAGCTTGGCTGTGGCAGAACAACAACTGGCATTGCGCGTCGAAGATGTTACCAAGCGATTCCCTGGCGTTTTGGCCAACAATGATATCAACTTCGATCTGGAAAAGGGTGAAATTCATGCCCTGCTGGGCGAAAACGGAGCAGGCAAGACCACCCTGATGAATATCATTTACGGTCTGTACAAACCTGATGACGGGAAGATCACCATCAATGGTGAAGAAGTCGTGCTGCATGATCCCAACGATGCCATCCGGCGTGGGATCGGCATGGTGCACCAGCACTTCATGTTGGTGCCAGTGATGACCGTTACCGAAAATGTGATGCTCGGCAACGAGAAGACAACCACCAACTTCTTGCACATGTTGGCTCCGTTGGATCGAAAACGCATCGCTCGCGAAATTACACAGCTGGCAGATCAGCATAATCTGAAGGTCGATCCCTCAGCTTATGTCCGGGATCTCCCTGTGGGAACCCAACAGCGTGTCGAGATCATCAAGGCTCTGCATCGCGGCGCGGAGATACTCATTCTGGACGAGCCGACCGCCGTCCTGACCCCCCAGGAGGCCGATGAGCTGTTCGATATCATGCGCTCGCTGACCCAAAAGGGAAAATCGATCATCTTTATCACCCATAAACTCAAAGAAGTTCTGGCAATCGCCGATCGCATCACCGTGCTGCGTGGAGGTCAGGTTGTGGGATCGGCTATTCCTTCTGAGACATCTGAACACGAACTGGCTTCGATGATGGTCGGACGCGATGTGCTGCTCGAAGTGGAAAAAAGCGAAGCCATGCCCGGTGATGTGGTACTGGATGTCACAGATCTGATAGCCGAAGACGATTTGGGCCACCAGGTAGTCAGAGGAGTCTCGTTCGAAGTCCGGGCGGGCGAGATATTGGGAGTTGCCGGCGTGCAAGGGAATGGTCAGCGTGAGATGGTCGAGGCGCTGACCGGGCTGCGCAGGGCTGTCGGCGGGCACATCACCCTGCTGGGTGAGAATATCACCCGATCACAGCCGCGCCATATCACCGATATCGGCTCGGCCCATGTGCCGGAGGATCGCCATAAGCACGGTCTGGTGCTGCCTTTCACAGTTGCCGACAATCTGGTGCTCAACGCCTACCATGTCGAGCCCTTCTCAAAGCAATTTTTCGTCAATCGCGCGGCTATCGATGCAAACGCCGACCGGTTGGTCCAGGAGTTCGATGTCCGCACTCCGTCAATCGAGACCCCGGCCAGCAGTCTTTCCGGCGGCAACCAGCAGAAGACTATCGTTGCCAGAGAGCTTTCTCATGCGACTGTCAAGTTGCTGATTGTCAATCAGCCGACCCGTGGGCTAGATGTTGGATCGATCGAGTTTATTCACAAGCGCATCGTCCAGGCGCGTGATAATGGCGTGGCCGTTTTACTGATCTCGGCGGAGCTCGATGAGATCATGGGGCTCGCGGATCGGATTGCTGTGATGTATAGTGGACGCATCGTTGCCACTGTTCCGGCCGAGGGAGCTGATCGCAACCGGCTTGGCCTGTTAATGGCAGGCGCTGAAGTCTCCAGCGAAATCAATACATTGATGTAACCTATTCACTGCCTTCGCATCATATGCTGCCAATCGTCAGCCGGTTGAACAATCCGGCCACGCGGTGTCAAAGCGCGAAAGGCGTATTCCAACAGAGAGCTGTTGACGATCAAGATGCTCACCCCAAGGGATGGAATAACCCGGAGTTTTTGACTCGTCACCCATCACTATTTTCGAGGAAGAGGCAATGGAGGAGTATCATCGAGGTCGAATCGAGGTCATCTGTGGCTGTATGTTCAGCGGAAAGTCGGAAGAACTGATCCGCCGCGTCAGGAGAGCCCAGATTGCCCGGCAGAAGGTCGAAGTCTTCAAGTCGAGCCTGGATAACCGGTACCAGGCTAATTGTGTCAACTCTCATAACCGCAGCTCGATTGCCGCCATCCCGGTGCAAACGGTTGATGAGATCATCGACAACCTGAGCGACGATGCCACAACTGTGGCCATCGATGAGGCCCAGTTCTTCGGCAGCGAATTGATCGCGCTGTGCACGGCTCTGGCCGCGCGCGGCATCCGGGTGATCGTGGCCGGCCTGGATCTCGATTTCCGGGGCGAGCCGTTTGGCCCGATCCCGGAGATTGTAGCTAAAGCGGATTATGTCGATAAGCTTCAGGCGATCTGCTCGGTCTGTCTGAAAGATGCCACCCGGTCTCAGCGACTCATCGACGGACTTCCCGCGCATTACGATGACCCTGTCATCCTGGTCGGCGCGCAGGAATCCTATGAGCCTCGATGCCGCCACTGTCACACCGTACCGGGCCACCCCCAGTCCCTCGACAATGTGATCGCCGCAACGCATCGTGCCGCAGTCTGAATAAGGGAAAGGAACCTACCTGTGGCGAACATCGACGAGAAAATGATCGAGAAGCTGGTCGAGCAAGCCATGCAGATCAGCCGGAACGCCTATTGTCCATACAGTAAATTCCCCGTTGGAGCGGCGGTTTTGACCGAGCGAGGGGATATATTCACCGGCTGCAACGTCGAAAATGCTTCTCTGGGGTTGACAGTTTGCGCTGAACGCAATGCCGTCTTTCACATGATCGCGGAGGGTCAACAGCAGATCGTGGTCGTCGTGGTCTATACTCCTACTCCAACACCGTCTGCTCCATGCGGCGCCTGCCGGCAGGTCATCAACGAATTTGGGCCTGCCGCGCAGATCATCTGTGTCTGCGATGGCCCGGATAGGCTGCAAGTATCGTTGGCAGAGTTGCTGCCCAACTCCTTTGACCGCAGCAGCCTGGAATAACCCCAGATATACGGGAAACCGCAATGACAAAGACACCGCTCGCAAAGCTATATCGCCGCCTTGAAATGCTGGCGGTCGTTGCCGTTTTGTGGCTCCATCTGTATCGCTGTTGGCATTGGTGAGAGTCTGCGCGCGCTGTACCGGAACATCCGGCAGTCCAGACCGGTATGATCGTCATCCGAGCATTCAGTCGGGAGGACAAACGTGAAACGGTACCTGATTGTTGGTAGTGTTTTGATCGCGTTGGTGAGCGTGGTGTGCATTGTTGTTGCTGCTGTGCAAGTTCCACGCTGGCTCAACCGTAGTGGTCTGTCCTATATCGAGCAAACGACGGGCATTACATTTCCGTCCAACATCTCGGATGTCGATATCTTCGATAATGCAGAGTCCTTCATCGTCGCGCATGTGCGATTGCAACATGAAGATATCGATCCATTTGTGGCGCAATACGGATTTGCTCCCATGCCGTTTATCCCACTGCTCGAAGTCGATACCCTCAGCCCTGAGAACCGTGAGATCCCTGCTGTGGCGGGGCTTGGCCTTGAGGGACGCAGTACAACCAGCCGCTGGCGATTTGTGCTCGAACAAGCCAGCGGAAGATTATGGGTGGTGGTTTACTACCCTGACGCAAGCGGAACCTTACCGTAGATACCAGAGAAATGGATGATACCCGAACCTTCACCCTCCGTTGAGCCTGTCCCAACTATCAATGACCGTCGATATGCCAAAACCGCCGGATACTACATGATTTTTATCGTCCTGGGTCTGACAACGGCTGTGGTCGGGCCGACGCTGACCGGGCTGGCCGACAACACACAGACACCAATCGGCGGGATGGGACTGGTCTTTACCGTCAGCTCATTAGGCTATCTGGTAGGATCGCTGCTGGGAGGACAGATCTACGACCGGACACCAGGACATCCCCTATTGATCGGGATGATCGTCGGGCTGGCCGCGATAACGGCTCTCATACCGATGACATCGTGGTTGGCGTTATTGCTGGTGTTGATGGCTGCGTCGGGCTTCGGTCAGGGAATATTGGATGTAGGATGCAACACCCTGCTGGTCTGGGTTCATCGAGATAAAGTGGCGCCGTTTATGAATGGCCTGCACTTTTTCTTCGGTGTAGGCTCATCGATATCGCCTATCATCGTTGCCCAGGCATTCAATCTGAGTGGCGGCATTAGCTGGGGATACTGGATACTGGCCATATTGGCGGCTCCGATTGCGTTATGGATGCTGCCCCTGTCCAGCCCTTCATCGCCGGCAGCTACCCCGGAAGAGCAGATCGCCAAACAGATCGATTATCGATTGGTGTTGATGGCATCGCTGCTTCTGTTTCTGTATGTGGGCGCCGAAATAGGGTTTGGGGGGTGGATTGCCACTTATGCCGTGGCTCGCGGGCTGGCCTCGCTCACCGATGCCGCTTACCTGACATCGCTCTTCTGGGGCGTATTTACCGTGGGACGACTGCTGTCGATACCTATGGCTGCGCGCGCTCGACCTCGCTTTATTCTGTCAGGCGATCTATTGGGCTGTCTGGTCAGCCTGGGGATCATCTTGCTGTGGAGCGACTCGCTCACGGCGACATGGATCGGCACTGCCGGCCTGGGCTTGTTTATGGCCTCGGTCTTCCCGACTGTGATCAACCTGGCCGCGCGGCGAATGAACCTGACGGGCCGGATCATGAGCTGTTTTTTCGTGGGAGCCAGCCTGGGATCGGCCTCTTTGCCCTGGCTGATCGGTCGGCTGTTTGAGGACATCGGGCCACAGGTGATGCTGTGGGCGATCCTGGCAGATTTGCTGCTCATGGTGGGCATCTTCCTCGTCACAATCTCCTATTCCGAGCGCCCGCGGCACACAGTATAGCCTGTATAGAGTAGTCTAAAAAGCGACACAGTTGAATCGAAAATCCGCATGCAGGCGCCATCATACAAAAGCTTTCTCTCAGCCTGTAAACGCACATAGAGACAATGCATCTGCCATCCAACGCCCGCGGGAAGATTGACGATTGGCCGGCTCGCACAAATCGTCAGTCACACAATCGTTTCAGCCCAATCAGATCTGTGCACGGTCGATCTTTGCCTGTGTGTCCGCCAACTCATCCACCAGGTTGTTGATGGCATTCTTGAGCCCTATGATCTTTGTGTCGCATTTCGACAACTCTGTTTGCAGTGCCTTATCTTGCCGAATCGCATCTTTCTGAGTCTCCAGCATGTGCAATGTATCCTCCAACTGCTTAATGAACCGTGATATCTCATTGAGGATGTTGGTTGCTTTGTCGAGATTGGTGTTGAACCGTTGTAACACCTCGACTGGTTGCTCACCCGCCATGTTTGTATCTCCCTGTCATAAGGCCTTGGGGCCAAAGATTAGCTTATACTCGATGATCAAGTTTTTGTTCTGTTTGGTTTAGGTGATCAGTTTTCAGTGCTCGACGATTGAACGACAATCGTAGTGATCAGTT
>JAFGLD010000295.1 GCA_016928235.1 Anaerolineae bacterium | reverse complement strand
GTCGTCGGGCTACCGCAATCAGGCGTAATGGTGATTGTTACATCTCCATGGCTGTAGTTGGGGACGGCGGCACTGAGGTCGAGCGTAGGCCCAACTCGCGCGCCCCACATGTCGATGGTGCCTTCAACATCCGGCACGATTTTCTCCAATGCCCCCATGATATCGGCTGTCTCCGGCGATGTATCGACGATGGTGTAAGACACTGACGTTGCTTCACAGGTGGGCTTGTACGTGACCAGGAATTTTTGCTGCCAGTGCATGATAGGCTTCCCGCCGTCAACGCGGCCGGTATCAATGCTGACATCTGTGTTTGGCTTGACGCTGAAATTGGTTATCTTGAGCCCTTTGCCCTTAGCCCAAATCTCGAAGCCGGCCTGTACCGAGGTAAGCCACCAGCTATCCGAGACGCACTTATTCCCAGATACGGGTGCCCCACGGACCTCCGTAGGACAGTCATAGGCCTTGGCGTTCTGAATGAACTTGTTGGCGTCAAAATTGGGCATTGACGTAGTGCCGATTGATCTGACGTATGAGATGACATTCCAGGCGGGGTAATCTGGATCGCCTTCTGCCTGTAGCCGCGCAGCCCACACATCCCAGGTACCAGGGATATCCGTGACGGTTACTCCTGTGGCGACCTGTGTCCCGGCTGGGGTGATTGGGTTGTTGTTATACCCACTGTTGTTCATCCAGATCATGATCTCGGCGCCGTCGTTCTGACCAATCTGCGCGAACTTCGGGTTTTGGGTGTCATCAGCATTCCTGTATTTCATGAGAGCGCCCGGAAAACTGGGCATGATCGGCCACTCAACCCAATCGCCGAATGGTTCTTCTACGCGTACTGGGGGTGGTTGATAGATCTTGTGATACCAGCCTGATTCAATTACTCGCTCGCCTTTGTCCAGCCAGATATCGAAGGCCGCGTTCCACACGGCGCCGGTACCGGCTGCATCACTGGTCACTGCGATTTCGTAAGTGGAATACAGATCCTTGATCTTGCTGACCTGGATGGGATAAGGCATACCGGCATTCTCTGAGCCATAATCACTCTCATCCCATGTGCACTGGCCCCAGTGGCAGCCCTGAAAAAAGTCAGGGTAAGCCGCCGGAGCGTGGCTGGGATTGTTCGGACTCCACTCCCATGTTGTGCCGTTCCAGTGGACGACGGAAGGCGACGTACTCCAATCGAGCGAGCTGCCGGGTTCGTGATCCCAGCCAGTGATCTCGAGTGTCATGGCTTCCGTTCCGCCTGGTTTGCCATCCTTAACCAACGCTGTTATCCCTCCGAGGGATGCCGGATTCCAGTGGTTGATTGCAGAGTGGTAAGAGTCCTCTGGATCACCAGCCTGCTCGGTGCCATACGCGCTCCTCCACGGCCAGCTGCCGTCGACATTGCCTGCCGTCGTCCTGTATGTTCCATCAAAGGCAAGGACAACCTGCATGGTCACAGCCAGCAGCGCAACCAAAACACTAACAGTTGCCACAGCTAACCATTTTCTCCTCATGATACTTGTCATGATATTTTGGATCTCCTCATTGATGTTCTAAAATCTTGTGTTTGATTGTCTGAATTATCCATGGTAACGTTGTTGGGTAGCTTCTCCTTTCACTCTCATGTTCCAACCGCGCTAAGGACACCTGAACCGGCCGGTAGAATACGCTCACACGGGAATGGGAAAGATGGCCACCAGCCCTTCACGGCCAGGCATCATCAGGTTGCTTTTTCCCTATCCCCCACCCCATCTGTTGGGGCGCCGGCCTTCGACCGGGCAGTCAATGCGCAGCGTGCTCCATCCACATATCCAACCAAAAGGCAAAACCGCAAGATAGGCAGAAAAGTACTCGGTGCGCACAAATGTACATGATACAACCTGGATATCGATAAACTCTCGATAAACTCTCGATAAGCTTTCAGGAGCTGCTTGACGAGTAACACACGAGAACAGCATGGCGTGATCGATCTGGTAGGTGTAACTACTCAGCGATATGGTGCTACCTGTTGACAGTGACGGCTGATGAGTTTCCGGCTAAAAACTGATGGCAAGAGCATGTAATGAGCAATCAGCCGTTCGCTTTGTCTGCAAACTGTGAACTATAGCTTTTCAGAAAACGTTCCGGACAGCTTTGTGTTTACAAGAGACACAACTTTGCCCAGAGCATTATCTGAAAAGCTATAATACTCATCGTCCATCACCTGGTTTCGCACGGAGAGCAAACCAGGTAGTTACCGACAGAGGTGGCTCCCGGAATATCTCACATGCCGCCATCATCTAATAGATTGCTGACAGTTTATTGACGATTAGATGATGGCTTATTATTAGCCCTTAAGGTACTATTGACCGGATAAAGGCTGGATAGTCTGTTATGGGCAGGGGGAAACAAGCATTGACTTGGTGGATATGTAATAGGTGTTTTTGTTGGATTGATCGATTTCCTACTATGGTAGTGCTGAGTCAAATACTTCTAAAGTAAATCGTCCTTCTGTCTCTGTCGTGGCAGGGTTTTGCTGTATAT
>JAFGLD010000022.1 GCA_016928235.1 Anaerolineae bacterium | reverse complement strand
GCCTCAAAATCAGAGATTAGGCATGGTTTTAGGGCTCATTTCGGTAGAACAAAGCCGATTTTCCGACTTCTCCGACAAACTGCTAGGTTACCCCGATCTCCCCGGTTCTCAATGGAGCAATCTCATTCCATGAGCCAAAGGAAAACCAGAGATGGCCTCTATGGGTAATCTTTGGCTCACAACGAACAATATCCCCCCTCTGGGTAATAGATACAAACCACATATTCCTCGATAATGTTGACATCCTGAACCGGTTCATTCAGGAAGTTGTCAACGATTAAACTGCTCGCTATAGGGGATGAAAATAGTTTTTGACTCGTTACTCATCACTGTTTTCAAGAGAGCCTAACATACGAGGATATCATGTTTCTCGCAATTGGAATCTTCATCATCATCTATGCCGCAATTGTCAGCGAACAGTTTTCTCGCCATTGGGTCGCTTTACTAGGGGGTGGCGTGCTGGTTCTGTTTGGCATTCTGAATTTGAATGAAGCCTTTACTTATGTTAATTGGGAAACTCTTGGACTCCTATCCGGCATGTTTGTGTTGGTGGCTATTTTGAGCGAGGCCGGCTTCTTTGTATGGCTGGCTATGACGGCCATTCGTCTGGTTCGCTACAAGCCGGTCTACCTGTTTGTCATACTAATGTTGCTGGCAGCGTTTTTGGCAATGTTTATGGACAGCATTACTGTCATGTTGTTTCTTTCCGCGCTGACCTTTCAGCTTTGCCGGCTGCTCAAGCTGGACCCGGCATTCTTCATTATTGCGGAAGTGTGTGCCGCCAATACGGGGGGCGCTGCAACACTTGTCGGGGATCCGCCTAACGTTATCCTGGGTACAACTCTTGGTTTTGGTTTCAATGATTTTGTGACCCACACGGGGCCGATTGCCGTGGTATCCGCCTTACTCTTGCTGCTCATATTCTTTCTGATAAACCGAAAGTCGCTCCAGAAGGCCCATCTTGCGCTGGACGCAAAAGCTATAAGAGAGATCGAAAACCTCCACACCGGGCTGGTTCAGACCCGTTTGACAAAGATTGGTCTTGTGACTTTCTTGATCGCCGTGGGCTTGCTGATCTTCCATACCCCTCTCAGCCATTTGAGCGGTTTGCCTATCAATGGAGCTGTCGCTGCGATCATCCCGGCAGGTCTGGCAATCATTGCTCTTCAGCCCCTGGAGCGCAAAGCCATCATTCGGAGGGTGGATGGAGAGAGTATTCTCTTTTTTGCAGGCCTGTTTGTGTTGATTGGCGGATTGGAAAAGGTCCGGTTATTTGAAATACTGTCAGAAGCTCTGGCTCAGGCTACATCCGGCAATCCATCAGGCCTGATCCTGGCTCTGCACTGGTGTCCGGGTCTGACCAGCGGCATTGTCGATAATGTTCCGTTGGCTTTGGCAATGAGCTATGTTCTCCATGATCTTGAGGCTAAACCGGGAATGCCGGCTTTATCTTTGATGGTATGGTCATTGGCCCTGGGCGTTGACATTGGAGGAAATTTGACCCCTATTGGGGCCTCTGCCAATGTTGTCGCCTATGCTTTCCTGGAGCGCAACTATGGACATGTTGGCTGGAGACGCTGGTTAATAGTGGCTGCTCCAGCCACTATTGCCGCAATGCTTTTGGCCTCCGCCCTGATCATGTTCAAAGGACATATCGGTTGGTACTGATCCGACCGGGAAGGAGGGTTCCTATGTATCAAGAACAGCAAATCGGCAAATGATACATCGATAGGAAGGATGAGGTTGTCCTATTGTGTTACTAACCCGAAAAGATACGTCTGTGGCAACCTCTTCAAAAGACGGACGCACTAAATTACTAAGCAAGGAGACAATTTCATGAAACACAAAATGACCCTTCATTCGATCAAATGGCTTCGCTGGGTACTCATTCCCGCCGTTGTATCGGTGGCGCTACTGAGTGCCGGGCCGGCGTTTGCCCAGGAGGCGGATCCCATAGCTGATCTGACCCGCGGGGTCAATACAATATGGGTGTTGTTGACTGCCTTTCTGGTCTTTTGGATGCAGGCGGGCTTTGCCTTTGTAGAAGCAGGCCTGACGCGCAGCAAGAATACCACCAATATCCTTTTTAAGAATCTGGTCGACTTTGTATTTGCCACGCTGGCCTTCTGGTTTTTTGGTTACGCATTCATGTTCGGCACATCTGCCGGTGGCTTTATTGGTACTTCCGATTTCTTCATTAGCGGTGGTGAGGATGTCGTCGGCGTGCCTGTTATGGCTTTCTGGTTCTTCCAGCTTGTTTTCGCCGGGACGGCAGCTACCATTGTCTCTGGGGCGATGGCGGAACGCACCAAATTTTCAGCTTACTTACTCTATAGTTTTATCATCTCCGGACTGATTTATCCGATTTCCGGGCACTGGATATGGGGCAACGGCTGGTTAGCTAATTTACCCTTTGGAGCAGGTTTCAAGGATTTCGCCGGCTCGACTGTGGTTCACTCGGTAGGCGGCTGGCTGGCGTTGATTGGTGCCATTACCTTGGGGCCTCGTATTGGTCGCTTCACCAAGGATGGCAAGGCACATGCGATTCCGGGCCACTCAGTATCGATGGTTGTTTTGGGTGTTTTTATCCTCTGGCTGGGATGGTTTGGCTTTAACCCCGGCTCGCAGTTGGCTGCTGTCGGCTCAGATGCCGATGTAATTGCGATGGTTGCTGCCAATACCAATATAGCTGCTGCTGCCGGCGCTCTGGCCGCGATGATTTTGAGCTGGCTTTTTGTGACCAAGAAACCCGATTTGGGAATCACATTAAATGGCGCTCTGGCCGGTCTGGTAGCCATTACAGCACCTTGTGCCTGGGTAACGCCACTCAACGCCATTATCATCGGTGCCATTGGCGGAGTCATCATCGTGTATGGAGCGTTGCTACTTGAGAAACTCAAGATCGATGATCCGGTGGGCGCCGTTCCCGTTCACTTGATGAATGGTATCTGGGGCACTTTGGCCGTAGGTATTTTTGCCACTGAGAATGGTGTTATAGGACTCATTGCCGGGAATAGTGGACAGTTAATCGCCCAGTTAATCGGTGTTGCTGCGGTTGGTGTCTGGTGCGTCGGAACAGGCACTGTGCTTTTCCCTGTTCTCATCAAGGGTACCATTGGATTGCGCGTGTCTCGCGAAGAAGAGATGAAAGGTTTGGACATAGAGGAGCATGGATCGGAAGCTTACGCTGGAGATATTGTGGTTGCTTTAGGTAGTGCCGATTGACCTATGGGCAAAAATGTTACTGTCGGGCATCTGTTAATACAGATGTCCGACTATCATGATTGATATGATGGGAATGGTCCAGGCATTAACAATACTTGCACCCTAATACGGAATGTCAACAGAACCTAACCCCCATTCCTTACCATGCGTTCTTGTTGTTACCAGTTCTATTGTTATGACCCGCTAGTGGGCCAAAAAAAGGAAAGCGATGAAGACCCCTACTCTGATCTATCTTGGCATGGGTACTCTTGTTGCAATGATCATGCTCGAAGGAACGGATACCAAAGGCTACCGACGGTTGGATTGGCTGAAATTCATGGTCAATGCCGCGCGGATCACACTCCTATGGCCTCTTGTATTGTTTGTCGAGAAGCTCAAAACATGGTTGTCTCCATTCGATGAGGTACCGGAACATGACCACTAAAATGACAGGTGAGATTACTCACAAAAAAACATTGGGATTGATCGGGGTAACTATCAATGCAATGGCCCTGATTGCTCCTGGGGCCTTTCTCTGGCTGATGTTCCCGGTGCAGTTGGTAGGCTCAAACCAAACCAACAGATTTTCTCAAGACATCTGGCCCGGTATTGTTGTTGCGCTGGGGATAACCTTTATTGCGTCATTATCCTTTGGCGAGCTCGCCCGTCGCTATCCGCACACCAATTATCGAAACGCTTACCAGTTTGCTGATCGGGTCTTTGCTGAGCAGAACAGCCCTCGCTACGCCCGGCTTGAGCGTGTAGCCAAATTGGTGACCGGTTGGGCGGCTCACCTCTACTACTGGGTCTACCCGGGTGTGCTTGTCGCTTTCACGGTAACCGTTAGCGACTATCTACTTCATTTTCTAGGCTACACACCGACTGTCTTTGGTCAAATTTTGTTGGCTTGTTCTTATTCCGCGTTTATCGGTTTTCTGGCATTAAGAGGTATTACAGGCTCGACAGTTTCCAGCATTGTGCTCAACACGATACAGCTCGTTGTCGTAATCCTGTTTGGTGGCCTGGCAATTGCCTTCCGGTTGCTGAATCCATTGACTGTTGCTGAGCAGTTCTGGTTGCATCCTACCGCGCTATCTGTTATCAGTCCTCATCAGGTGACAGGGATCATGTTTCAGGCTGGTCTTGCGATGATCCTCCTGGTTGGTTTTGAGACTTCCGCTGCATTGCGTGCCATCCCGGCTGATCCGGGCCGCGATAATCCACGTGGTTCGATTTTGGCACTCATTATTCAAGGTGTTTTTGTCTATTTGTTTACCTACTTTGCGGCGGGATTTGCCCTCAATGCTCATAACCTGGTGGTCACCAGAGCCAATACCCCAATTGGTGACCTGGCATTGCAGATCGGCAATTCATTATTGTCCGGTAATGGGCCCGCATTCATGCTGGTGATTGCCTTCGTAACGATTATAGCACTCATTGCCACCACATTGTCTGCGATGAACACTGGCGTAAGAATCAGCTTTACTATGGCGATGGATGATGAGATGCCGGACATTATGAGCCTGCTGCACGACAAATATGCAACACCTTACTTTGCGGTTGTCCTTATCACCATCGTATCCGCGGCAGTCGGAAGCTTTGGATCTGTTGGGGGCTTAACTGCTCTTATGGGGATCATCATAGCCTCAAATCTGGGAACCTTTGTGCTTTACGCCATGATCTGTCTTCTGACCGTGATTGCCTGTTCCGGCGACGCGAGTTTTCGGTTATTAAGACAGGGGGTGCTTCCGATCATCGGTGTTATTGGAAACAGTGTCCTGGCTGCTGCAGTTCTGATGATTGGTATTACATCAGGCGGGATTGTTACCCAGGCTTCTTATGTTGGGCTTGCCTTTGCCGGCGGCTGGTTTGTCTTGAGCACAATCTATATTGTCGTCTCGCATAAACGACGGGCTCACAATAGCTTGATATAGGTAACAGGCGTATTCGGCATAGGTGTCAACTTAAGAGCCGGTATCGTCTGGCGATCAGATGAGCTGACCATCGTCCGATAGAAACTAACAACCAAGAACTCAAAACCAAAAACGAATAGCTGCGCACACAGTATCGACATAACTTCGAATCATTCAGGGCTAAACTTCTTTCACGATGCTTTTACGCATAAAAGATATCGAGAAATGCGACTTTACCCCTATTTTTGAAAAGGTATGTATTGGGCTTAAGTTGACGTTTATAGCGCAAAAACAGATCCGGGCAACTATATCTGAGTAGGAGCGTGTATGTCACAGATAACCGGTCCCGACACCGAATGCAGCGCATTGACTGATATAGGGCCTGTGCGTGAAGAAAACCAGGACTCATTCCGTCTGCCGGAGGACCATTTAGCAAGAGAGCATGGCTTCTTGTATGGTGTGGCAGATGGTATGGGCGGTTACTCCAATGGTGGGCTTGCCAGTACTCTGGCCTTGGAAAAACTGTTTCAAACCTTCTACAGCGAGAGTGCGTCTCCGGATAAGTTATTGCGTCGTGGTGTCGAAGCGGCTAATTTGAGCATTTACCAGACTGCCCAGCGGCTTGGGGGCGGTTGTATGGGAACTACTTTAACAGCGGCACATGTGTCTGGGGACACTTTATCTCTGGCTCATGTTGGTGACAGTCGGGCTTATCTGATAAGGAAAAATCACGCAACTTGTCTGACCGCCGATCATACAACAGTGGGTGAATTGGTCCGTATGAAGGCTCTTACACCGGACAAAGTTCGTAACCATGACCAACGTTCTGTGCTCACGCGTTGTTTGGGGTTATCTTTGTTTGTCCAGCCGGATCTTGCCCGGTTCCGTCTTCAAAACAAAGACTATGTAATTCTGTGCAGCGATGGTCTCTGGTCAGTCATACAAGATGAAGAGATTGCTCAAATCACCTGTGATCTTCGGAATGCTGAGGCAATTAGCCAGACCTTGATTAGCCTGGCTCTCGCTCGACAGACAGATGATAACGCGTCGGTAGTCGTCATCGACATCCGTCATGTTGTTCCATCACAGCCGGACGACACACAAAAATGGTGGCCGTTTTCGTTAAAAGGAAGGGACAATGATCGAGCTGTCGGAGGCTGAGTGCCCATCGCAAATTCCAAACAGCAATGCTAAAATAACCGCCGATATGTTTCAGGTTGGCGATCAGTTTGATCACTTCACAATACAAGCTCACCTGGCTCGTGGCGGAATGGCCGACATCTATCGTGCCTTCGACCTGGTCACACGCAGCGAGGTGGTGATTAAGATTCCGGATGCCTCGCTGATTGGAGACCCCGCGCAGTACGAGCGATTCCAACGAGAGATCAACATAAGTCAGTCGCTTCATCATCCGGCTGTTCTACGTGGCATTGGAGTTGGTCGGTTTAACCGGATCCCCTATCTGGTCACCGAATTAGTAGAAGGACAATCCCTACGAGACCTGATAGCCGGCTCGGCACCTCTATCTTCGGAGCATGCTATTCCCCTAACACGCAAAATCGCAGAAGGCATGGCTTACTGCCATGAGAACGGCGTTGTTCACCGTGATCTAAAACCGGAGAATATCCTGGTGTCACCCGATTCCCAGCCCGTGATTATGGATTTTGGTCTGGCGCTCACCAAGGGAACACGCCGCGTTACTTATGGGAGCCTCAGCGCTACCATGGGCACGCCCGATTATATGGCGCCTGAGCAGGTTGAAGGCCAGCGCGGTGATCCTCGCACAGATATCTATGCTCTGGGCACAATACTATTCGAGATGCTCTCCGGCTCCACCCCTTTCAGTGGAGACAACCCAATGGTGGTGATGGCAATGCGTCTCAATGATGATGCGCCTCGGATCGACCTGGTGCAGCCTGGTATCTCTCCGTATCTGGCTGCAATTGTTGCATGCTGCTTGCAGCGTAATCCCTCCAAACGCTTTTCCGATATGACCGCCCTGATTGACGCGCTCGACCACCCTGAGACTGTCGATCTGTCGATTCTGTCTCGATTAGCTGCTTCCAAGACATCTTCTGGTCATCCTCGCTCGATGATTATTCGAGCCATAGCATTCAGTATTGTGATCATTTTTGGCCTGATTATCCTGGCGCTGATTCTACAGACGATTCGCCCCTGAAGGAGCGTAAAAACATGCGTGCATCCCCTCTTTCTGTCGATGATGTCATCGCTTTCGCCAAGCAGCACCAGGTCAAGTATGTCGATCTCCAGTTTACCGATGTGGTTGGTGTCGTTAAAAATGTCACCATACCTGTCGATGAGCTGCCGTCCGCGATTCGTCATGGTGTCTGGTTCGATGGTTCCGCCATTGAGGGTTTTGCTCGTGTGGCAGAGAGCGATATGCATCTTCAACCCGACCTGTCAACTTTCGCGGTTTTACCCTGGCTGGCAGGGGAGGAGTCCACGGCACGTTTGATCTGTGATATTTTTACACCGGACAATCAGCCTTTTCCAGGTGATCCCCGCGCGGCCCTCAAGCGAATGTTAGCCGAGGCTGCCGATATGGGGTTTGTTTATCACACCGGCCCTGAGATTGAGTTTTTCCTGCTTAAGCCTCATCCTGACGGCAGTTTCATGCCGCCCATCCCGCATGATAATGCCAGTTATTTCGACGCGCCTCTCGATCTGGCTGCCGGTCTTCGCAGGCAGATGGCCACCACACTGGCGGCTTTTGATATTCATGTTGAGGCGATGCATCATGAGGTTGCCACCGGTCAGCACGAGATTGATTTCCGCTACGCTGACACGCTTACCACGGCAGATAACATAGTAACCTTCCGCGTTGCGATCAAGGCAATTGCCCAACAACATGGGTTATATTGCACTTTTTTGCCCAAACCCATTCGCGGCGACGCGGGGAGCGGGATGCATGTTCACCAGAGCCTGTTCTATACTCAGACCGGTACCAACGCCTTCGCCGATCCGGGCGATTCACATGGCTTGTCGAGCACAGCCAGGCATTTTGTTGCCGGACAGATTGCTCACGCACATGGTATGTGCGCCGTCCTGGCGCCACTAGTGAATTCGTACAAGCGGTTGTACGCAGGTTACGAAGCACCCGTTAATTTATGCTGGGCGCGTATCAATCGTTCTGCTCTGATCCGGGTACCACGCGCCTCCAAACCGGAATCGACGCGCATTGAGCTGCGCTGCCCCGATCCAAGTTGTAATCCATACCTGGCCTTTGCAGTGATGTTAGCTGCCGGCTTAGATGGCATCCGTCGCCGATTGCCTGCGCCTGAGGCCACTGATGAAAACCCCTATCAGATCTCTAATCGGCAGAATGCGTCAACGGATGTCCTGCCCGAGTCGCTGCGCCGCGCGCTTGACGCGATGGAGAAAGATGAGGTTGTTTGCGATGCACTTGGTCCACAAATCCGTGAGCGATTTGTGGCAGCCAAACGGCTGGAATGGGAAGATTATCGCCTTGAGGTGACACCCTGGGAGCTTAAGCAGTATCTTCCTCTTTATTGATCGTGTTTGTTAAGACGTACCCATCACAAACATCCTGATATCGGGTACCTACAGGATACGGGGAAAAACAGGACACATGCAAGCACCCTGCAATCGCAGGGTGCTTTGTCCTGGTTCAGGCGGATAGAAGCGTGCGTAAGAGAGCCCTACGAGACCCCAATGCGTTGCCGTCTTATTGCGAGCCTACTCACGAGCGACAGTGATCGTTGTATCGTAAAAAACAGGGGTTGTGATGCAAAACAGCGGAAGAGGGTCTTAGAGACCATTTGATAATTCGCGGCTTAATCGAACTTTGAGGCTAAATTGCTAAAAAACCAAGTGTCATAGATGCACTCATGTGG
>JAFGLD010000294.1 GCA_016928235.1 Anaerolineae bacterium | reverse complement strand
CAAAGTTGTCCAGAATGTTTTCTGAAAAGCTATAGTCCCTGGTCATCGCTCTCGCTTGACACATGATCATCGCTTATAATGTGTGTGATGCGCACAAGAGCAGAAGAGGAAAAAGGAAGAGTGACATGAGTGTGGGGCATCATGCCTTGCGATCTTTTCTAACCATAATCTTCCTATTGGGGGTGTTCCTGTCAAGCTGTCGTCCCGATCAGCCTCTTTCTTCCACACCGGTTCCTTCTGCTACGTACAGCCTCTCTTCCACATCCGTCTCTACTCTTACAGATGGCGAGCAAGCATATCAGGTGGCAAAAGCAGGCATCACTCAGAATGCCGACTGGATACCCTATACCGACGTGATCAACGGTGTAGAAATGGCACTGGTTCCGGCGGGCTGTTTTATGATGGGCAGTACTGGTGAGCAGCTTGAGGCGATCTTCCAGATCTGCAAAGCTGACTCGGAAACGGGAGAATGTGACAGCACTGCGTTTGAGGATGAGCAACCTGTACACCAGGTATGCTTCGAACAGCCATTCTGGGTCGATGTGACCGAGGTGACGAACGGCCAGTTTGAGGAATGGAACGGTCAGGCCGCCAAATCGAGCCGGTGGACCGATGCAGATCACCCACGAGACAACGTGACATGGGCAGAGGCTGTTGCGTTTTGCCGGCAGCGCGGCGCGCGTCTTCTCACGGAGGCCGAGTGGGAGTATGTAGCGCGTGGCCCGGATGGGTTGGTTTATCCTTGGGGGAACACATTTATCTCTCACCATCTGATCTACAGTGCAAACTCAGGCCGGCAAACCTGGGCATCAGGCAGCAAGCCGGACGGTGCGTCCTGGGTCGGCGCATTGGATTTGGGTGGCAATGTATGGGAATGGGTAAACGACTGGTACGGATCGTATCTGTCAGAGCCGCAGGTCGATCCGGTGGGCCCGGACAACGGCATGTATCGAGTGCTGCGAGGCGGAGCGTGGAACCGCGACATTGGCCGTGTCCGCGCTGCCAACCGTGGCAAAGCCGATCCCTATATTGACAATGATAGTTACGGGTTTCGATGCGGAAGCGATGAGCTTGTTGATATTTCACCAATCTCGGTAAGCACTCCTCTTCACGTCGAACGTGCCGGCGATATATTGGCGCCGGCCAGGGCAGGTGTGACTCGCAATAGTGACTGGACGCCCTACATTGAGAACATCGATGGGGTAGAGATGGCACTGGTTCCGGCCGGCTGCTTTATGATGGGAAGCGATAATGGTGAAAACAATGAGCAGCCGGCGCGCCAGGTATGTTTCAACGATCCATTCCGGATCGATGTGACCGAGGTGACCAATGCCCAATATGGCTCATCCGGCAAATGGCCGGGTGACAGCCTCCCGCGCGAGAACGTGACATGGGAACAAGCCGATGCCTTCTGCCACCGGCGCGGCTTACGCCTTCCCACCGAGGCCGAATGGGAGTATGCGGCGCGCGGGCCGGATGGTCTCATCTATCCATGGGGAAACGAATTTGACGCTGATAATGTCGTCTATATCGGCAATTCGGGTAATCGAACCTGGGATGTGGGAAGCAAGCCGAGCGGTGTGTCCTGGGTCGGCGCAATTGACTTGAGTGGGAATGTCTGGGAGTGGGTAAACGATTGGTATGGTCTCTATCTATCAGAGCCGCAAATAAACCCGACCGGCCCAGATCAGGGGGCTTACTATGTGCTGCGTGGTGGGTCATGGTATGGGAGTGAGAGATACGTGCGTGCTGCTGTCCGCTACGGGGAGCAGTCCGACCGTGTCATTGGCGACCTGGTTGGGTTCCGGTGCAGTGGCCCGATCTCAGCCACTCCTTAGCATGGCCGGGAAATATCAAGAAGTCTCCCATGCCTGGCTGCCTGAGTGCTTCACAAGCGCAGCCACACCTATTGGGTAACCATGGATGTCAACTTAAGAGAAATGGCTAGTATTTCGCGGCATAAGTAAGCCGTCGGTTATGGCCACCTGCGAAACACTTAAACAGTTGGGTATGAAAGGCTTCTTTACTGCCGGGCTATTTCTGCCCAACTGTACTAGTGTTTAGAAGCTGTCTGAAAAGCCAGACCCTAAAGGTTTTTGACCCTGGTAAGCGCGTGACGGTGCTTGCAAACATGGCTTCCCCTGAGTGTGAAAACATTCTGAGAAAACCTTTAGGGTCTTTGCCACGACTTCCCTGGACAGCTTCTTAGGGATTAGGGATCTGGGGTGCTACCACAGTGGCCTGTCATTCCCGCTTCCGCGGGAATGACAGGATTAGCGAAGGTGTTAGACTGCAATCCTGTGTTGTGATGCCTCGACGTCAGCAGGACCGCCGGGTATCCCTCTCTCCTAGCCCGACCAGCCCGCCAGACGTGCCCACAATGCCCAGGCTGCATAAGCCTTCATGTTGGCAACGAGCGGCTCGCTGTGCGCAGAGCCGCACTGGTACCAATCTACATCCTCTATGTGAGTGCTTTGCCAGGCTCTGGCCCAATTCGATTCTTGAGAACCGTCACCATCGGCATCGTAATCGCAGGCATCATTGGCACTCATCACCATATAGTTGATGGCACCGTCGGGATCATAGCTCTCAATATCCGCGAAATCATAGAGGATTTTGTTGTTCTCATGAGCATAGACCCGGATTTGTTCGTTGCGCCGGTTGAGGTTCCCCTCGGCGCCCGAGCCGTCGAGGTGGCCGGTCATGTAGACAAAGCGAACATTCGGATAATCGGCTTCGAGCCGGCTCATCAGGCTCAGATAGGTGTCGATATCGGCCTCGGTGGCATCACTTACCTCCCCGCACCACGACCAGATTATGACGTTGATGTCCGGATTGGCATTCAGGTAGCTGCGTGTGGCATCGGCCCAGATGGTTCGATCAGGACTGCCCAGATCGTTGGCCTCAGGAAATGGGCTGTCTCGCAGGTCGAGAGCCCCGCTGGTATTTTCTTCGACGCCTCCATCTTTCCACTCATAGAGAGGGCCTGCAAAAGAAACCAGGCCTGTCATGCCTTCAACCAACTGGCTGCCGTGTGATGTATGCCCATAGGCAATACGCAGCGTCTGTTTAGCCTTCTCGATCCAGCTCTCCGGTATATCAGACAATTTTGTTGAGCGGTGGTCGATGATGATCGCCGCGGAATTTTGTTCCGACATAGCAGGAGCATCGTTCAGGGGTACATCTGCCGGTTCTTGGGTTGATGCGGCCGGCGCATCAGTTAAGGGCATATCTGCGGGATCTTGCTCTGATGCAGCAGGCGTGTTGGTCGGAGGCGTATCTACCATCACTTGTTCTGAAGCGGCGGGTGAAATACCCGCAGTCGAACAGGCAGATAACACAAACAAAATCATAGAGATTGCTATGAGCTTTTGGCTATTCATATTGGTACCCTCACCCTGATAAGTTGCGATCTCTCATGCTGAAACGACCAACGTACAACAAGACAAAGCACATGGTCATCTATTCAGTTATAAGAGAAGGAGAATAAAGAAAGATTTGGCTCAACGCGGAAAACTGGGGGTAGGTTAAGAAACCGGGTTTTTCCGTCATCCATTGGCCGTTCTCGGTGAGATAAAAACCCGGT
>JAFGLD010000021.1 GCA_016928235.1 Anaerolineae bacterium | reverse complement strand
TGGTTCACCTCTGTTTTTGTGAGCCAGAGCATATACACTTTTCCGGATTCAGGGCAAATTGGAACTTTTAGCGTACGGTTAGTATATGTCCGGATCTCAGGCCGGCACCAATAACTGAATAGTTACGGGGTAGGATACGCGACAAGCTAAATGCCTGCTATCTTCTGCCTGGATGCTGTATCATTTGCAATCGAACTTTTCAAGTTGATAGCATGTAAAGTTTTATATGAAAAAGAGAGCTGGGGATTTGGGTTCCGGAGTGGGCCCACTTCCATAATGATTGGCACTGGGGGAACGACGTGCACTTATGACCAACCACCATAGGAGATTGCTGATGAAAAAGACTGTTGTTGTTTTCTCTCTTGTTCTCTTAAGCGTTATGCTGTTTGCTGTCGTCCCCACGGCCCAGGCCGCCGTGTTGGCGGTTATTTCTCAACCGCTTCCACCAAGCCCAAGCCCCGGTATCTACACCGAAGATGTTGTGTTGGGGCAGTCCTTCGAAGCCACTGCTACGGGCGTTATCACCACAATACAGTCTCTCCTCCTTACTTACCTGCTGCAATCGATAGATTGGCAGTGTATGCCGGTGCCGGCAGATCTGGCACGCTGCAGCATTCACAGCCGGTTCACTATCGTTTGGACGGGGAATTCCACACGATCAGTCTGACAGCACCCGTCCCGGTGACGGCGGGACAGATATATACTTTTTATGCGGAAGCCGTTATGAGCCCAGTAATTTGGCTAGCCGTATCCACTACTAACCCATATGATGGAGGCACCATGTGGAACAGTTCTGGGGCCATATCTACTTCCGATCTCAAGTTCGAAGTCGTGATCGAAGACGCAGGGGGCAATGGGGCGCCGGATGACCGGATCAACTGGCAGCATGGTGACGATCACGCCATCCTCTACCCTCGTCAGGATGCCGCTGGCCACCCTGTTTTACATGTCTACTGCCTCGACGAGAAGGGCAACGGCTACCTGGGTGATATTCTGACACAGGATATGTTCAGCAAGGCTCCAGCCCACCCATTGCAGAACACCAAAGTTGGTGAGACCCATGTGTGCCAGGTACCGGTTGAGGCTTACGTCCTGAACACTGGTGAATATCAGATCAACATCGGCCCTGATATTGAGGGTAAGACACACGAAGTGATCTTTACCGGCCTGCCGCCTTCTCACGTCTATTTCAAGTCGTTCAATCTGTACCAACTGTTCAAATAGAGATGGAAGTAGTAACTATTCAGTCATTGGTGCTGGCTGCTTGACAGTTTTGAGTGATGAGTGACGAGTTTTATACTGATCACGGGCACAATCCTTCATTACTTGTGTGCATGAAAAAGCATGACCGTGCGGAGTATAGCTTATTGACTCTCAATTTCAGGCCTTTGAAAATGCAAAGTTGTGACCGTTTTGAGTATAGTTTACAGCTAACAACTGAATAGTTACCGGAAGTATTGTGTAAATACTGTCCATTCGCTGAAATTTCCCAATTCCACGAATTCTTTACACATGATTTTGAGCTACTTTGAAGGCCAAAGTCACGGAAAGCGTATTGTCATTCCCGCGAAAGCGGGAATGACATCGAGAGGCATGGCATCATTAAAATTGGACTCGGATTTTCCGGATATCATTTTAATTGTTTTGCCTCACACAGATGCTCGCATTTCCAATGCATCTGATAGTTTTTTCCGCCTTCTCGATTTTGGCGAAGGTATTGGTACTGGTGGCGGATACATATCCGTCACCGGCGCAAGAAATAGCCTGATCTCAAAATTGGCAGAAGTCCAGTTACATATACCCCCATCATTTACTGCGCGCGTAAGCCATAGCCTCTTCCAGCGTATCAACAACAATTGTACGCACATTGCCGTATACTTCTGAATCCATGCCGCCAAACACTTGCCGCAATAAGGGGTTTGCTGTAACAGTAATAATCTCGCGAATATTTACGTGGTGGAAAGGCGCCTCGCTGCCTCGCCCGGTAGAGTCTGCTGCTACCATAATATCTTCGAAATCAACCTTTATGTTTGTAAGGTCTTGTATGAAAAAGATCTGCTCATCCAATGTATCAAGCAGACGATTTACTTCTTCAACCGCCTCCATGACATCTTTAGAAGGATCATAATCCTCAGTGACCGTAATCACGACAACTGGAGCGTCCGGTAATTTCTTGATTGTGTAAGTAGACATTTGTTCCTCCGCATAAGTAGTATAGATTAATGGTGATATACGCTCATGTCGCCCGTGTGGCCGCATCCTCAGCCTGCGCCACGCGCCGCCCCTCCTCCACATTGACGAACAGCAACAACACCGTTCCGATGATGAACAGCACGATCAGGCTGAGGATGCCCCAGCGAGTACTGCCGAGAAACAACCCGGCTGCCGCGAACAGCAGCGGGCCGATGATCGCCGAGAACTTCTCCATGACACCGAACAGGCCAAAGAATTCGCCGCTCTTGGCCGCCGGCGACATGCTGGCATACAGGCTGCGGCTGAGTGCCTGGCTGCCGCCCTGGACAATCGCCACCATCCAGGCCAGGAACCAGAACTCGATGGTCGAGTTGACAAAGAAGCCCCACACAGCAATGACAGAGTAGAAGACCAGCGCCAGCATAATTCCCCGCTTGGTGTCAATCAGATCGGCCAGCCCGGAGAACAACGCCTTCCCTGCCACAAAAGCAAATAAGAGGCCGATTGCCTCAACAGCCAGTATAGCGCCGATAATCCACAGCAGGTTGTTCTGCCGGATCGGAGGTAGTACCTCGATCTGAGACAGCGTTATCAGACCATCGCTACTGCCGGGGTTGGTACGGCCCGATCCGACCAGGGTCAGAACGTGCTCGCCGGGTTCATCGGCCGTCAGGGTTTTGATGACGCCATAGCGCACCGCCGCGTTATAGGCATCGATCTCCAGGGGGCGGCCACTATCTTCGTCGATGATCGGCTCACCGTCCATCTCGACCAGCCAGATCCCCCGATCGGGTCCGGTGCTGTAGGTCAGCTTGACCTTCTGACCGTTGAAAGCAAAGTCTATCCTGGCCTCCGCATCGCTGCTGATCCGGTAAACCGCGTCCTCGATGTTCTCCCCAAATTCTCCGGCAAAGAAGCCAACAATCCCGCCCACCTGCAGCCGATCGGCCGGGACGGTTTCGGACTGCCAACTGCCATCAAAGGTCAGCACATCGCTGTCCGCGCGGTAGACGCCCTGCCCCGCGTACTCAGCCTTCGCCTCGTATGGCGGAAGGGGTGTCCCGGTAACATTCTCCGGCAGCAAACGCATCCCTACCATGCCGCCCAACGGCAGCGCGATCAAATTGAACAATACAAAGGCCAGGTACAACGATCGGCGCGGATCGATCCGGCTGGGCAGGCGCCCGAAGATCAGGCTGAAGGGAATGGCAACAAACTGCACTAACAGCAAGGCCAGGATCAGCTCGGTGGTTCCCAGGCCCAGCTCGGCTCCGTAGATGACCGCTATGCCGATGATTGTCCCAATGCCGTCATTGTAGATCAGGAAGGCGATCAGATACTTGAACAACTCACGGTAGCGGCTGATATCTCGCAGGGTCTCGCCCAGCCGCTTAAAGCTAACAGCAACAACATTGGCCCCCTCAGACAGCGTCGCGATGGCCGTGTGCGGTTCCGGCACCCGCAATAAGAGGGGGATCGAAAAGACGGCCCACCAGATCGCGACGCTCAGGAAAGAGAGACGCGCCCCCCAGGTGCCGGGCAGGAGTTGGATCATCACAACGTTGATTGCCAGCAGCAGACCACCGCCGAGATAGCCCATTGCATAGCCGCGCGTCGACACATCGTCCTGGTCTTCCGGTTTGGCGACATGCGGCAGCAGCGCATCATAGAAGACAATCGAGCCGTTAAAGCCAACGCGGCCCAGGATGGCCAGGATGGAGGCCAGCAGCCAGTTGCCGGTGGTGACCAGTACCAGCAATCCTGTTCCAACGATGCCCACCCCGGCGAAGATCGACAAGAAAAGCTTTTTGCCGCGCATGACATCCGAGATGGTACCGAGGATCGGCGAGAGGATGGCAACGATAAACAGCGAGATGGCCAATCCCAGGCTCCAATATGAGGTGGCAACCGCCTCACTTGGCAGCGTCGCGCCGGCCACTTGACTGTAGTAAACCGGCAAAACAGCAGCCAGGATGGTGGTGGCAAAGGCCGAGTTGGCCCAATCGTACATCGTCCAGGCTCGGATGCGACGCTGGTATTCCTTTTCGTCGATATTAGCGTAAGCCATGCCAACTTCATTGGCGCTCATTGAGGCTCTCCTGTGGTTGATGGATGGGGCGATGCTTGCTCACAAGCTTAATTGTATGCAAAACGAGAGAAGAAACATAATGAGACTTGGGGCATAGACAAAGCCGGAGCGAGTCTGAGACTCGCTCCGGCTGAAAAAGCGATAGTTGTCGTGGATTCGCTAAGAGGCCATTTGAATATTCAGAAAATGCCTCCAAGTTAAGGCTAAATGCATCCCACATGAGTGCATCTATGACACTTGGTTTT
>JAFGLD010000293.1 GCA_016928235.1 Anaerolineae bacterium | reverse complement strand
ATAAAAGGATTACACGGATCAACCATGTCTATCAATGGGGACTTCTGACGATGTTTTCATACAGTTTCGACGATCTAATCTTACTCCTCCTGTAGAACTATACACTCCGTATCAGGATAGACTGCTTAAGGATGGAATCCAGGCGTTGGGATGCCGATTTGGTATCTGTGCCGGGGTGTGCAGCAAGCAGGCTGCTCAAAAATTTATGAGCTTCGCTTTTTAGTTTGATGTCTCCATTGGATAGCTTTACATCGTGTCCCCGCCAGGTAAGATCACGTAACACTTCTGCAACACGTAGCGGATCATGACCATCCATTTTCTGATCCATCTCCGTCTTTCGTAGACGACTGTCCTCAGTAAGTGACTGGGGAGCCTCAGATAACACATGGATAATAGCCTCTGAACTCACTAGCTCGGATAGCCCCAGTTGCTCAGCCTGTTTTGCGGGAATCAGCAGCCTCTCGCCGGCGGCAAGAGCAATGATGTAGTAGATTTGTTCGTCTGCGGTGACTTTTATTCTCTGAACGTTGACCACTGTTCCTAACCCGTAATAGCGATGTAAAACAAGGTCGCCCTTTTTGAACATTGATGATCCTTTGTCTGTATGATTAGAACTCGGACGTGATGGAACAGTTTATATGAGGGCTGAGTGAGGCCAGTCAATGCAGTGTTATCTAATAGAGTATACCTCATAATTGACTTAGACGCTTAACCAGAGCCATTGCTTCAAAATAGAGGGGTATTTTGCAACCCCAAAAAAGTCCCAATTGTGAGTGTGGGCTATGCTTGAAGGTGTATTGGGTGTGATTATTCTGCTTTGGAGTGCAGAATTCGACAGAAACCAAGATGTAAGATATGATTATTACCAATAAGTAGAATGCAGGTACAGGCTTGAAATCAAAAGTTAACCTGGCACTTTCCTGTCAGGGTTTTTTGGGAGTCTCTACCCGGTCTACATCACATCTTAGCGCGGTTGGGCACAAATAGACCCAGAATATACAACTATAGGTTGTTTTATGCCCAACTGCCTGAGTGTTTCGCGAACTGAGTAAGCTCATATACAGCGAAATACTCGTTTGGGTAAGGAGAAAATTCCCATGACAGAGCGTAAGACAGGTGTTGTAAAATGGTTCAACGGCGAGAAGGGCTATGGCTTCGCCACGCCCGATGATGGCAGCAAGGATGTCTTTGTGCATCACACCGCCATCCTGGCCGAGGGCTTCCGAAATCTCGATGAGGGCGACCGCATTGAGTTCTCGGTTGAAGCTGGCGACAAGGGGCCGAAGGCGGCTCAGGTCACCAAGCTCTAAAAACAACATTTCGCGCGAAAAAGGCCCCCGCATTGCGGGGGCCTTTTTGTTTTACGCTGCGAACGGTTGAAAACCAGCCTTTTGATTGTGCTTGAGTATGCTCAGAAAAAGTCCAAAACCCATCCGCCTGCTTTTGTTCGAATCTCTATAGCAGCGGCAGCGTCCTGGGTACAATCAGCGCCTGTCGCAGCGTGCAGCACAAGACTCCGGTGCTGCCCCGGCTGTATCCTCTTGCGGCCTAGAGATTGGGGTGGAAGTCTGCAACGGCACATCGTTAAGATCGGTGGATGCCGGTGTAATGATGGATTTGTCGGAAAGATCGCCCTTCAAACATGACGGGTTCACAAAGATGCATCGCCTGGCCACCGTAACGATCCATCGCCAATGCATGCCAATTTTCAAGCATACCAATAACAAAGTAATGATCGAGGCATGCATATGGACATTGTGCCAGGCAAGATAATTCTGCAATGGCAGTACCAGCCAGGTTGATATCATGAGCCCGGTCAGCAAGATCAGACAAAAGCCAAGCAGCAAGGCAATATCAATGGCATAGTAGATGCGTGATTGACCGGAGGCGCCTCCAAAGAATCGCTGGGTGACTGCTTCGATCCAATTCCTATGAGCCACCAAATGATAGGCAATTAGCGCACCAAGCGCCAACCCCAGCCACTGATGCAGACCGACACCGGTCAGATCGAGAAGAAAAGAGAGCATGAAACCGGCAAAGAGCGCCGCGTCGATAATCCAGTTTGTTTTTGATGTGTTTGTCTTCATGATGGGTATCACCTGATAGGTTGATCGAATTCCTTCCCAAGAGCGGGCAAGACAGTTTCAGAGGGAAATGTTGTCATGAGTTTTCTCTATGCTCAGGATGGCCTGGTGCGAGCAGGCATCGAGGCAGAGCAAACAGCCCTGACAGTTTTCCGGCTGGTCGATGCGGGCATGGCGGTGGAATAGGAAATCCACCTTTCCAAAAACGTGCTGTGGGCAGACATCCACACAGGCCCAACAGGCCTTGCAGCGGCCGGTATTCAGGATGATATAGGATGTCTCCGCCTGATGTTGAAGGGAGATGAGTTTTTTCATTTTCGGTTCCTTTATGTTCAATGTGTAAATTAAATCCAGCGCGGAGTTTTGGCCTGGTAGGCAACATACGCCGGTCCAAAAACACGGCTCAGTCTTTGCTCCTCGCTGGCGATATACCAGCGGTCGGCGATCAGGAAAAAGACACCAACGATCGCCAGGGGAGAAAGAGAGCCTAGACAGATCGCTGCCCCGGTCAGGAACAGGATCAGCCCCAGGTACATCGGGTTGCGGCTGTAGTGGAATAGACCGCCGGTGACCAGATTGTGGGGGTCTCTGAAGGGATAGAAGTTGGCGCCAATCTTATCGAATTGATGCTTCGCGCCGAAGCTGATCGCCAGGCCCGGAAACACCAGGAAAAGTCCGCCCATGTTGAGTGGATATTGCAGAATACGGGCAAGCGGGCAAAGCCGGCTGAGCAGAAGCATGGTGACCAGACAGATTACCACCAGGACAGGTGTTATCAGTATTTGTTGGACGAAAGATTGCTCGTTGTTGGATCGAAGGGTCATGATTGTCTCCCTGAGGCAAAATTTGTTGCACACAGGATACCCTGCCTCAGGGGTGAGCTTGCAGTGTACCGGATCACCATCCATGATGATCCGGCTCAGTGGCTTTTATGACACCGATCACGGTGCCTATGATCCGTGTCACTTGCCGAAAGGGTAAAAATGCTCTATGGTTGCCTCAGAGAAGCCAATGATGAAGAACACCCCCCTCGAACCCGGCCTGCTATCCATCTTTCGACTATTTCTGGGCATCCAGTTTGGCCTGATTGTGCTTAATGTGCTCTCCCATGCCCACCTCGGTCAATTATCGGGATGTCCATTTTGCATCGTCGCAGTGGCTGCTGCCGGGATTTTGCTTTTGTGCGGTTACTTGTCCTGGCCCTGGCTGGCGACCCGCCTGGGTCGCCATTATCTTCCGCTGGCGCTGACCTTTTCGATTTTCCTCTCGTTGCTGATCCATGGTGAGCTGATCCGGAGTTTTGTTGACCCAAAGGGATTTAGCAGCGACGAAAGTGCCTGGCAGATCTTCTTGTTCCTCTTCTTCCCGTTAGTGTTGGTTGCCTGGCAGTACAATTTTCGAACGGTGGCGCGTTACAGCTTCCTTTCGGCCGGGTTGGAAGCCATCATGCTCCATTTCACCAATTACGAATGGTTCCATCAAACTGTCTACCAACGCTCGATGCTGGAGCGTACCACCGTTTTCCTGGCTGTTGGATATGTGATTGCGCTGATCATGCGTCGGCAGCGTGAACAGCGCCAATCCCTGATTGAAGCCAACCGGCAGCTCCGTCACTACGCTGCCACCCTCGAGCAGCTTGCCGTCACACAGGAACGCAACCGCATGTCTCGTGAGTTGCACGACACCCTCGCCCATACCTTGAGTGGGCTGGCGGTTCAGTTGGAAGCGGCTCGCTCACTCTGGCAATCGGCCCCAGAACGATCTTATGCCATGTTGGAAGATTCATTGCTGGCCACGCGCACCGGCCTGACCGAGTCGCGCAAGGCGATCCAGGCCCTGCGCGCCAGCCCTCTCGAGGACCTTGGTCTGATGTTGGCATTACGCAATCTGGCAGAAAGTGCGGCCGGCCGATCGGGAGCAGATCTCAGCCTCGATCTCCCCGCCAAACTGGAGACGCTTGCCCCGGATGTCGAACAATGTGTCTTTCGTGTGGCCCAAGAGGCCCTGGAAAACATCGTGCGTCATGCTGAAGCGCAGCACATTACCCTCCAACTGGCACACAAAGACAGTCGCCTGATCTTGAGTATCATCGATGATGGGCAGGGCTTCGATCCGGCGCAGGTCGATGGTCGTAAGCATTTTGGCTTGAAGGGGCTGCGGGAACGCGTGGCGATGTTCACCAGTAAACTGCAAATCGACAGCCAGGTAGGGCAAGGGACAACCATTCGCTTGATTTTGGAGCCAGGGCAATGATCAAACTCTTGATTTGCGATGACCAGTATGTTGTCCGTGAGGGCTTGAAGGCGATCTTCGAGACCGATACAGGTTTGCAGGTGGTAGGTACCGCCGCGGATGGCGCCGAAGCGCTGGAGCTGATCCCCCAATTGCAGCCGGACCTGGTGCTGATGGACCTCAAGATGCCGATCATGAATGGCGTCCAGGCTACACGCCACATTCGGCAAAAATATCCGGATGTAAAAATTCTGGTGCTGACCACCTACGATGCCGACGAATGGGTTTTCGACGCTATTCGGAGCGGAGCCGCGGGGTACTTACTCAAGGATACGCAGCGCGAGGCATTGGTTGCTGCTATCAAGGATACGATGGCAGGCAAGACCCCCGTCGATTCTGCTGTGGCCGGCAAACTGTTTGCCCAGGTGATCCAGGGTACGCCCGGTCCCCACAGCGCCCTGGTCGATGCGCTGACCGACCGCGAAAAAGACATCCTGCGTCTGGTGGGGGCAGGGTTGTCGAATGCCGATATCGCTGCGCGCCTGTATCTCTCTGAGGGGACCGTGCGTAACTACGTCAGCTCGATTCTGGATAAGTTGGGCGTGGCCGACCGCACCCAGGCGGCCGTGCTGGCTCTGCGTTGCGGGTTGGTCGATTAATCGCGATGATGCTTTTGGGCAGTGCCCTCAACCTCCATTCTCTATTCCTCATCCCCATTTACGACAATCTCCACCGATGACTCGGTCTCCCGCAGGGGGATGAGATGTGGGCGCTCATGGGGAGATGGGTCGGGTTGGTGGAAGGCCAGCCGGTGTTGCCCATCGAAGGTGCGGAACACCATGCAGTGGCCGCCATCCCCGGCATACAACGGCTTTGCCACTTGCTGCCACGGGCCTAGAATCTCACCAGAAGTCGATCTCGCCACTCCGATGGTATACCCACCCGTACTGTGACTGGACCACAGGATGATCAGCTCACCGCTTGCCAGGCGATGCAGCGAGGGGCCATCGGTCACATAGCCTTTTCTGTTCCTCGATCGGGTGATCTCTTGAGCCCAGGGGGCCTCAGAGGCGTGGAACAACAGGTGGGGTTGCTCTATCGCCGATTCCAGATCATCGCTCAGACGCAGGGCACAGATCTCACCATCGCCCACCTGTACCCACTCATGGCAGAAGACCATCCAGGGCTGGTCGTGGGCATCGACGAACAATGTTCCGTCCAGGCACTCCCAATCGCGGGGAGTAACCGGCCCCTCGCTGATTGGCAAAAAGGGCCCCTGGGGGCCATCGGCTGCCAGGATTTGCGTTCCCCGGCAGACACCTTCGGCCTTGAAGCTGGCGAAAAGGTAATAGCGTCCACGGTAAACATGCACTTCGGGTGCCCAAAAGTTGCGGTCGGCCCAGAAGCCTGCTGGTGGCCGGAAGGCCGGGAAAGGGCCTTCCCAGCTTTGCAGATCGGGGCTGGTATAATAATCGATACCTGAGGCAAAGTCTGTCCAGGCCTGCGGACCGGTGGTACCATACAGGTAATATTTCTTCTCCGCCGGGATCGGCAGCACGAATGGGTCACGAATGTGGATATCGGTGTTCTTTAACATGGGTTGATGGGTTGCTCCGAAATTCTGATTGTGACTGGGATTGTATCCACGAACTTCCTAAATGGACACATAGGGAAATTGGTGGAACTCGTGGATAGAATCCGGGCCTGCTAAAAGACAACACCGGTCTATGGTAGCGGAATCAAGCAATTGTTGAAGAACGACTACGCTGTACTCGTGAGGTAAATCGTGAAAATCACCCATCTCAAAACCAACCACATCACCAATCCGTTGGGGTTTGCTATAGACACCCCAACTTTCTCATGGCTCGTCGAAGATACAAACGATAAGAAACAGACGGCTGCTCAAGTTTTGGTAAGCCATGACAGCAGCTTCGACGCCATCATCTTCGACAGCGGCAAGGTCGATGGCCCCGGCATCGACAGCCTGGCCTACCGCCCGCCGATCGGGCTGGAGCCGCGCACCCGCTACTTCTGGAAAGCACGTGTCTGGGGCGAGATGGAAAGCGCCGAAAGCGACTCCGCCTGGTTCGAGACATCGAAGATGGACGAACCCTGGCAGGCTGGGTGGATTACGCCCGATTTCGAGAATAATCAGATCCATCCCATTTTGTACCAATATTTCGATCTTCCTTCGCGAGCTGTCGCGGCGCGGGCTTACATCTGCGGGCTGGGGCTGTATCGCTTCGAGCTGAATGGAGCGAAAGTCGGGGACGACTATTTCACCCCCTACTGCAACGCCTACGATCAGTGGATCCAGTACCAGACCTTCGATATCGCCGATCAGCTTACCGTTGGGACAAACCTGGTTTCTGTTATGCTGGGCAACGGCTGGTACAAAGGCCGCTACGGCGCCGACAAGGGCGTTGTGGGGTTCTATGGGAATCGATTTGCGCTGATTTGTGAGATGCATATTACTCTGGAAGATGGGAGTGAGATGGTCGTCGTCACCGATCCTTCCTGGAAGGCCCAACCTTCTCCGGTCATCGAAAGCGATATATTCGACGGCGAGACGTACGATGCGCGCATCCCGATGACAGCGCAGCCGGGTAAAGCCTTCGATGTGAAGCTGATCGACATCGACATGGCCAAACTCGAAGCCAGACGGTCGCTCCCGGTTTGCATCAACGAAGAGCTGAAGCCGGTGGCGGTGATCCACACCCCTGCCGGCGAGACGGTGCTGGATATGGGGCAGAACATGGTTGGCTGGGCGCGCTTCAAGACGAGCGCGCCGGCAGGCACCCGCATCCACCTCCAGTTCGGCGAGGTGCTGCAAGAGGGTAACTTCTTCCGCGACAACCTGCGCACAGCCAAAGCGGAATATAGTTACATCGCCGATGGCACCGATGCGATTGCGGAGCCGTACTTCACCTTCTATGGCTTCAGGTACGTCAAAGTCTCAGGCTGGGTTGGCGAATTGAGCGTCGATGATTTCACCGGCTGCGTGGTCTATTCGCGGATGAACATCACCGGCGAGATCGAGACATCGAACGAGAAGGTCAACCAGCTCTACAAGAACGCGATGTGGGGCCAGAAGGGCAACTTCCTCGATATTCCCACCGACTGCCCACAGCGTGACGAGCGTCTGGGATGGAGCGGCGATACCCAGATGTTCTCCGGCACGGCCTGCTTCAATATGGACGTTGGCGCCTTCTTCTCTAAATACACCTACGACCTGGCGAAAGAGCAGTCGAAGACCGGTGGCATGGTGCCCTACATTATCCCGATGGTCAACCTGAGCCGCGGCGGCTCCAGCGCCTGGGGCGACGTGGCCACCATCGTTCCATGGAATGTCTATGATTTCTATGGCGACACAAGCATCCTGGAGCAGCAGTTCGAGAGTATGCGCGCCTGGGTGGATTACATTAGAAGCGTCGATGAGGCATCAGGCGGCAAGCGTCTGTGGACGGAAGGCTTGCACTTTGGCGATTGGCTGGCACTGGACGGCAGCGATCCGGCTTCTCGGTTTGGCGGCACGCCCGAAGACTTTATCTCATCGGCCTTCTATTGTTATTCAGCGCGGTTGGTAGCCAGGGCCGCCGCGGTGCTTGGCAGGAAGGCACAGGCCGATGAATATGGACGATTGTCTGAAGAAGTGAAGGCGGCAATCCGGCAAGAATACTTTACCCCAACCGGGCGCCTGGCCATCCCCACTCAGACGGGGTATGTGTTGACGCTGTTCATGGACCTGGCGCCGGACGAGCATCGAGAGCGCGTAAGAGCCGATCTCATCGCCAGGCTGCACAAAGACAAGCTGCATCTGCGGACAGGGTTTGTCGGCACGCCGTATCTCTGCCGGGTGCTTTCGAATAACGGGGCCAACGACCTGGCTTACCAACTGCTGCTCAATGAGGATTACCCCTCCTGGCTGTACGCCGTCAACCTGGGCGCGACGACCTTCTGGGAGCGGTGGAACTCCCTCAACCCCGACGGCACGATCAGCTCGACGGGCATGAACTCATTCAACCATTACGCCTACGGCTCGATTGTCGAGTGGATGTACCGCGATATGTGCGGGTTGAACCCATCTTCAGGCAATGACGGCGTGACCGGCTTCCGCTGCGCTCTGATCGCGCCCAAGCCTGATCCGTCACTTCGATGGGCGAAAGCATGCTACCGCTCGGCGGCAGGACTCTACGAAAGCGGCTGGCGCATCGATGATGACGGCTGCTTAACCATCGAGATCACCATTCCGTTCAATGCCTCGGCCAGGGTTATCCTTCCTGATGCGCAAGCAGCCGATATTTCGATCAACGGTCAGCGGTCGGCTGAAGGTGAGCAGATTGGGGATGTGGTGGAACTGTTCCTGGAAGCGGGGCATTACATCATCGACTACCTGCAAAAAAACAGCTCTCGTTGGGTTTGAGGGGGTAAACCCAGCGAGAGCTTTTGCCAAAGGAGGAGACAATGAATAAGTTAGTCTCTCATCTCCACCTATATATTAACCACTGAATAATCCTGCCAATAGTTACAAAATGCACATGTGTGATATGACATTCTTCACAACACGGAAGAGTTGCGCTCAATTGGACACCATCAGCTTTCTTCCAACAGTTCCCGGCCTACAGTGGCACCATAGATCACGAACTGCTCCTGCCCGTCGAGGCCGAGAACCGTATTGATCTCTTCGTCATGAAACGCGCCGATAGCGCACACCCCACAGCCAATCGAGCCGGCGGACAGGTAGAGGTTCTGGCACACATGCCCGGCGTCCAGAAAGATATATCGATAACCGCGCTGGGGATAACGCCATGTCATCCGGTATGCCACTGCGGCCCAAATACACATCACGGCGCACGTTTTGATCTGTTCTTGCGACAGGCAGGCCTGACAGATACGCTCAGCCACATCGTTGGCAAGGTCAACGGTGGCAAGCTGGTGTTTGATGGCCAGAAAACGATACAGTCCGGGCTGCAAACCCTCGACGCTGTTGGCCAGTAGATAGGTCTCGAAAGCATGACGCGCGCCTGCCGAGGGGACGTTGCGGGTGGTCGCAGGCCGGTCGGTGACCGCCTTGACGCCCTGAGTGCACCACAGCAGGTAAGACAGCTCTTCCAGTGTGAGCGGCTCACCCGCATACCGACGCACGGAATGCCGGTCTTCGATAGCATCACGCAGATCGCTGCGCGGCATAGCAATCCGATCGGGAAACGGCAGATCGATCAGTGCCTGAGACGGCGTAACTGGGGTCTCCATGGGAGGCTGCGGCAGCCCTTTAGCCTGGTCGGATGTCTCCAAGATAGGCAGACGGGTCTTCAAAATAAAGTCGATGCCAATTGGGTCGGTCATGGTCTGGATCTCCTGAGAAATAACGGTGAGTGGTGAGAGCTGAATGCCCTCTATCTATTTGCGGGTCTCCATTTCATCACACTCACGGTTTATATCCGGCCAGACTGGCCGCCGCTTCTGCCAGGATGGCCGTGCCGATGGTGAGCGCCTGCTCATCGAAATCGAAGCGGGGATTGTGATGCGGGAAATCGAGCCGGCGCTCGCTGTTAGCAGAGCCGACGAAGAAATAGCAGCCGGGGATATCTTCCATCAGGCGCGACATGTCCTCAGAGCCCATCGTACAGATGTCATGGCGGATATTCTGCTCACCGACATGGCGAGCGGCAATGGCGGCAATTTGCTCCGCGACAGCCGGATCGTTGACCACGGCCGGTGTCATGAGCGCGATATCGACCTCGGCTCGGCAAGACATCGATGCAGCCATCCCCTCACAGATATCGACCAGGCGCTGATGGATCATCTGCCGGGTCTCCGGTTGATAGGTTCGGATAGTGCCCTCCAGTTTCACCAAGGGCGGGATGACATTGAAGGCGTCCCCACCGTGTATCGAGCCCACGCTGACAACGCCACCCTCCAGCGGCTTGAGATTGCGGCTAACGATGGTCTGGAGCGCGGAGACGATTTGCGCCGCGGCAACGATCGGATCCTGGGTCAGGTGAGGGAGAGCCCCGTGCCCGCCATAGCCCGTAATCGTACAGTGCCACACATCGGCCGATGCCATGCACGGGCCCGGTGTCACCGACACCTGCCCTACCGGCAGCTCGTTCCACAGGTGAAGGCCGATGCTGAAATCGGGCCGGGGGTTTTCCAGGACACCGTCGGCGACCATGGCGGCGGCACCGTCGCCGATCTCTTCGGCGGGCTGGAAGACAAACTTGATCCGACCATCGAACTCGGAGCGGTGATTGCTCAATATCCTGGCAACTGCCAGGCCGATACTGGTGTGGCCGTCATGCCCACAGGCGTGCATGACGCCGGGCGTTCGCGAAGCGTAATCGGACTGGCCGGCTTCATGGATGGGCAGCGCATCCATGTCGGCGCGCACCAGCACCGTTGGCCCATCACGATGGCCATCGAGGAGTCCTACTACGCCGGTTCTGCCGATTTCGGGCCGGACTTCGATGCCCAGCTCAGAGAGCTGGGCTGCCACGATCCCGGCAGTGCGTGTCTCTTGAAAAGCCGGCTCCGGGTGACGATGAAAGTCGCGGCGGCGCTCAACCAGCTCGCTCTGGAGCGCCATTGCTTCACCGGCAAAGTCGATGCTCATCAGGCGGCCTCAGCTTGACGACGACTGAGCACCGCTCGACTTGCGGCGGCGAGGTCGACGCCTGCGACGGCGTGACGCCTTTTCAGACTGTGCCTCTTCTTCTTGCTTTGCTTGCGGCTGCGGCGGTGGAGCATCCTCTTGTACCGGTCTGCCCCCTTGGCCGGCACAGCTGTCGGCTCCCCGAGAACAGACCTGCGCAGCTTTGGCGGCCATCGCGCGCAGCTCTTCGACCGGCTGGATATCCTCCTGAAGGACCTGATACCGCATGTCTTCGACGATGACCGTTACCGAGCCGGCGAGGGCGTTTACTTCGATGACCTTCCCCTCACCGTGGGGTGTTCCGATCCGCTTATTGACCTTGGGCAGATTCCGGCGGGCCTCGGCGTACTGTTCATATTCATAGACCAGGCAGCAACGCAGCCGGCCACACATCCCTGTGATCTCGGAAGGATTCAAAGAGATACCCTGGGCCTTGGCCATTTTGATCGATATCGGGCTGAAGTCTGTCAGGTGGACGGCGCAGCATCGTGGTCCACTGCAAGCACCATATCCCCCCAATATCTTGGCGGTGTCGCGAGAGCCGACACGGCGCATCTCGATGCGTGTATGCAGATCATGCTCCAGACGCTTGCGCAAACGGTTGGTGTTGACCGTTTCTTCCTCCGATGTGAAGGTCAGGGTCAACATGCTGCCATCGTAGTTATAAGTAGCCTGGACGAATTTGACGCCCCTCAGATCGTCCATCTCCGCGACTGCCTCTCGACAATCGATGAGGATCTGGATCTCTTTAGAAGCCCACCACTTCTTCATCAGCAGATCGCGGGCAGTCGCCGGGGCTTTGATCGGTTTGGGGTTGGCCATATTTCGCCTGTTCGGCGGCACAATCTCGGCGATCTGGCCGATCTGCCGGCCCCGTGTCGTCTCGACGATCACGTAATCGCCTGCTTGCAGGTATGGATAGGCGGACACATCAAAATGGTAAAGCTTACCGGTCTTGTTAAATCGGACGCCGGCGATCAGCGCCGTAGTGGTAGCAACCATGTAGTCTCCAAAAGAAAGCATCAACAGGATATGGCACCATAAACATCAACTTAAGCAAAAAACTTCTTGGGCTCAACGCGGAATAGTGGGAAAAGCCGGAAGAAACCGGGTTTTTATCTCACCGAGAACGGCCAATGGATGACGGAAAAACCCGGT
>JAFGLD010000020.1 GCA_016928235.1 Anaerolineae bacterium | reverse complement strand
TGGTTCACCTCTGTTTTTGTGAGCCAGAGCATATACACTTTTCCGGATTCAGGGCAAATTGGAACTTTTAGCGTACGGTTAGTATATTGCTGTACTTTTTGGCCTTGCTGGTGGTGGCGATTGGTCTTCAAAGTGCTTCACCTGCTCCTCTGTCCCGAGTGATCCGGATAGTTGGTCTGGGTCCATATGACAGCGAGATAGGCATAGTGTATATTTCGGGCCGACATCTGAAATGTGAGAATATCGATCAGTCAGGGGCAGCAGTATGTTCTATCGATATAGCCGGACGGACACTGGAGATTCAAGCGCAGCGCCATCCTCCTGAGGTATTGGATCAATTTAGTGGCACCTGTCAGGTCTTTTATGGTGGCCAGGAATGGCCATGTAGGCTTGGATCTCGACATATGCTCCTATTTCAGTCCGTTTATATCCCTGAGCCGCTGGGGCTGGAGCGTAGCGATCTTGATTTGATCCGCCAGAAATACTGGATCGAGAACCTGCCTGAAGGGGTATTTGTGAATGGAATACTCGTGCTTTCTACCGTGACACCACTGGTTGTGATGTTAGCGTTGGGAATTTTGATGTGGTCTCGTATTCGCAACAGATTAGTATGGGGAATGACGACGGTGACAACGGGAGTGATGTCGCTATGCGGAAGTATTGTAACCTGGGCCTATCTGACGGGCGGTTTTTGGGATTAACGGTCAGGCTATTTCGGTAAGTGTAACGCCTACCCCCTCCCTTAAACACTGCTAAGTGATAGGGAGGGGGTTTGAGATCAAGGTGTGGAGAAGAGTGACAAACGTGAAGACCTGCTATTTCGCGAGCGCCGCTCGCACCTCGGCCAGTTTGCCTGCCGACATCAGCTTCCCGTTCTTGTGGGCGATGAAATCGGCGTATTCCTTCTTGTAGGTCTCACCCGGCTTGCGGAAGTCGAAGCCCTCCGGCGTATCACGGAAGAACTCGCGGTGGACGCGCGTCCACACCAGGCGACCGTCGGTGTCGATGTTAACTTTGGTGACGCCCAGAGGGTATGCTTTGGCGAAATCATCTTCATTGACGCCCTTGGCTGACGGATCGAGCTTGCCGCCGGCGGCATTGATCCGCTCGACTTCTGCCTGCGGAACCGAGGATGAGCCATGCATGACCAGTGGGAAGCCAGGCAGTCTCTCATTGATAACGGCCAGCCGATCGAAGTGGATGCCCTGTGAACCTGAGAACTTGTAAGCCCCGTGGCTGGTTCCGATCGCGACGGCCAAGCTGTCGCAGCCGGTTCGCTCCACAAACTCAACAGCCTGATCGGGATCAGTCAGCATGGCATTGGTTTCATCGACTGCAATGTCCTCCTCGACACCGCCCAGCATGCCCAGCTCGGCTTCTACGCTGATGCCCTTAACGTGTGCCCGATCGACAATGCGCTTGGTAATGGCGATGTTTTCCTCAAGCGGCTCATGCGAGGCGTCGATCATGACTGAACTATAAAAACCGGAATCGATGCACTTGTAGCAGGTTTCCTCATCGCCATGATCAAGATGGACGGCGAAGATGGCATCAGGGAACATATCTCCCGCTGCCCGGATCATCGCTTCCAGCATATGGGGATCGGCATACTTGCGTGAGCCCCTCGAAATCTGGACGATGAAGGGTGCCTGAGACTGGATATTGCCCTGAAACAATCCAATTGTCTGCTCCATGTTATTGATGTTATATGCGCCTACAGCGAATTTCTTGTAGGCGATTTTGAAAAGCTCGGCGGTTGTGACAATCATGCTTGTACGCTCCTGTACGGGTAGAGGCACATTTGTCCCGCATGTGCCTGGATCGAATCTCCAAATTAACAAAATGATATGCCGACTCGCTAAAATCGCCAACAATTCGACCATGCAGGTCTCGTGATATCGACCATTGGCTATCAGCCATTAACTGATTATTGCCGGGTTCTGCTGACATTCATATTGCAAATAAGTGCCTCTACGATGAGGAAATGTCAACAGAATTTAGAGCAGTCGCGCCAGCCGCCAGTTAATCAAAAGCACCGGGAGCAGGAATAGTTGTACTACGACGAGTGTTTGTATGGGGCCAATGATATCGGCCACCGCTCCGGTGGCGAAGGCGAACCCGGCGTAAAATAGGCTGCCCACCAATGCGCTCAGCGAAGCCATTGTGGCGCGCTGGCGCTCCGAGAACTCACCTTGCAGCAGTGTCTCGATAGCAGTGGTTTGCGGCCCGTCCAGTATGGGTGACGAGGCGATCAGAAGCGGGGCAACCGGCGAGGGAAACAACGCCGGGATGATATTCGCCAACCAGGCATAAATCGATCCAAACAGGATCACGCGTCTGGCGTGCAGTCGTTTGATAATGGAACCGCTCAGATAGCCACCGAGCATGGCTGTGGCGGCCTGGAAAGCCCGTGCCACCCCGACAGCCCATAACGGCCAGATCGCGTTGAACACAGCCGGTTGCAGACTCCAGGCGCTCAGTCCGATGCCGTTTCCCAGGATGACGGACAGACTAAGCAGTCGCAGTTTAGGATTGTGACGGAACCCATCTAAGGCTTCGAGTAGATGCAGGCGGAAGGTCGATCTTGACGGAGCCGTTTTGTTCTCTTTGGGGAGCAATAGGCTGACGAGTAGACCGGCGATCTGAGTGGCAACAGAGAGCCACATCAGGACATTGAAAGAGCGGGCAGCCATGAAACCTCCCATGAGCGTCGACACCAACTCTGCCAGCGCCGACAAACTATAAAGTTTGCCAAAGTGATTGGCGTAAGTGTCAATCTTGTTGGTTTGGGAGAGGATGTTATATAGATAGGCCGAATTGTTGCCGCTGTAGCATGCCCGCGCAGCGCCTTCGAGGATGGCACCGAATGCCAGCCACCCGTAATTCGCTCCTATTGCATAAGAGGTGACGGCTAACACGCCGCAACTGGCCCCAAGCACAATAGTCCGTTGGCGCCCAACCCAATCGGAAAACACCCCGGTAGGAACCTCGAATATCGCGGCACTGATTTGCGTGATCGAGATGATGCTGGCGGCCATCATCCACGAGCCGGTAACATGGGCAAAGTAAATCAGCGCGATGGAATGGTAGAATTTAAGCTCGCTGAAGAAGTAGAAACAACGCAGAAATGTGAGAGTCTTGTGTGTCACGATGCATCTCCTATCCAAATATGACAAGTGGGATCATGAATGGGTGATTTGGATAGTCGGGAGGCGCACGCGATCCGGCCCAGCTACTTATGCTGTCCGGTGAGGTAAGCCGTAGAGAGAGGTCGATTTCCCTCGTGAGTGGAATGGACCGGTGAGGAGTATGGCGTACTCTCTACCACAGTCAATAGTGCTTGACCATGATGAACATCCTTTCAAACAATATTTTGCGCAATGGTACCCCGGTTACGAGGTCTCAGCAACCCATCTGTCTTAGTTTTCGCGAAGTGTCGATCCTTTGGAGACCTGCCGAACCAGATTGTCCGACCACCAACCGACCAGAACAGCGGCGATGAAGAAGATAACCGTGTACATTGGCGCATTAAAGGTCAGATGAGAAAGCTGAAAGGGGAATTCCGGACCGTACCAACCTGCATAAGCGGCCCAGGCCGTTCCCCATACAATCGCCGAGCTAAGAAGCGCGATTCCCAACCCTGCCCATAAACTCAAGCCGCAAGCCGCCAACAGTATGGGAAGAAAAAAGGCTGCTGAACCCGGCTCTCCCAGACCGTAGGCGAGCACGTCCAGACCGATGAGCAGCTCCAGGAATAGAGTCAGCAGCCAGGCAGAACATCTCACCCGGCCCATCCGGGCCATCTGAACGAGTACGGCCAGGATGAAACAGAAAGCCAACCCCGCAATGACTGTTTCGATTTGCAGATCGCCGCTGATGAGCCAGGTCAGGATCAACAGCAGTGTGGCCCCTGCCAGCGCCAGGCAAGTGACGACGATCAACCCTGTCTGCCCACGGATGATGGCGTTGGGATTAGCAGGCACAAGCCGATTCCATAATGCTCTGATCATGTGTTTTCTCCAGGCTTTATTGCCGTGATCTTGTCGTAGGGCGCAGTCCCGAAATCAGAACAGGCTCAGGTTAACGTCGATCCTTTGCCTATGATATCAACGATGAAGATATCGGGTGGGCAGTAGATTCGGGCGGCCGAGGCTGTTCCGACACCGGCACTCACCAGGAGGTGTGTTCCCCGGACGATGAAGTGCCCCTGATCGAATCGTCGCCCGTAGATTGAAGGGATGACGAGCGGGCCCAGGTATGGCAACCGTATCTGCCCGCCGTGATAATGCCCGGAAAAAACGGCGTGCCAGCCTTCGCTGCTCAACCGGTAGATATTATCTGGTGTGTGCGTGAGGGCTATTGCCAACTCGCCGGGTTGGATCGATGGTGGTTGCCAATTGTTTAGTCTCCATGGGATTTCGCACCCGCCGATCAGGACATTGGTCGAGCCATCAATCTGAACCCGGCAGTGTATGTCTCGGAGGAGGGTGATCCCACAATTGCCGATTGCCTGCGCGATGTCATCTGCCCCGGCCCAGTAATCGTGATTGCCCAGGACAGCGTAAATGCCATAGCGACTGCGTAGATGAGCAAGCAGGCCCGACAACATCGAGGCATGGTGGCGCCCCGCCACGAAGTCGCCGGTGAGAAAGACGAGATCGGGCCTGGCATCGTTAGATCTCTTGATAACATCTTCGAAGTAACTGATTGGCAGGCTCTCGCCGATATGAAAATCAGTCAGATGAGCAACCCGCAGGTGATCGCCCTGCCAGCTATCAACTGCAAGTGTGTAGTTGGCAATAACCAGGTCGGTGGTGGTCAAAGCGCGTCTTAGCGATTGAGGAACCGTTTCGATGATGTTGGGGGGTGTTCCCCGGAAGCGTCGCCGGATGATCAGCCGCCTGATTTCACCGATCAAGATGCCGGTGATGAGCAGGGCGGGAAACAGTGCCCAGTTGGAGGGGCCGAGCGCAAAACCGATTAGCGCGGCGCCGATAGGGATGATCACAAAGGTGACAAATGTGGCCAGGCCCTTGATGGCGCCGTCCTTCATCTGGATCAGCATCCGGTTGAGAAAGATCAGGAAGATGCCCATGCCGGCGCCGGCGTACAGCGCCGCGCACATGAGGCGCAGCAGGAGGGGTATCAAGAGCGAGCTTGAAATCATCGCTGGAGCCTTGATTTGATCGAGAACCATATAATGTCTCGAATGTATTTCCAATAGACCATCTTCGATTGGCCGCGGACGCGAGGATGCATGGTCATGGGAATTTCCGTGGCGTTGGCGCCGGCCTCGATCATCCGCACCAGAAAGACGGGCACGAAGATAAACGATCGTTCTTGCCAGGGGACGGTGGCTGGATCGATTTTAAGGAACAGATCTTTGGTGAAGGCTCGATAGGAGGTGGTGATCTCGGTCACGGTTTGCAGGTTGAGCATGACTCGAATGACCTGGTTGGCGCCGATGCTCAAGATTCGCCGGTACCAGGGCATCTTATTGACACTGCCCAGCGCAAAGCGCGAGCCAACCACCAGGTCGTATCCCTCGCCAATCTTCTCCAGGAATCTGGAGATATCGGCCGGGTTGTGCTGGAAATCCGCATCCATCTCGAATAAGATGTCGGCTCCAAGGGTGTCGATGGCATGGCAAAACCCTTTGTAGAGCCCCACCCCGATGCCACGTTCCTGGACATCCAGCAGGTGTATTCTGGGGTTAGTTTGTGCCAGATCTTCGACAATTCGGATCGTCCCGTCGGTCGAATGGGAATCGGCGATCAGGACGTGCAGGTCAAAAACATCGTCCGGTTTTTGCTCTGCCAGGACCGCCGTGATGATCTCAGAGGCATTTTCTTTCTCGTTGTAGGTGGGAATGACAATGACCACTCGCCTGATGGTTTGATAGTGTGGAGAGGTGGTTGATTGATTGGGTGTCATCAGCGAATTCCCGATGCTTGCAATTTTATATAAGGCGTCAAGATGTAGAATTATACAGCCATTAGCGCCGCCAACAACTTCTGCCCAAATTCTTCCAGCCGGCTTTGCTCAATGATCGGCTCTTTCGCCTGATGGAAGGCCATGGAATTCCGCACAGCCGTAGCAGCTTCAGCGACCAGCGCTGCGCAAGACTCGATCCCCGTTTCCAGGGTATGGTGCCTTCAAGCACAGTAAACCATTTTTTCGATCCGGCCTGGCGCAAAAAAACCTCGCCCCTGCCCCCATCTCCATACGTAGAGAGGAGGAAGATCGAGCATCAGCGAGATCAGGGGTGAGGGATATGGCATACCCAAATCATCAACCACACTATTGTCGTGTGCTACCATAACTGCTTTGAGTATGAATTTCGATTTCTAATCTTACTCTCTTTGTTGTTAATCGGAATCGGATCTGTGTCCGCTTCGTAGCTATTCTCTGATCTCCACCACCACACCATCCTCCGCCCAATTGTAAAGCGTCTCCGCATTATCCAGATCGAGAATGATGCACCCATATGAAGCCTTGCGGCCCAACTGATCGGCCCACATCAGCACGTTGCCGCTCACGGCAGTCGGCAGACCGTGGAATCCATTCCAGAAGTCTGACGAGGCCTGGTAAATCCCCATGAAGTGAGGCATATACAGATTCCAGATCGAAGCATAAGCATTGAGCTCATGAGTCTGCACCTGAAAAACCCCCGGTTGTGTTGGCGAGCGGTCGATACCGGTGGAGATCACGTAGCTGTACACTTCACTGCCGTTCTCGTAAGCCCACAAATGTTGATCGGTGATGCTGAGCACGATTCGTTTGCCGGGGATGATGGGCAGGGGCATCAAAACATCCCTCGACGGAATGGAAACGGTTTGTCCATAGTCAAGAGCATTAAAGTCCAGGTTTGGATTGGCTCCCATGATCAGCCAGAGCGGTATGCCCTGATCCCAGGCAATACTGGTCAGCGTATCACCTCTTTGGACATCGTAGATGGTTGCCGGATGGCTGAGCACCAGCCAGGCCGGCTGCCCGGTCAGGAGTGCCTGCGAGATCGCCCCGGCATTCCGTTCCGGATCGATAAACCGCCCATCGCTCAACGTCTCATCGATCTCTGATAGATAGGTGATGGTTTTGGCATCATCGACAACCACATGAGGGCCATTATCAGTCGACTCTACCACCAGCCAATCGGCGATCTGCTCAGGCTCCACAGAAAACGCGATGCTTTCATCCGTGATGGCGTCGTAGACAGTAACCTGAAGAGGGGTCGCTAACAGCTTTTTAGCCTCTTCAACCCCAGCACTCACATCCGCAACACGTGGCGCGATCGGGGCCAGCACCAACGGCAGGTAACCTTGCTTGAGCAAGAAGCCGGGATCAGTACTGAGTGCCGCCAGTGAGGCTTCCACGTCAAGCGTATAACCGGTCCTTCCGGGGATAGCCACCACCTCGCCACCCTGGAGCTGCAAAGAGGCATCGACCGGTGGGACGTTGATCGTCTCTGCCCACTTTGTCAGACCGGCGCGTGCCACCTCCGCGTCTAATGTCACCACCGGCTCGATCGGCCAGCCGCGCAAGATACTGCGCAGGGTATCCGCCATTTCGACAGGGATGGTCTCGTTGTGCCCTACGTTGGCAGCTCGCTGCGCCGTCGCCATGGCATCCAGCGCAATCCCAAAGTCGGAAAAAGGCGCTTTCCATTCCTGATCTTCAACCGCAATGACGATCTCGGTTTGGTTGTTCCAGGTGGCATTGATCTTTGCGGCCGCTCTTCCAGTCGTCATCCCGCCCAGTTGCACACTCCCGACGTGCACACCCGGCAGGATCAGACCGAGAATCTGAAAGTACCCGTAACCGCCCACCACGATCATCCCAAAAAGCATTGTGGAAACAGCCAGACCCGCAATCATGCCAATGATGATGGAACGCAGCGTATAGCGTTGTCGCCGCCGGGCAGGTACGGCTCGGCGGTGTGGCTGGTGTTGGGTAAAAGACCCTTCGGGGGAATGATGTTGGAATATTATGTCAGACATGGGTATACCACTTTGGCGCAAATGCTAACGATTTTTCCGCCGGGAACTCACTCATAAATACGCATGAAACAGACAAAGCATTACGTACTGTTCACGAAAAGCTCGCCCTTCCTAATTATCATTATCTGCTGCCTGAAGCGCCACCAGCAGCCGATCTGCTTCACAAGTAGGAACACCCACAATGCGATCCTGGTGACGCCGTGCCAGGGCGACTGCCAACGCCGGTGCTCCTGCCGCTGCCATATCTTGAGCCGACCAATCCGGATGCTGCGCGGCGATCACAAAGGGCCGCTTCCACCCTCTCGGCTCCCCGGCAGCCCAAGACGCAAAAAAATGTGGGGCCAGTTTTTTTGCCCCAACAACCAGGATGCGCTCAGGTAATGTAAACGGGTAGCGCGACTTGCCACAGTCGTGCAGAAGCGCGGCGATCAACACATCGACTTCTGTATATCCCCGTACGATGAGTGTCTGCATCACCAACAGGCTGTGAAGCTGCTCGCTACGCCGCATCCGCTGGAATAAGCCCATCAGCGGCTCAGGTAGAACTCCCGCCGCCGCCTCGAAATTCACCGGGAGCGCAAAGGCAAAAACCGCCCTGAGTCCCTGTCTGAGCCGGGTGATCATGGCCCGAACAAAAGCTGCATAATGGAAATGACCGGGGTAGAGATCAGCCAGCCCAGGACATTGAGAGCAGGCATCCGCGCGCCGAGAAACGATAGTGCAAATAGGCCAAACAAGACGTACATGCTGTTTTGCTGATTGCGCTGCCACCAGATAGCCCATTCAGGCGGAAAAGCGGCCAGCATCACGGTCCATCCATCTAATGGATACAGTGGCAGCAAGTTGAACACAAACAGCACCAGGTTTAGCTGTACCATATCAAACAGGATGTGCTCTGCTGTCGGGATCATTTGCCCCAATGGGCTGCTGTCGTACACACCAAAGAGCAACGAAGGGAACAGCCTGAATGGAATGGCAAACAAGATAGCCAGGATCAGGTTAGATATTGGCCCGGCACTTACTGCCAACAACATTCCCAAACGGCGATTGCGCATCCGGTACGGATTGACCGGCGCAGAGCCAAGAATGGCAAAGCCCAAGAACACGCCAATAAAATAACCCGTCAGATTGATATTAGCCGCCGGGTTGAGCGTCATACGTCCTTGCTCTTTGGCAGTGTTATCGCCCATTAAATGAGCAACATAGGCATGGGCAAACTCGTGAACCGCAATGGCCACCAGGAAGACAATAGCACGGGAGATGAGAGCCGCGGGTGAAAAATCCAATCAACTTTCTCCTTTTGGTGAATTACTCCGTGATGAATCGCCACGATCAGCGACTGAATAGTTCATTAGCCATGTTAATTGTAGCATCACCCGGCAGTCTTGGAGAATTATGGGTAATCATTCAGGGGGTGGGGGTAGGGCAAAGCAAAAGGCCGGGCATGTTATCTCTCGGCTCATATCTCATTGCCGGACTACCCCTTGAACAGTTACAAAAAACATCTCGATCTTTTTTCTTGACTTACGGGATGGTATACGGGGCTGTGATATGGAAAGAGATTATTTGTGAACATTTTGCGGGATGAAATGTCATTCCCAGACCGGCTTGTCATTCCCGCGCAGGCGGGAATCCACCAGTACATAGAGCATTCCCTCAAAGCATTCCGGATGCTGCCCTAGCAGTTTGTCGGAGAAGTCGGAACATCGGTTTTGTTCTACCGAAATGAGCCCCAAAACCATGCCTAATCTCTGATTTTGAGG